>CAYVQH010000264.1:0-1504 GCA_964454105.1 uncultured Halobacteriales archaeon | reverse complement strand
CTCTACGATCCCGTGACGAACGACGTGCGAACGACGGAGTGGGAGCGCGTGCTGTTGAGCGAACCGTCGCGGGTCCGACGGCCGGCCGGGTGGATGACGCCGATGGACGACGAGATTCTCGGCGCGCTCCACGGCACTGAGCTCGTGCTGACGCCGGCGGTCGTCGCCTTCAACACCGGGTTCAGCCGGAAGGAAGTGAACCGGCGCCTGATCGAACTCGCGGACCACGGGTTCGTCGAAAAGGTCGAACGGGGCAAGTATCGGCTGACGCGGCGCGGCGAGCGGTACCTTCGGGGACAACTCCGGGCGACCGCCTCGGCCGATACCGAAACCGGAGTTCGAGGTTGAGCCGTTCGGCGGCGAACGACGGACCGAGTACGAACCCACTCCCGCCGTTTCTCCCGAAACCGAGCGGTAAAGACGGATCGACGCCGTACCGCTCGAGTCTCATCGATGCGTCGCCCGAAACGGATGAGGGACGAGCGTATGCATGCTGCATCGATTTGTCTCGAACCGACGGAGAGTAAGCAAATGCCATACGAACCGCCGGTCGAGTGTCCGCTCTGTCGGGAAACGCTCGAACTGGACCAGACGCTCGAGACGCACCTCGTCGGCTCCCACACGCAGCGCGAGGTCGCCCGCTATCTCGCCTCCCTCCACGAACGAGTACAGCCCCGCTCGGTTTCGAACTAAACGCGTTCACCGTCCTCGTTGACCGTCAGTCACGGCGCCGTCTCGCGACCCGTTCCTCGCCGGTGTCCTCGGCGACGACCTCGTAGAGGAGCGCGCGACCGCCGTCGGTTTTCGGGCGGAGGATCCGACCGAGTCGCTGGGTGAACTCCCGCTCGCTGCCGCTGCCCGAGAGCACCACCGCGACCGACGCGTCGGGGACGTCGACCCCCTCGTCCAAGACGTTCGAGGTCGCGATTCGGGTGTAGGTCCCCTCCCGAAAGCGCTCTAAGATCTCCCGTCGCTCGGCGGCGCCGGTCTGGTGGGTGATCGTCGGTATCAGAAATCGTTCGCTGACGTCGTACGCGAGGTCGTTGTGGGCCGTGAAGACGATCGTCCGCTCGCCGCGGTGGTCGTCGAGGATTTCCTCGAGGGCCTCGAGTTTGGCCGCGCTGCCGAACATGAGCTCCCGTGCGCGCTGGCGAGCGAGCAGGGCCTCCCGGGCCTCGGGATCCGATCCCGACCGCTTGACCAGTTCCTGGTAGTCCGAGCCGCTGCGCATCTGGATCCCCGATCGGGCGAGGTAGTCGGTGAACACCTCCTGGTTGCGCTCGTACGCCTCGCGTTCGTCGGGGGTGAGCGACACCGCGAGGCGCTTGATATCGTAGTTCGCCAGGTGGTCGCCCGCCAGTTCGTCGGCCCCGACGCGGTGGACGAGCGGCCCGACGATCTCCGCGATCACCTCGTGGGCGCCGTCGGGGCGTTCGAACGTCGCCGTGAGCCCGAGGCGGGCGGGCGCCGCGAGCAGGCGCCCGATCTCGCGGTAGCCCTCGCC
>CAYVQH010000263.1:0-1554 GCA_964454105.1 uncultured Halobacteriales archaeon | reverse complement strand
GAGGTCGTTCATCCGGTTGATACACCGGAGGAACGTCGACTTCCCACAGCCCGAGGGACCGATGATCGCCGTCACCTCGCGGCCGGGAATCTCGATGTCGATGTCGTCGAGCGCCTGATCGGAGCCGTAGTAGACGTCCAGATCGCGGCTCTCGATGACGGTTCGCCCGGCCGATGACTCGGTCCCGGCGTCCATCCTCGTCCCCGTTTGCGCTCGTTGGTCCGCGATCCCGCTGCCCGGGTTCGCCGACGCGGTCGATTCACTCCCTGTCCCCTCGTCCGATCCCGATGTCGTCATGTTCTTCTGAGTCATTATGCGTTCTCCGTCTGATACCTGTTGCGGATGAGTATCGCGATCGAGTTGATCGAAAGCAGTACCACCAGCAGCGTCACGACGCCCGCCGAAACCACGCCGTACTGGAAGGCCGTGTCGGGGTAGCTCGACCAGGTGTAGATCTGCATCGGCATCGCGCTGAACTTCGCGAACAGGCCGTTGGGCACGCCGAAGACCGTCGTCGGCACGCCGATCATGATCAGCGGCGCGGTCTCGCCGATCGCCCGCCCCAGCGCGAGGATCGTCCCCGTCATGATCCCGGGCAGCGACCGGGGGAGGACGACGTTGCGGATCGTCTGGCGTTTCGTCGCGCCCATGCCGTAGGAGGCCTGTCGCAGGGAGTCCGGGACCGACCGGATCGCCTCCTGTGCAGAGATGATGACGATCGGGAGGATCAACAGCGACACCGTGAACCCGGCCACGAGCAGGGTGCCATAGCCGAAGTTGATCAGTTGGACGAACAGCCCGAGCCCCAACAGCCCGTAGACCACCGAGGGGACGCCCGCGAGGTTCGCGATGTTGAGCTGGATGAACCGCGTCAGGCGGCCGTCGGAGGCGTACTCCTCGAGATAGATGGCCGCGCCGACCCCGAGCGGGAACGTGACCAGTGCGATGATCACCATCAGGGCGATCGAGCCGACGAGCGCCGGAAAGAGCCCCGCCTGCTCGGCGAGGGGATGGGGCGGACTCGTGAGGAACTGCCAGTCGAGCCAGCCGACGGCGTCGACGGTGACGTACGCCATCAACACCGCGAGCGCGACGATGCCGAGCAGCGTCGCCGCGAGCGTGACGTACTCGAAGACGACGTCCTTCGCGCGACTGACCTCGCCGAACGCCGTCCCCTCCGATTCGGTTTCGGTCGCCATCAGCGGTACACCTCCCGGTAGCGCGAGGCGACCCACTCGCTTATCAGGTTCATGACGAACGTGATGACGAACAGCGTGAGTCCGACCGCGAAGAGGCTCCTGTAGGCGATCGACTGGCCGGTCACGTCGCTCGCACCGAGCTGGACCATCGCCGCGGTCATCGTCTGGATCGAGTTGAGGAAGACCCCTGCGGGGTCGGTGAGATCGATCAGCCGCGGCGTGTTGCCCGCCGCGATGGTGACGGCCATCGTCTCGCCGATGGCCCGACTGAGCGCGAGGATGTACGAGGAGGCGATCCCCGAGATCGAGGCGGGGACGACGACGCTCGTCGAGACGGTAAAGCGCGTCGCGCCCA
>CAYVQH010000262.1:0-1572 GCA_964454105.1 uncultured Halobacteriales archaeon | reverse complement strand
AGCCCAGATCGCGCAGGCGCTCCATCAGGTCCTCCTTGTCCTGGGCGCGGCCCGCCCGCTCGGTGGTCCCTTCGAGGTCCTGGAGCCACGCCGGCTCCTCCTCGCTTTTCTGGGTGCTGATCTCGCTGCCGAGCGACCGGAAGCCCTCGAAGTACTTCGGCGAGATCGGGATGTCCTCCTGCGAAATGCCCTCGGGCAGGTCGTCGTAGTCCTGGGGGACGTGACCCTCCTCGGGGTAGCCCTCGACCGTCTCGGGCACGACGACGTACCAGAAGGCGTCCCAGACCGCCGCCTCGTCGAACTGCAGGATGGGCTGGATGCGGTCGTGGGGCGGGTAGATGTCGGGATCGTGACGTGGGCTGAAGAACGTCTCGTCGGCGCGGGCCTCCTGTTCGTCCCAGCGAACGCCCGAGAAGACCCCGTCGAACCCACCTTCACGGATGACCTCGTTGAGCGCGACGGTCTTGAGCAGGTGGTTGCCCTCGTAGCTGTCGGCACTGAATCGGAACGTCCCGCCCTCATAGTCGAGACGTTCGCGTAGTTCGCGCCGGTTGTCCTCGCTCAGGACGTCCAGCGGTATCTCGTCGCCGGGCTCGGCCCCGAGACGCGCGAAATCCTCGTTGCGCGTATGGATCACGTCGAGGTCCCACTCGTCGGCCCAGCGATCGACGAACGCGAGGACGGCCGGAAAGTGCTGGTAGTGGTCGATGAACACCGCCGGCGGGACATCCAGTCCGAACTCGCGGGCGACCCGTCTGACGAAGTGGAGCACGAGCGTCGAGTCCTTCCCGCCGGTCCACAGCACCGCCGGATCGCGGTACTCCCGGAGGGCGACGTGGGTGACCTCGATGGCCTTCTCGATCTTGGCGTCGAGGGTGGGATAGTCCGCGGGGGTCTGCCCCCCGCCGTCCGCGTAGTCGACGTCGAGGTAGTCCGGAAACCCTGTCATCGTCCGTCAGTGACGCGTCCGGCCGTAATCCATGTTGGCACTCGCGAATTCACGGCCGGTCAGTACTTCGCCTCTGCGCCCGTCGTCTCGTAAATCCGATCCATGATGGCGTCGCGCTCGCGCTGCCAGCCCGCGAGCGCCGAGGGCCGATCGGGGTAGCGCTTGTAATGGTCGAGGAGTTCGTCGGCGTGGCGCTTGGTCTTGTAGAAGTCGAGGATCGTCCCCCAGTGGCCGAAGCTCTCGACCGCGGCCTTGAGTTTGAGCCGCAGTCCGAAGTCCGTGCTGCCGGAGTAGAGCGCTTCTGCCAGGTTTTCGCCGGGCAGCGAGGCGAGCAGCCCGGTGAGATCCGAGACGTCCCCCGCGGTCGCCATGACGTTATAGACGTCCAGCGCGGCGTACCGCCCGCCGTAGTGGTCCATCACGCGTTCGTTGTAGTCCCAAAGCGCCCCCTCGCTCACGTCGCCGGTCTCGATCGCTCGAATCGCCTGTTCACCCGCATACTCGCCCGCGTAGGCCGCACCCGCGATCCCGCCGCCGGTCGTGGGGTTGACGTGACCCGCCGAATCGCCGACGGCCATGAATCCCGGCGCGACCGCCGAGTCGTAGGGCCGGCGGGTGGGCAG
>CAYVQH010000261.1:0-1590 GCA_964454105.1 uncultured Halobacteriales archaeon | reverse complement strand
GAGTACGTCCGCGAGGACTACCCCGCCAGCGCCGACCACGAGGTCGTCTCGGCGCTCGTCGCCGCCGCCGAACGCCTGGGCTACGACTACCACACCGGGATCACGATGAGCGCCGACTCCTTCTATCCGGGCCAGGGACGGCCCGGCTTCGATGGGTTCGAGGCCGCCGGAAGCGAGGGACTGGTTGAGGAGCTTCAGGAGGCGAACGTCACCAACATCGAGATGGAAGCCAGCGCCATCCTCACGCTTGCGTCGATCTACGACCTGCGGGCCGGCGCGGTCTGTAGCGTCTACGCCAACCGCGAGACGGGCGAGTTCCGAACCGAGGGCGAACTCCGTGCCGCCGAAACCGCCTCCCTCGCGGTTACCCTTCTGGCGCGGATGGACGAGGTAAAACGAGAGGCCGGCGTCGATCGATGGCACGCCGGCCTCTCGATCTGATATACGCTATCGAACTAATTCTAGCTCTGCCCCGATTCCGTATAATTCACCCGTCCAGGTGGCCCGATTCCGTTCTCCCGAGATACGGACGTATGCGGCGGGGAATGGAGCCGATATTGAATCCGGACCGAAACAGGCGGATATCGGCTTCGATCCGGCAGGATATATCCACTGTCGCTCCATAACGCCCTGTATCTCGAATCGAGATCAATCCGAGACGGTGCCAGAAATATATTTAGTCCAGCTATTATTCTATACTGGTATTTATGGAACGTATTTCCGACCCCGTCCCGAAACGCCGGCGAAACGGGCAACGACGGTAGCTTTATGCACGCCAACTCGGTGGGAACTGACATGCCACGGATCGCGTTCGTCGGGGCCGGAAGCATGGTGTTCGCGAAGACGCTCGTCGGCGATCTCCTCTCCTTTCCGGAACTCGCCGACAGCGAGATCGTTCTGATGGACGTTGACGAGCATCGCTTAGAGCAGACGGCCCGCGTCGCCCGCGCGATGGTCGAAAACGGCGACGTCGAGGCAACGATCGAGGCGACGACTGACCGCCGCGAGGCCCTCGACGGTGCGGAGTACGTCCTCAACATGATCAACGTCGGCGGCACCGAGCCGTTCGAAAACGAGATCCGGATTCCAGAGGAGTACGGTGTCGAGCAGGCGATCGGCGACACGTTGGGGCCGGGCGGGATCTTTCGGGGACTTCGAACGATCCCGACGATGCTCGAGATCGCCGACGATATGGAGGAACTCTGTCCCGATGCCCTCCTCCTGAACTACACGAACCCGATGGCGATCTGCTGTGGAGCGATCCACGAGGCGACCGACGTCGAGACCGTCGGGCTCTGTCACAGCGTCCCCCACACCGCCGAGGCGATCGCCGACTATCTCGGGGTGCCCCAGGAGGAACTCGACTACTGGGTCGCCGGCATCAACCACATGGCGTGGTTTCTCACCCTCGAGCGCGACGGCAAGGATCTCTATCCCCGACTCCGGGACGCGATGGCGGATGAAGGGATCTACGAGCGCGACACGGTACGCTTCGAGATGCTCGAACATTTCGGCGCGTTCGTCACTGAATCGAGCCACCACATGAGCGAGTACGTCCCCTACTTCCGGACCGATCCCGAAACGATCGAG
>CAYVQH010000260.1:0-1592 GCA_964454105.1 uncultured Halobacteriales archaeon | reverse complement strand
AGTCGCGTGCGAGGTCCACGAGTCCGGAGGGACCCAGCGAGGCGGCGTGGATCGCGGTCCGCAGCGCGACCCACGCCTGGTTCGTACAGATGTTCGAGGTCGCGCGCTCGCGACGAATGTGCTGTTCGCGGGTCTGGAGCGTCAGCGTGTAGGCGCGCTCGCCCGCGGAATCGGTGCTCGCGCCGACCAACCGCCCGGGGACCTGCCGGACGAACTCCTCGCGGGTGGCAAAGAGGCCAAGGCCCATCCCGTAGCTCGTTCCCAGCCCCAGCGTCGCGGCGTCGCCGATCACGACGTCCGCACCGACCGTCGCGGGCTCTTCGAGCACCGACAGTGCGACCGGATCGGAGCCGAGGACGAACAGCGCGTCGTTCTCGTCGGTCAGGTCGGCGACCTCCCCTAAGTCCTCCTCGATGGTGCCCCGAACCGTGGGGTTCTCGGCGTAGATCATCACCGTCTCTCCGTCCGCGAGTTCGGCCAATGCCTCGACATCGACGTTCGCGTCGTCGTGCGGGTAGGTCTCGACCGTCATGTCCGTTCCGTCGACGTAGTTCTCCAGTACGGAGCGGCGTTCCTCGCGCATCAGGTCGGGCACGAGCACCCGGTGGCCGCTCGTTTGCCTGACCCGATCGGCGAGGGTCGCCGCCTCTCCGAGCGCCGTCGCGGCGTCGTACATCGAGCAGTTCGCGACTTCCAACCCCGTTAACTCGACGAGCATCGACTGGTACTCGAAGAGGACCTGAAGGAAGCCCTGCGTGATCTCGGGCTGGTACTGCGTGTAGCTCGTGAGGAACTCGGAGCGGTCCGCGAGGTGGTCGACCAGCGAGGGGACGTAGTGGTCGTAGTGGCCGCGTCCGAGGAACTCCGTGAGGTCGTCGTTTCTCCCCAACAGGGTTCGCATCTCCGCCCGGAGTTCGCGCTCACCCGTCGAGTCAATCCCGAACTCGCCGTCGAAGCGGACCGACTCGGGAATGTCGAACAGGTCCTCGACGCTTTCCGCGCCGATGGCGTCGAGCATCGCGGTCGTCTCCTCGTCGGTGTGCGGTGCAAAGGGGCTACCGTGGCTATTTCGTGCTGTCATAACTCCTGAAAAGCGTGGCGTCTGTCCGCCGGTTCATGGCGGGTCTTACGGGTACGAGTACATGAACGCCGGGGTTTCGCTACTCGATCTGATCGCGGTACTCGTCGGCCGAGAGCAGCCCGCCGAGGTCGTCCTCCTCGAAGTCGAGTTCGAGCATCCAGCCCTCGCCGAAGGGGTCGTCGTTGACGAGTTCGGGGCGGTCGAACAGCGCCTCGTTGACTTCGGTCACGGTACCGCTTGCGGGCGAGTAGAGATCCGAGACGGCCTTGATCGACTCGACGACGCCGAACTCAGTCTCCTGCGTGAGGTCCTCGCCCTCGTCTGGGAGCTCGACGAACACCACGTCGCCGAGTTCGTCCTGCGCGAACTCGCTGATCCCCACCCGACCGGTGTCGGGGTCGATCCACTCGTGCGATTCGAGGTAGTACAGGTCCTCGGGTATCTCGAAGCTCATTACCTATCACCGAGGAAGCCGGGGGCTTCAATCCTTGCCCTTTTGTCCGACCCGCGG
>CAYVQH010000259.1:0-1611 GCA_964454105.1 uncultured Halobacteriales archaeon | reverse complement strand
CGAACGCACACGCAGAACAGGTCCCCTTCTTGAACTTCTTCTCCTCGACGCGATCCCCGTTGATCCCCTCCGCGCCCTCGAACTGTTGTTCGGAGAAGTAGCGCGTGGGCAGGCCGTTGACCTCGTTTGCCAGGTCCGTCACCGAGGTGGTGCCCTGCCGCTTCATGATGTGGTCGGTGGTGGCGGCCTCGCGGTGGACGTCGTTTTGGACGTCGGGGATCTCGATCTCGGGGTGCGAATCGCCGTCGAAGGTGATCGCCTTGACGTTCTTCGATCCCAGCACCGCGCCGAGCCCGCCGCGGCCGAACGCCCGGGACTCGGTGGTCATGATCGAGGCGAATCTCACCAAATTCTCGCCGGCCGGGCCGATCGCGACGGCGTTCTCCTCGTTCAGGTCGCGGTCGGCGACGTACTCGGTCACCTCGGAGACGAGCGCGCCCTCGAGATCGGGGACCGGATCGAACTCGACCCCCCGATCCGTGACGTGGATCGCGACCGGCTCGTCGCTCCTTCCTACTAGCTCGATCGCGCCGTAGCCCGTCCCGGCGAGGTTCCGCGAGACGAACCCGCCGGCGTTCGAGGAGACGAGTCCTCCGGTAAGGGGGGAAAGTGCGGTCGCGTTCGTTCGGCCCGTGTAGCTCATCCGACTGGCCTGCATCGGGCCGGTGGTGAAGTAGAGCCGGTTTTCCGGTCCCAGCGGATCGGCGTCGAACGGGGTTCGTTCGAAGGCGAGCTTCGTTCCGACGCCCCGGCCGCCGATAAACTCGGACAGAACGTCGTCGATGTCCTCGGTGTCGTGGCTGCGGTCCGTGAGGTCGAGCGAGAGCAGCGGGCCCTCTGCGTGGAGCATGGCCGGATTTCGAGACCCTCATCAATAAAGCTGCGCAGCCCTCACTCGATGGTCGGCTCGGCGGACGTGTCCGCGAGCCACCGTTCGAGCTTTTCCCTCGGTGGTGGGCCCGTCACGATGCTCACGCCGACGAAGAGGACGAGGTTCGTCGCGAGCCCGTAGATGATTCGGGAGGTTCGATCCGAAGCCGTACAGCGCCATGCTCGCGACGACCACGAGCGAACTACCGACGATCGCCGAGAGCGCCCCCTGCCAGGTCGCACCCTTCCAGAAGAACGCGCCCAGAATGGGAACGAAGACCGCGCCCGTCAGCAGGTTGTACGCGAGCGTCAGCGCGTTGACCACGTCGCCGATGACGACCGCGGCCCAGATCGAGACGACACCCAACACGACGATGCCGATCCGGGAGGCAGTGGTGTACCGTTTGTCGCTCGCGTCGGGGTCGATGAACCGGCGGTAGACGTCGTTCGTGAACAGCGTGCTCGAAGCGAGCAGGGCCGAATCGGCGGTCGACATCATCGCCGAGATGAATCCCGCGAGGATCAGCCCGGAGAGGCCGACCGGGACGGTTTCGAGAACCATCGTCGGGAGCGCGAGGTCGGGATTCTCGATCGCCGGGAACAGCACGAAAGCGATCATTCCCAACAGTGCCGTCGCGATCCCGTAGACGACCGCGTAGGCGCCGGTCGCGATGTTACCCACGCGGGCCGTGCGGGGGCCGTCGGCGGTGAAGACCCGCTGCCAGATGTCCTGGCCGATCA
>CAYVQH010000258.1:0-1628 GCA_964454105.1 uncultured Halobacteriales archaeon | reverse complement strand
GAACGCGAGCGTACACAGCGTGATGACCGTCGCCCGGTAGCTCCACCGACCCATCACGCTAGGCTCTACGGTCCATCCCGAAGTCGCCATCGGTCCCGGAAGCTATGCCACTCCACCCCGTACTGGGAGTATGAACGTCCTCACCCTGTTGCCCTCCGCGACCGAGATCGTCTGTGCGCTGGGCGTCGAGCCCGTCGGGGTCTCGCATAGCTGCGATCACCCGCCCACGGTGTGCGACCTGCCCGAGATCACCCGATCGAGCGTCGACGCGAGCGCCGACAGCGCGACCATCGACGAGCAGGTCCTGAGCGCCGAGCGCGCGGGCGGGGTCTACGAGATCCGCATGGACGAACTCGAACGCGCCGACCCGGATCTGATCGTCACCCAGGGGGTCTGCGACGTCTGTGCGGTCGACACCGTCCTCGTCCGGGAGGCCGTCGCGGAGCTGGGGCTGGACTGCGAGGTGCTCACGACCGATCCCCATTGTTTAGACGACATCCTCTCCGATATCGAGCGGATCGGGCGGGCGCTGGATCGTGAAGAACGGGCGGCCGAGCTCGTCGGGGACCTGCGGGCGCGCATCGAGCGTGTCCGCGAGCGCGCACCCGACGATTCCGGGGAGCGCCCGCGGGTCCTCGACCTCGACTGGATGGACCCGGTCATGATCGGGGGCCATTGGGTGCCGGAACTGTTCGAGATCGCGGGTGGGAAGTACGGCGTCGTCGGCGCCGGCGAGGCCTCGACGCCCGTCGAGTGGGGGTCTGTCCTCGAGTACGACCCCGGGGCGCTGGTGGTCGCACCCTGCGGGTTCGAGGTCGAACAGACGATCGAGCACGCCGACGAGCTCCGGAGCCGGGAGGGCTGGGCGGAGCTGACCGCCGTCCGCGAGGGCCGGGTCCACGTCGTCGACGGTTCGACGTACCTCAACCGACCGAGTCACCGGCTCGTCGACTCCCTCGAACTCGTCGCGAGCGTCCTCCATCCCAGCCGGTTCGATCCCCCGTCAGCGGATGCGGTTCACGTCCTGCCGACCCGCACACCCCGTCCATAGACGCCCGGTCGGCGATACGATGCATTCGGATGGCTTCCGATCCGCCCCCGAAGCTTTGTCGATCGGCGTTCTTCCTCACCCATGAGCCGGACTCCACATCCCTTCCGGATCCACGGACCGCCACGGCGCGAACGGGCCCGTCCGTCCGCCGCGATCCTCGATCCCGACCTCGACCTCGACTTCGACGACCGGGCATCCCACGGGGTGAGGACGGCGTGATCGAGGTTTCCGATCTCGACCACGTCGCGATCCGGGTGAGCGATATCGACCGTGCCCTCGGCTTCTATCACGACCTGCTCGGCCTGCCGATCCGCGACCGTGAGAAGTTCGAGAACGACGAACTGCCGTTCGTCGCGGTCGTCGCCGGGGGGCGCCATCTCCACCTCGTGCCCGTCGAGGAGGAGTTCGACGCCGACGGCGAACACGTCTGTCTGTTGCTTCGCTCGGACGACACCGACTCCCGCGGAGCGATCGAGGGCTACCTCGACGAGCTAAGCGAGGCCGGCGTCGAAGTGGAGGAGGGCGAACCGCGCGAGCGCCTCGGCGCCTACGGGCGCGACTGGGCCGCCTACGTCCG
>CAYVQH010000257.1:0-1647 GCA_964454105.1 uncultured Halobacteriales archaeon | reverse complement strand
TCTCGGGGGAGAACCCCGCCTACGAGGGGATCGACTTCGGGCGCGACTTTCCCGAAGCACCGTTCGCCGCCGCCGCCCGGTTTCGCTCGCTGCGGGCACTGGGCGCCCAGCAGGCACCCTTCGACGCCTGGCAGACCCTCCAAGGGCTCGAATCGTTCCCCCTCCGGATGGAACGACACTGCGAGAACGCGCGGATCGTCGCCGAGTTCCTGGCGGACCACGAGTCCGTCGCGTGGGTCACCTACCCCGGACTGGAGTCGCATCCGACCCACGACAACGCCCGCGAGTACCTGGAAGGCGGGTTCGGCGGCATGATCGCCTTCGGGCTGGAGAACGGCTTCGAGGGCGGGAAACGCGTGTGTGAGGCCGTCGATCTGATCAGCTTCGTCGCCAACATCGGCGACGCGAAGACGCTGATCATCCACCCCGCCTCGACGACCCACGGCCAGCTCTCGCCCGAACAGCGCGAGGCCAGCGGCGTCACCGAGGACCTCGTTCGGCTCTCCGTGGGGATTGAGGACCCGGAGGACCTCCTGGCCGACCTGGATCGAGCGATCGGGATCGCCACGCGTCCGGAACCATGAGCGGCAACCGCGAGGTCGCCTCGCTCGGGGAGTTCCGCTTCGAGTGCGGCGAGTCGATCCCCGACCTCCAGATCGCCTACGAGACCTACGGCGACTTCTCGGGCGAGAACTGCGTGCTGATCTGTCACGCGCTGACCGGCAGCGCCCACGTCTCGGGCTCGTTTCGCGACGACACCGCCGGCCAGGCCTCCGCGTGGTGGGAGGACATCGTCGGGCCGGGCAAGGCGATCGACACCGCCGAGTACTTCGTCGTCTGTGCGAACGTCCCCGGCTCGTGTTACGGTTCGTCGGGACCGCCCAGCGAGAACCCCGAGACGGGCGAGCCCTACGGCATCGAGTTCCCCCCGGTGACGGTCGGCGACTGGACGCGCGCCCAGCGCGCGCTGCTCGATCACCTCGGGGTCGGTCGGCTCCACGCCGTCGTCGGGGGCTCGGTCGGCGGGATGAACGCGCTGGATTGGGCCGCCCGGTACCCCGACGACGTGCGCCGGGTCGCGCCCGTCGCCACCGCCGCCCGCCTCGATGCCCAGTGTCTCGGGCTCGACGCCATCGCTCGCCGGTCGATCACGACCGACCCGAACTGGCGGGGCGGCGACTACTACGGCGGGCCCGAACCCGACGACGGGCTGGCGCTGGCGCGACAGTTGGGCCACATGATGTACCTCTCGAAGGCCTCGATGGAGCGGAAGTTCGGCCGCCGGGCCGCCGGACGGGACACCCACCGCGAGGCGTTTCCGGCCGATCCCGCCGCCGACTTCTTTCCCTACCGGGACGTCGAGTCGTATCTCGACTACCAGTCACGGAAGTTCGTCGACCGGTTCGACGCCAACAGCTACCTCTATCTCACCCGGGCGATGGACAACTATGACCTGGCGGCGGGCTACGAGTCGGACTCCGACGCGCTCGCGGCCTTCTCGGGCGAGGCGCTGTTGATGAGTTTCACCGGCGACTGGCACTTCACCGTCGCCCAGTCCGAGCGCCTTGCGGAGGCGTTTCGTGCCACCAGCGACGCCGCCCATCACGTCGTCGAGTCCGACCACGGCCACGACGCCTTCCTCGTCGA
>CAYVQH010000256.1:0-1659 GCA_964454105.1 uncultured Halobacteriales archaeon | reverse complement strand
CTGGCGTACTTCGACCTCCAGGGACGCGTCGGCCCGATCGAGACCAGCCTCGTCAACTACGCGAGCCCCGTGGTCGCGACCGCGAGCGGCTGGGCGCTTTTGGGCGAACCGGTCACCGAGGCCACCGTCACGGGATTCGCGGTGATCGCCTTCGGCTTCTGGCTGTGTAAGTGGTCGACGTTCACCTGGAAGGTCTCGGGGCTGGCCGACCGGGTCCGCCATCCCCGAGCGTTTCGCTCGCCGAACCGCGTGGTCGTCGGCGGGAACATCTACTACCGCGATCGCTGACCGACGTGGTCCGGGAAGCACGTTCGTCTCGCCGGCTACGACGCGTTGCGACGGCCGTGGCCGCACGTACGGCAACCGGGGGCGCTATTTCATCCGCAACGACTTCGAGGACCCCTCCTGAAACCGCCGGGACTATCCTCCCGGTGTCCGACCTCTAACCATGGACACGGCGCTCGTCGTCGGCGGAACCCGTTTCATCGGCCGACACACCGTCGAGGAACTGCTCGATGGCGGCTACGAGGTGACGCTGTTCAACCGGGGCACCCACGAGAACCCCTTCAGCGACGACCGCGTCAGCCACGTCGAGGGCGACCGCAACGAGGAGACGGCCCTGGAGGCTGCCGCGGTCTCGGTCGATCCCGACCTCGTGATCGATTGTGTGGCCTACCACCCCGAGCAGATCCGTACGGCCACGGAGGTCTTCGCCGACGCGCGGTACGTCTACGTCTCCAGCGGCGCCGCCTACGCCCGCCGAGAGGTCCCCCAGCGGGAGGACGAAACGCCGCTTGCGGCGTGTACCGACGAGCAGGCCACCGACGACTCGATGGACACCTATGGCCCGCGGAAGGCCGCGGGCGATCGGGCGATCAGGGAGGCCGCAGAGCGCGGCGTCGAGGCGATGGCGGTCCGGCCCTGCATCGTCTACGGGCCCCACGACTACACCGAGCGGCTGGACTACTGGATCGACCGAGTGCTGAACCACGACCGGGTCGTCGTCCCCGGCGACGGCCAACACCTCCAGCACCTCGCGTACGTCGAGGACGTCGCGAGCGCGCTGCGGATCGTCGGCGAATCGGGGACGCCGGGCGAGGCCTACAACGTCGGTGACCGGCGGCTGCTCACGCTCGCTGAGCTGCTCGAAACGATCGCGGACGCGGCCGACGTAGAGGTGGAGGGCGTCCCCGCTGGCGAGCGCGAACTCGCGGCGGGCGGGCTCTCTCCGGCCGATTTCCCGCTCTACCGTGACTACCCACACGTCATGTCGACGGCGAAGCTCGCCGACCTGGGTTGGGGATCGACCCCCGTCGAGGAAGCGATGGCCCGCACGGTCGACGAGCACGAGGAAAGCGACCGCGACGGGAGCGAGCAAGACCCCGGTCGCGGCGCGGAGGAACGGGTGCTCGGCGTGCTCGATACGCTCTAGTTCTCGAGCTCGCGCTCGGTGTCGGCGAGGACGAACAGCTCCTCGAACTCGTTGGGAAGCTGGTCGCGCAGGTCGCCGAACTCCTCGCCGGCGGCGTCGGCGAGCGTACCCAGCACGGCCTGAACGCGTTCGTCACGCTCGTCGAGGTCGGCGTTCACCTCGTCGTGGGCGGCGATCCGCTCGACGAACTCCGCGCGCGAGAGGTCGTCGGGGTTGCCGTGGTGGTG
>CAYVQH010000255.1:0-1668 GCA_964454105.1 uncultured Halobacteriales archaeon | reverse complement strand
AGCAAGACGTGCTTGATTCGTTCTTTCATAGTGCTCTGTTCGTGACTGTAACTCATAAATATGTCTCTCGAGCACGCGATTTTCGGAATCGGCGCTCCGGGCTCGATCAGGGTGGACTCGAGGCCATTCCGGAGATTCCACACCGAACGGTCGCCGATCGCGCCGCTACAGCAGCGTCGCGACGTCGGCCAGCGACTCGAGGACGTGATCGGGCTGGATGTCGGCCGACTCGACGTCGGCCCGGTCGGTCACGCCGGTCAACACGAGCGCCGTCGTCATGCCGGCTCGCTCTCCCAGCGCGATGTCGGTGTTGAGCCGGTCGCCGACGACCAGCGTTCGGTCGGGAGCGGCGTTCAGGCGGTCCATCGCCGCCGCCGCGGCGATCGACGAGGGTTTCCCGAGGATCGCGTCGGGCTCCCGGCCCGCGACGGCCTCCATCGCGGCGAGGATCGCCCCGGAACCGGGGATCTCGCCGTCGTCGATCGGGATCGTCGCGTCCGGATCGGTCCCGTAGAAGGGCACGTCGCCCTCGAGGGCCCGCAGCGACTCCCAGAGCGTGCCGAAGGAGAACTCGTCGTCGAACGATCCCAGGACGACGTCCGCGGCGTCGGGATCGTCGGTCAGTCCGACGGTCGCGTCCTCGAGGATGGCCCGGAGCCGATCGCTGCCGACGAGGTAGACCGTCGCGTCCGGATGGGTCGTCGCGAGGTACTCCGCCGAGACCGTCGCCGAGGTGAGGACGGTCGCCGGATCGACGTCGATCCCGTGGGGCTCGAGTTTCGTCCCGTAGTGATCGCTGCCCCGCGTCGGGTTGTTCGAGAACAGGAGTCGATCGACGCCGGCGTCCTCGAGGTCGCGGAGGCCGTCGGTAGCGTTCGGGAGCAGTTCCTCACCGCGGACGATCGTGCCGTCGACGTCGAGGATCGCCGCCTCGTAGTCGGTCATCGGCCGAGACTACGGCCGGGCGGCGATTGAGTGTTGGGATGGCCGCAGTCGAGCGACGCCGATCAGTTCGATCGCTCGAGTTCGAGTTCCTCGGTCTCGATTCCGGCGGTGTCGGCCCGCTCGTTGGACTCGATCAGCCGGTCCAGTTTCGCCTCGAACTCCGCTTCGGAGAGTTCGCCGTCGGCGTACCGCTCCTGCAGCCTCGTGACGGGATCGCTCGCACCCCCCGCGCGTTCGGACGCGGCTTCGGTGGCGTCTCGCTCGGCCGCACGGTCGGCGTCGGCGCGCTCGCTGCGGCGGGTGAGATACCAGATGAGGAACGTGCTGGCCACGAACAGCGCGGTGAGTCCGAGCGCCCACAGCGGCCCCGCTAGTAGCAAGGCGGCGATGATCACCACGTCGGCCAGGACGAACTTGATGGCGAAGATTTCCGTCAGCGTGTAGCTGCCGCCGCTCTCGCTGCCCATACGTGACAGTTGGGTGTCGTTCGAAATAACTGTGCGGGACTGCGGAGTGCGTCCGTCCGCGCCAGCGGTCATCGCGCGGTTCGGTAGTGGCCATCGCGGGGACACTCCGTGAGGGAACCCGGTCCCTCGCCGGGGCAATCCACATCACGCTGTCGACCGAACGGTCGGGTATGACGCTCGATACCGAGGTTCCCGATCCCCCCGCGCTTCGGGGACCGCAAGATCCGGGAGACTACGACGCCGTCGACGAACCCGA
>CAYVQH010000254.1:0-1711 GCA_964454105.1 uncultured Halobacteriales archaeon | reverse complement strand
TTCGTTCGGTCGCTCCGGACGCTCTCGCGAAGCACGGTCGCTCCGTCTCGGTAGTGCCGGCCGAAGCTACGACTTAAACATATTATAGACTATGTAAAATAGACAAATATTTATTCATTTAGATGCAAGAGCAGAACTGATGGCCGCCAAAGAGCCCTCCTCCCAGACCATGAGCGAACCCTGTCCCACGTGCGGTCGGGACACCGATCACACCGTCTCGCTCGAGATCCGGACCGAAGGAACGAACCCCGAAACCGCCCGCTACTCCCGCGAGCCCTACCGAGTCACGCGCTGTCTCGGCTGTGGTGAACGTCGGAGCCAGCGGATGAACAACGCGTAGACGATCCCGTAAGAAACGACATCGAGCCGCGTCCCCGGTGGATGCTGTCACTGGACGTCCACGGTCGGCTCGTCGCGCTCCACTCCGACGACCGAAGCAGCAGCGCGCGGGATCGTGAACCGTCCTCAGGGAGAGAGATCGCGTGGTCCCTCGCCCGGCGGTTCGTCGGACGTCCCGAGCTGTGACCAGTAGAGCCGATTCGTCGTCGGATCGGCAGCCCAGTGGAAGTAGACCGGCGTCTCGGTCTGCAGGATCCGATAGGTGTCCGCGAACGTCGACTGCGGCGGCGTCGCGACCACCCAACCGTTGGCGGGGTTCTGGTATCCCGCGTCCTGGCGGTTCGAGAAGAAGTACATCACGCCGTTCTTGAACGGATCGCTATCGGAGGAGGGGGGTGTGAAGTAGATGTGGTCGTAATGGGAGGTCTTCTGCTGCGTAATCCCGACGCTGTAGTCGTCTATTTTGAACTGCGGCACGCGTACTCTACGCTCACGGCGGATAAATCCGTTACGAACCGTTACATCCGGACGCGATGGCGGCACCGGCTCCCGAACGGCGCGGATCGATGGCGCCGAGCGGGTCTCGTCGGAATCACGGCGGGTCGTATCGCTCGTGAAATGGGATCGCCGTTCAGCGCGTCGTCACCTCACAGCCGTCCTCGGTCACGATCACGGTGTGCTCCTTCTGGCTGACCAGGCGGCCCTCGTCCTCCTTCAGGACGGGGTAGCCGTGGACCACCCCCTGCGTCTTGAGGCGGCGGAGCGCCATCTCCGCGCGCGAGGAGTCGAGCCACCGCGCGGCGAAGGGCAGCGTCCGGAACTCCTCGGTGATCTGTTCGAGCACCTGTTTCGCCTGGCGGTTCCGCACCGAGCCCTCGCGTTCGAGCGCGAAGATCTGCTCCTCGCTTCCCTCGCCGACCTTCCCGCTGCCGTCGGTGGCGAACGGCTCGATCGCGACGACGTCGCCGGCCTCGAACTCGACGCCCTGCGAGACCGCGCGGTTGGGGATGCTCGGGTCGGTGTGTTGGTCCCAGTGGCCCAGCCCGTGGCCCGAGAGGTTGACGACGGGATTGTAGCCGTAGCCCTCGATCGTCTCCTCGATCGCGGCGCCGACCTCGCCGGTGTGGACGCCCGGCGCGACGGTCTCGATGGCGGCGTCGAGCGCCTCTGCGCTCGCCTCGACGAGGTCCGCGTTGCCCGAGAGGTCGACCGTGATCGCGGTGTCGGCGAGCCAGCCGTCGACGTGGACCCCGATGTCGAGGTTGATCATCTCCTCGCCGAACGTCGAGTCGTCGTCGCGACTCGGCGTGGCGTGGGCGGCCTCCTCGTCGATCGAGATGTTCACCGGGAAGGCGGGCTCGCCGCCGAGTTC
>CAYVQH010000253.1:0-1722 GCA_964454105.1 uncultured Halobacteriales archaeon | reverse complement strand
CCCTCGGTGTTCTCCCGGTAGACGACGAAGTCGACGTCGCCGCCCTCGTAGCCACGAAGCGGGCTCTGGACCCCGTCGAAGAGGATCGATGGGCGCTTGCAGACCCGCTGGTCGAACCCCTTCCGGATGGGAAGCAACAGGCCGTGAAGCGTGACGTGATCGGGCACGTCGGGGTGGCCGACCGCTCCCAACAAAATCGCGTCGCTTCCCTCGATCCGATCGAGGCCGTCATCGGGCATCATCGCACCCTCCTCGAGGTAGCGGTCGCTCCCCCAATCGTAGCGTGTGAACTCGATCTCGATGCCGTGATGTTCCGCTACTTGCTCGAACAGCGGCAGCGTCGCCTCTACGACTTCCGGCCCGATCCCGTCGCCGGGGATCGTGGCGATCTCGTAAGACATGCACTCGCACACACCCAGGCGGAGGATTAAAGGGTGTTGTTACGGGGCAACCGGGTGCGTCAAACCGTTCGAGGCGATCCTGCTGGTCGTCGAACACGGGCGGTGTTCGGAACTTCGCGGGACCAGCGGTCCTGCGGATCCCGCGGCGGTTTCGCCACTGCTCAGCCCGAAAAGGACGAGACGGACCTTCCGAGATCCACCGGGAACTTCCTTTGCCAAGGTTTTTGATAGGGGCATGCAGTGTACTCCCATGGCAAGCCACACGGCTTACGAGAGCATCAGCGTCGACGTCTCCGAGGACGTCGCAACCATCGAGTTCCACCGCCCCGAGGTGTACAACGCGCTGAACGACGCGGTGATGCTGGATCTCTCGCGAGCCTTCGACGAGATCCAACTCGACAGGAGTATCGACGCCGTTGTCATCACCGGCGAGGGCGAGGACGCCTTCTCGGCGGGCGCGGACATAACCGAGTATGCCGGCACGACCGAGGAACACGCCCACCAGGAGGACCGCCAGGAACTGTTCTACGAGATGTACCAGAAGCCCCTCGACTGCCACGCCCCCGTGATCGCGAAGATCAACGGGTATTGTGTGGGTGGCGGCCTGATCTTCGCGATGTTCTGTGACATGCGCGTCGCCGTTGAGGGCGCGAAGTTCGGCGTGCCGACCGCGAACATCGGCCAGATCCCCACTGGAGGCTCGAACAAGCGGGCGATCGAGCTCGTCGGCGAGGCGAAAGCCAAGGAGATCGTCTTCACCGCGGGCTTCATCGACGCCGAGGAGGCCGAGCGGATCGGTCTGGTCAACCATGCCGTCGCGCGCGAGGAACTGGACGCGACGGTCGAGGGGATCGTCGAAGGCATCCAGAACACCGGCCGGGAGGCGGTGAAGAACTCCAAGCGCGCGCTCAACTACGCCGCGGAGGCGTCCGACACGGAGAGCGCCCGCGAGTTCGAGGCCGACCTCTGGTGGGAGCAGTTCGCCACCGACGAGCGCCGGGAACTGGTCGACGAGTTCAACGAGGACGAATGAAGATGACTGGTAATCAGGGCCCGCTTGCCGGCGTCTCGGTCGTCGAGATGACCGCCCACCGCGCGGGTCCCTTCTGTGGCGCGCTGCTCGCGGACATGGGCGCCGAGGTCGTGAAGATCGAACGTCCCGGCGCCGGCGACCCCGCGCGCTCCCAGGGCGTCGGCCCGGAGGGCAAGTCGGGGTACTTCATGGCGAACAACCGAAACAAGAAGTCGGTGACGCTCGACCTGAAAAGCGAGGCGGGCGTCGAGGCCGCCCGGTCCTTACTTGGGGCGGCCGACGTCTTCG
>CAYVQH010000252.1:0-1735 GCA_964454105.1 uncultured Halobacteriales archaeon | reverse complement strand
GTGCTGCTCTTCCCCGATACGTTCACCAACTACAGCTACCCCGAGCCGGGGAAGGCCGCGGTCCGGGTGCTCGAGGCCGCGGGCGTCCACGTGAAGATCCCCGACGAGTGCGCGCCCAGCGGACGGGCGGCCTACTCGACGGGGATGCTCGACGCCGCGGAGGAGCGCGCCCGAACGAACGTCGGGGTCTTCTCGGAGCACATCGACGACGGGTGGGAGATCGTCGCGATCGAGCCCTCCGACGCCGTCGTGTTCCAGGACGAGTACCGGGACATCCTCCCCGGCGAGGCGACCGATCGGGTCGCGGAACACGCCTACGGCGTCATGGAGTACCTCGATACTCACCGGTTGATCGACGGACTGAGCGAGGCCGATCGATTGCACGGTGTCGGCGAATCGCTCACCTATCACGGCCACTGCCACCAGAAGGCGACCGCGAAGGACCACCACGCGGTGGGCGTCCTCCGTCGGGCGGGCTACGACGTCGATCCGCTCGATTCGGGCTGCTGTGGGATGGCGGGCTCCTTTGGCTACGAGGCCGAGCACTACGACCTCTCGAAGTCGATCGCGTCGCTGCTGTTCGAGAAGATCGACCGCAGCGACGGTGAGACGGTCGTCGCACCCGGCGCGTCCTGCCGAAGCCAGATCGGCGACCGCGACGGACGCTCGGAGAACCCGCCACATCCGATCGAGAAGGTCGAAGCCGTGCTCGCCCCCTAACGGCTCGTGGCCGCTCCGTCTGACGATATTTGCCCTCGATCGGCGACGGTATAAACCATCATATTTATTACCCAACGTTGGAGACGTAGGCGTGAGCTGTTTACAATGATCATGACATATCAAGGACGCGGTGGTCAAGCATGGTGATGGAGGTCGTGTTCGCGGCCCTGCCGCTGCTCGTGGTGGCGGTGTTGCTCATCGGACTGCTGTGGCCGGCGACTCGGGCGATGCCGATCGCGTGGATCACCGCACTGGGCGTGGGGTTTTTCGCCTGGAACATGCCACCGAACTGGCTCGCGGCGGCCTCGATCACCGGTGTGATGACCGCCCTCGAGATCCTCTGGATCGTCTTCGGCGCGCTCTTGCTCCTGTACACGCTAATGCAGGCCGGCGCGTTCGATCGGATCAACCGGGGATTCGCCACGATCAGCGACGATCGCCGCGTACAGATCGTTCTCTTGGGATTCTTCCTCGCGACGTTCATCGAGGGAGCGGCGGGCTTCGGGACGCCCGCCGCGGTCGTCGCGCCGCTGCTGCTCGGACTCGGATTCCCGGCGCTCGCCGCGGTCGTCGCGGCCATCATCGGTCACATCATCGCGGTGACCTACGGCGCCGTCGGGACGCCGATCATCATCGGGATCCAGGACCCGCTGGCCTCGACCGGCTTCGAGGACGCGATCGCCCAGGGCGGCTACTCCGTTCCCGAGTACTCACAACAGGTCGCCGCCTGGGCGGCGACGTATCACACGCTCGTCGGCTTCGCGATGCCGCTGTTCGCGGTGGGGATGGTGGTGTACTTCTTCGGCGACCGCGACGAGCGTTCGCTCGCGCCCGCCTGGGAGGTCGCGCCGCTGTGTCTGTTCTCGGGGGTTGCCTTCGCGGTTCCGTACTGGCTGTCGGCGTGGTTCTTCACCGCGGAGTTCCCCTCACTCATCGGTTCGATGGTCGGCGGCGCGATCGTCGTCAGCGCGCTGAAGGCGGGCTACTTCCTGCCCGATTCCCACTGGGAGTTCCC
>CAYVQH010000251.1:0-1741 GCA_964454105.1 uncultured Halobacteriales archaeon | reverse complement strand
GCAGGCGATCTCCACTGCATCGAGCCGTTCTACGGCGCCGTCGAGGCCGGTCTCGGGAACGACGGCCGGCGCGTCGTTTTCGCGTCGGTGACCGCAGCGGCCATACCGCCCGGCGTGCGTGTGCTGAACACCCTGAAACCGGCCCCGACTGCCGCCTGAGGAAGCCCTTTTTGACTGAGTCGGTTAGGGTCGATAGAACCTCGTGTCTCGCGTTCCGAACCCGTTCAGGCTGCTGATCCTCTGGATCGGCTTCGCCCTCGCCCGCGTCGGCCTCATCCAGCGCGAGCGCGCACGCCGGACGACGGATCTGGCCTGGCCGCGCATCGTCACGGGGCTGGCGCGCATGTCGAAGAACGCCGTCGACGTGGCGATGGTGGGGATCGCCGTCGGCTCGACCGCGATCGCGGGCGTCGGCTTCGCCTCGCCCTTCTGGGGGCTCGCGTTCGCGCTCGGGGGCGGGGTCGCCGGCGGGACGATCTCGCTGGTCTCACAGCGCTACGGCGCCGACGCCCACGACGAGCTCGCACAGGCGGTTCGCTCGAGCGTCGTGCTCGTGCTCGCGATCACGCTACCGCTCGCCGCGGCGTTCTGGACCTACCCCGCCGAGCTGATCGGACTGATCAGCAGCGATCCCGAGGCGATCGCGCTCGGCGCCGCGTACCTCAAGGTCGTCGGCCTCGGCGTGCCGTTCGCGGGGCTGAACCTGATCGGGAGCCGGACGCTCGTCGGCGCGGACGACGCCTGGACGCCGATGGTGCTGCGCGCGGGCGGGGCGACCGTGAACGTCGCGCTCAACGCGGTGTTGATCTTCGGGCTCGGGATGGGGGTCGTCGGCGCGGCGATCGGCACCGTCCTCGGCAACGTCGCCGTCGCGTCGGCGTTCGCGCTCGGGCTGACGGCGGGGCGCGTTCCCGGGGTCGGCGCCTTCCCCGTGACGATCGATCCCGTGGGAACGTACGCCGACGTCGAGACGCTGCGCCACCTGGTGCGGATCGGCGCGCCGTTGGTCGGCACGAACCTCGCCTGGCGGGTCGGCGAGTTCCCGCTGCTCGCGATCGTCGACGTCTTCGGGACGGCGGTGGTCGCGGCGTTCGTCGTCACCCAGCGCGTCCGCGGGCTGATGAACACGCCCGGCTGGGGGTTCGGGCTTGCCTCCTCGAGCCTCGTCGGCCAGGAGCTCGGGACCGACGACGAGCACACCGCGGAGGCCTACGGCCGCGAGATCATCCGCTTCGCGGTCGCGGTCTACTTCGTCTCGGGTGCGATCGTCTTCGTCCTCGCCGAACCGATCGCGATCGCGTTCATCGGCGACCCCGCCGATCCGGCGGTGCCGATCGCGGTGACGCTGATGTACGCCGCCTGCGTCGGCATCGTCTTCCGCGGGCTCTCGCGCGCGGCGACCGGCCCGCTTCGCGCCAGCGGGGACACCCGGTGGCCGTTCTACGGCCAACTGTTGGGAATGTACGTCTTCGCCATCCCGCTCGCGTACGCCGGCGCGGTGACGCCGTTGGGTCTCGCCGGGCTGGTGATCGCGATCGTCGCGGAGATGGTGGTCCCCGCCGCCGTGAACTACTACCGCTTCGCGAGCGGCGAGTGGAAGGCGATCAGCCGGGAGTACCGGCCGGATGCAGCCCCCGGAAGCGATTGAGGATCGGAGCGCGGCGAGGGTCAGAGCGCGACGACGATCACGAGGAGAACGAGGAGCACGGCGGCCGCGGCGATGGCGTACTTGATCCGTTCG
>CAYVQH010000250.1:0-1756 GCA_964454105.1 uncultured Halobacteriales archaeon | reverse complement strand
GCGGCGCCGAGTTTGTCCTCGACGGTCGCGCCCTCGAACTCCGGGCGATCGCGCAGGTCGCGTTTGAGGTCGTCGACCAACTCCATCGGTTCCTCGTTCATCTGGAATCCCAACCCGGCGTTGATCTCCGTTCCCGTCCGGGGGAAGTACCAGAGGTAGCCCGCCGCACGCTTGGTGGGTTTGAAGACGAGGGCGTCCTTCCAGTCGACCTCCTCCTCGACGTGAACGATCTCCCGGTAGGCCGAGCAGAACTGCGAGTAGTTCACGTTGGTGTCGAAGGTCGCCTCGTCGAGGTCGGCCTTGTCCTGCAGGATCGAGAGCGCACCAGCGCCGTCGATGGTGATCTCGGCGTTGACGGTCACCGACTCGCCGTTCCGGCGGGCTTTCACGCCCGTCACTCGGTTTCCGTCCGCCCGGTCCTGCACCACGTCCTGGACCACCGTGTCGTAGCAGAACTCCGCGCCGGCGTCGTCGGCACCCTCGATGATCGCCTTGCCGTACTCGAAGCGATCGATCACCGCGAGCTCGCCCGGCACCGGGATCTCGAGGACGGTGTCGTGTTCGGGCAGTTCGAACCGGCCGTGGTCGACGTCGGTGTTGGTCATCGACCGATCGAGTTTCGAGCGGGGAATCGCGTCGGGGAACTCGCCGGCACCCTTCAGTGCGTCCCCGCAGGCGATGTGGCCCGCCTCCTCTCTCGTTTTTCGTTCGAGGACGAGGACTTCGTAGCCCGCGTTCGCGATCGTCGCGGCGGCATAACAGCCGGCGGTGCCGGCCCCCACGACGGCGACGTCAGCCTCGCGTGTAGTCATGTCCTCCTCTCCCTCCGCAACCGGGAAAACGCTTTAGGTCGGATTCGGTCGTTCTGTCCCCGACACGACGGGAAATAAAGCGTTTTGCACGAGTTGACTGTAGAGGTGGCTATGACTACCTACACCGTCGAGTTCGTCGGCACCGGCGAGAGCATCGAGGTCTCGGACAAACGGACCGTCCTCTCGCGGTGCATCGAGGAGGGGATCGCCCAGGAGTACTCCTGTCGAGTGGGGATGTGTCTGGCGTGTACCGCCGAGATCGTCGAGGGCGAGGTGACCCAGCCCGCCGCACGCGGGCTCACCGAGGAGGAGGCCGAGGAATTCGCACTGACCTGCATGGCCCGCCCGCAGTCGGACCTGAAGCTCGACCGCGGGAAGTACCCCCCGAGCATCGCGGCCGACGAGCGGGCGAACCACACCGTCAACGGCTCGGGATCGAAGTCGGGGTCGGCGGCCGCCGACGACTGATCACGCGCCGTCGCTCTCGTGGCGTCGGATCGCCGCGACGGTGTTCTGGATGTACTTGATCGCCGTTGCGATCGCCATCAGCCCGTCCATCAGCGCCTGCTGGCTCGCGCCGTCGGGGTAGATGCGCTGTTCGAACTGGATCGAGTCCACGTTCGGGAACTCCGTCGAGGTCTCCTCCTCGTCGAGGAAGGTGTAGAACCCGGGCGTCGCCGCGAAGACGGGGCCGATCCGCGCGAGCAGTTCCCGGCGTTGATCGGGGTTCTCGATGACGGCCGCGGTGCGCTCGGTGTCGAAGGCGGCCCGGCCGACGACACGGAGCGGCCCCCAGGTGTCCTCCTTGATGACGTTGAGCGGGATGTGTGAGAGACGACACTGGACGCTGAAGGCGGCGGCCTCCTCGGCGGTCCGTTCGACGTCCTGCACCACGCGGTCGTCGAGCCACTTCTCGACCTGATCGGCGCTGATGTCGTCGACCA
>CAYVQH010000249.1:0-1767 GCA_964454105.1 uncultured Halobacteriales archaeon | reverse complement strand
TCGCCGGCCCGTTCAAGGGCGAGAAGGCACAGGTCCAGCGCATCGACGAGGGCAAGGACCAGGTCACCGTCGAACTGTACGAGGCGACCGTCCCCATCCCGGTGACGGTGCGCGGCGATCAGATCCGAGTGCTGGATAGCGAGGAGCGCTAGCGCTCCTCGAACCGTACGAATGGCGCGAAACGACGTTTCGTGAACCAGACAGGTCGACGGCCCGTGAGCAGACGGCGGCTTCGCCGTCGTGAGCAGACCACGAGGGACGAGCGTTCCTCCTATTAGGATTCGTCGGCCGCAGGCGACTCGTCGAGCGCCGATTCGACCCTCTTGAGCACCTGCTCCCGGAGGCGGATCGCTCGTGGATCGGCGTCGTACGCGCGGACGTACTCCGCACGAGTGTGCTCGCCGAAGGCGTGGCTGATCGCGGGATAGCCGTCGGGGACCGTCGTCCCACACACCCGACACTCGTGGCCCGCGTGTTCCGTTTCCTGATGAGCGATCGCCTCCTCCGGGGAGCCGAACTCCGCTCCACAGTGGCCGATCGCGCATTCCCAGCCGATCATCACCCCTGAACAGGAGCGACGGGTATAAAATACTTGAGGTAAATATATGGAATATACATCGGACGGGGCGGAAACCACAAGGCGCAAATCGCACACACGAAAAGTCCCTCGAGATGCCGACCAGAGTCGACCCGCACGTGAAGATCCTCGACGAGCAGGTCGCCCGACGAGCGAAGGACCGGGGGATCGACGTACTCGTCTACGCTCCGCATTTCACTCGCCTACCCGAGATCCGCGATCGCGCGGCGCGTTTCAGCGACGACGACCTGCTCGTGGTTCCCGCCCGGGAGCCCTTCACCGGGAGCGTCTGGAACCGCAAGCACGTCCTCGCGCTCGACCTCAACGCGCCGATCCCCGACTTCCTCACCTTCGGCCGGACGCTCTCGGAACTCGTCGACCAGGACGCGGTCGTCCTCGCGCCTCATCCCGAGTTCCTGACCGTCGGCGTCGACGTCATCGACCTCAATCGGTATTCCGACCTCTTCGACGGGATCGAGATCTACAACCCGAAACACCTCCCGAAGCACAACCGCCGCGCACGGGGGATCGCCCGCGAAACCGGTCTCTCGCCCTTCGGGTCGTCGTACGCCCACCTCACCCCGACCGTCGGCGAGGTCTGGACGGAGTTCGAGGCCGACGTCGAGGGCCCGGCCGACCTCTACGAACTCCTCCGGTCAGGCGCGCCCCGGCGGGTGGTTCATCGCTCGGGACGGGTCCACGAACTGCGCTGCCGGACGGAGTTCGCCCATCTCCTCTGGGAGAATTCCTGGAAGAAGATCGATCGGGTGGCCCTCTCGGGGATGGAACCGACCCATCCACGCCACCCCGCCTACGAGGGCCGGTTCGACGGGAGCGCGGTGTACTGAGGGGAAAACCGGACGGACTGATCGAACCTACCGAACGCCGAGCAACGCCAGCGCGCTTTCGGCCATCGTCGGCGGTAGCCAGTGGACCACCGCCGCGGCGAGCACCAACTCGAGGGCGGTCACGGCGATCATCACCGCCGAGGACCACCGACTGTGTACCGGCACCCCGAAGGGGAAGCCGAACTCACGGGACCAGAGAGGGTAGAACAGCGCGATCCCGCGTTTGCTACCGAACACGTCCAGCAGGTAGTGGCTAAGCACCCCGACCCACACCCACTGGAGGTTGGCGAAGTGGATCGGATAGGCGAGAAAGACCGCGAGAACGGGCAGGTTGTGCAGCGT
>CAYVQH010000248.1:0-1795 GCA_964454105.1 uncultured Halobacteriales archaeon | reverse complement strand
GCGCGGTCATCGCTCCCTGACGGGAGTGCTCGGGCGGGGACTTGAGGTACGCACGCCACTAGTACGGGCGCTGGGGGTTTAAGCCCTCGCCGCGCCGTTCGAATTACCCGAAGCCGGCGTCCTCGTCGCCCTCGATGATGCGGACGCCGATCGCGTGGAAGTCGCTATCGGGGTTGCCCTCGTCGGGCTGGATCACGTCGACGATCTCGCGACTCTCGACGTCCCGGACCGAGAAGCCGGGCGTCTCGCCGGTCGAGGCGTGGGGATCACCCGAGAGCGGGTTGGGGCCTCGAAGCGACGCGAACAGGTACTTCCCATCGGGCGAGCCCCAGAGGATGTCCGGCGCCTCCGCGGTGTCGATCCGCTCGACGACCTCGTTCGTCCGGGGATCGATGATCGCGCCGTTGCTGGTCTCGCGGTTGACGATCCAGAGCTCGTCCTCGTCGACGAACCAGAATCCGTGGGCGTCGTAGCCGTACGAGTCGCGCGAGACGTCCTCGTGGGTGTACTCGCCGCTGACGACCTCGCCCGTCTCGTGATCGATCGGGCGGTGCTCGTTCGTGTCGAGGACGTACCACTCGCCGACACCGCCAGTGGGCTCGTGGTTCGAGGGTGCGCCCGCGGTGAGGTAGAACTCGTCCTCGGTCGGGTGGGCGATCGTCCCGCAGTTCGCACGCACCTGTGCGGGAGCGATGACCTCCGCGACCTCGAAGGCGTCCCAATCGACGATCACGACGCCGGCGTGATCGATCGACGGGCCGAGGGTGTGATAGGAGTAGCCGGTTCCGGTGTAGTCGTGGCAGATCGGCCGGCCGCGGACGTCGTCCTCGTCGGGCTCGAACCCGGTATCGTGCTCGGCGAACACCGGATCGTCGTCGAGGACGATCCGGTCGGTGATCCCGAACGTCTCGTTCTCCAAATCGGCATCGATCCGTGCGATCGCTCCCTCGCCGATCACGTCGACTTGGAGGTGCTCGTCATCCGGCGTGAAGGCCGCGAAGTGGCTGCCCGGACCCGTGGGACAAGTTGCGACGGCCTCGCGGTCCTCGGTGCGGAACACGACCGTCTGGCCGGCAGTGGTACACGCGACCGCCGCGTACTCGAAGTCTGAGCTGAACGCGATCATGTGGGGGGTGATCGCGCCCTCGTCGCCGGGCGTGATCCCCTCGATCGCGTGGAAGTCGATCTCCGCGAGGCGTTCGAATCCGTGCTCCTCGTCGGTCGGCCCGTAGACGTAGCCGGTGTCGGTACCCTGATCGAGCGCCCAGATCTCGTACCGATCCGTCGATCCGCCCTCGTCGTGGGCCGCGACCGATCCGCCGCCGAGACCGCCGACGAGCGCGATGCCGCCAACCATCGCTCCCCCCCGCAGGATCCGCCGTCGTGTGGTTCGTGCCTGCATACCATACATCTGGGAACTAATAAGTATAAATGTTGCCAGTTCCCGCTTTCGGGACGCCGAATCGGCGTCCTCTACGCCGATACCGGCAATTATCTCGTTATGACCGACATGTCGGCGACCGTTTCCTGCGCCCGTCGGAGTCGGACAGGTATTTCCTCGCCTGGTCCGTAGGACGGGCGATGACGCTCCCCGATCGCGACGCCCTCCCGCGGCGCGAGTACCTCAAGGCGCTGGTCGCCGTCGGCGGCGCGAGCGCGCTCTCGGCCTGTCTGGACCTCGCCGGGGATGAGCGAGCCGAGATCCCCTCCGGAACCGACGACCCGACCGCGCTCCCCGAACGCCAGCACGCCTGGAACGCGGTGCTCTCGGGCGACGAGAACGAGAACATCGTCC
>CAYVQH010000247.1:0-1852 GCA_964454105.1 uncultured Halobacteriales archaeon | reverse complement strand
AGGGCGCCATCTCCATCCCGACGCCCGCCATCGCCGCGAGCTTCCCGGCCCACGCACCCGCCGCGTTCACGACGTGCTCCGCGCGGATCTCGTGTTCGCCCGCGCCGTCGTCGACGACCGCGCCCCGGACGGCCCCGTCCTCGACGAGGAGATCCGTCACCTCGGTTTCCGGCAGCAGGGTCGCCCCGTGTTCGCGTGCGTCGGCGGCGTTGGCGACGGTCAGCCGAGTGGGGTGGATCACGGCGTCGGGCACGCGTAGCGCACGTTCGACGCCCTTCGCGAGATCCGGAACCTCCTCACGCGCCTCCTCGGCCGAGAGTTCCTCGGTCTCGATCCCCAGCTCCGTGCAGGCCGCGCGTTTCTCCTCGAAGAACTCGGGGTCGTCCTCGGCGGTCCGTACGAACAGCCCGCCTGTGTCGCCGATGCAGTGTGGCGCGATCCGCTTGAGCACGCGGTTCTCGGCGATGCACTCTCCGGCCCCCTCCGGATCGCCGGGGACGTAGCGCGCACCGCTGTGAAGCAGGCCGTGCGAGCGCCCGCTGGTCCCGCTCGCGAAGCCGCCGCGCTCGACGAGGGTGACGTCCACGCCCCGCATCGCCAGGTCGCGTGCCGTGCCCGTGCCGGTCGCCCCACCGCCGATCACGAGGACCGTCGTCTCCATACCCTCCCTAGGGACGAGAGCCACTTCAGGCATCCGCCGGGTTCCTCACTCGGCGTCGAAGCCATCGATCGGTTCGCGGGCATGAGGTAGGACGCGATCGCATGGGACGTTCATCGGTCCCAGGCGTCCGGAGCGACTCCGAGCCGTCTGACGAGAGTGGGGTAGATCGCCGCGACCGCGAGCGCGATCGCGAACGAGGCCCAGAAACCGAGGCCGCCGTAGAGCTCCTGGATCACCAGCAGGACGCCGAACACCATCGCGATCATCGCCAGATAGTGTGGCAGGAGCCCGATCAATCGAGAGCCGAACGAGGCCATTTCCGACCGGTAGGCGCTCGGAGGGCCTATAGCTACGGGTTCACGACACGTCCTCGTCGCCGGGGACACCATGGGACGGACATCCCCTGGCTCGGCGCACTCGTCGGCGTCCTCGCCCGGCAGTATCTCGATAGCCTCCTGTTTTCCTGCTGATCCCGTTCGTCCCGTTCCCGTTTCCTGCACGGTCGCGGCGAAAGGCGTCCCGACTGTGGCTTCGAGACGACGAGCGAGGAGTTCGCGTACTGCCCGCGCGACGGGAGCCGACTGGAGTGATCACCACACTACCAGCAGGAATCCGACGAGCAGTGCACCCGTAAGCAGCACCTGGATCGCCTCGGAGGCGAGGGTGCCGAGCGCGGTGTAGAGGGCGTTGCGCACGCTCGCTTCGAGGTCGCCCGATCGCTCGAACTCCATGACGAACACCGCGCCCGCGACGCCGACCAGCATTCCAATGGGGCCCGTCGTCACCAGCAGCGCGAGGCCGACGACGGCGGCGACGGCGGTCGTCCGCCAGCCCGCACCGCCCGCCCTCGCCGAGATCGCGCCAGCGAGGTAATCGAGCGCGAGCGCCGAGAGGCCGAGGACGGTCGCCGCCGCCAGAAAGAACGGCCCGGGTTCCGAAAATCCGCTGGCCCACCAGTAGCCGTAGATTCCCGCGAGCGAGAGGAGCGCGCCGGGGACCAGCGGGACGACGCTTCCGATCACGCCACAGACGAGCAACGCGACGGCGACGGCGAGCGCGAGTTCGACCATCGAATCAGCGCTCGTAGGCCCCCTCACGGGCCAGCCGGCCTCGCTCGGCGAGCACGGCCGGGGTCCGACAGACCCCACGAGCGCCCGCGGCCTGCGGGACGGTGCAGTTGTTGCAGTTCTC
>CAYVQH010000246.1:0-1902 GCA_964454105.1 uncultured Halobacteriales archaeon | reverse complement strand
GTGAGGGCGCGTAGCTCAGTGGACAGAGTACTTGGTTCCGGACCAAGATGCCGCGGGTTCAAATCCCGTCGCGCCCGTCGTCCTCCATGACGCTTCGCAATCGACGGCCGACGTCAGGGGACTTCTAAAACGAACTTCTCGGCAGCAACGATCGCGTTGCTACTCGAGGTCGAAGCGGTCGAGCTGCATCACCTTGTTCCACGCGTCCACGAAGTCGTGCACGAACTGCTCCTCGGCGTCGTCGGCGCCGTAGACCTCCGCGATGGCCCGGAGTCGGGCGTTCGAACCGAAGACGAGATCTACGCGGGTCCCCTCTCGGACGAGCTCGCCGGTGTCGCGGTCGTACGCCTCGAAGCGGTAGTCGTCCTCCGAGGCCGATTCCCACTCCGCGTCCATGCCGAGCAGGGTCGCGAAGAAGTCGTTGGTTAGCGTCCCCGGTCGGTCGGTAAAGACGCCGAGATCGGAACCGTCGTAGTTCGCATCCAGCGCACGCATCCCGCCGACCAGCACCGTCATCTCGGGTGCGGTCAGGTTGAGGAGCTCCGATCTATCGACCAGCAGCTCCTCGGCCGGTTCGGTGGCCTCCTCCGAGCGGTAGTTCCGGAAGCCGTCGGCCTTCGGCTTGAGCGCCTCGAAGGATTCGACGTCGGTCTGTTCCTGTGAGGCGTCCGTTCGACCCGGCTCGAACGGAACGTCCACGTCGTGACCGGCTGCCGCCGCCGCCTCCTCGACGGCGACGTTGCCGCCGAGGACGACGAGGTCGGCGAGCGAGACCTTCGTTCCATCGTCCTGCGACTCGTTGAAGTCCTCGCGGATCTCTTCGAGGGTGTCGAGCACGGTCGACAGCTCCTCGGGGTTGTTGACCTTCCAGTCGCGTTGCGGCCGGAGTCGGATCCGAGCTCCGTTCGCGCCGCCGCGCTTGTCGCTGTCGCGGTACGTCGACGCCGCCGCCCACGCGGTTCTGACGAGTTGCGGGACCGAGAGGTCGGCGTCGCGGATCGCCTCCGCGAGCGTCTCGATCTCCGCCTCGCCGACGATCTCGTAGTCGGCGTCGGGGATCGGGTCCTGCCACAGCATCTCCTCGTCGGGCACTTCCTCGCCGACCATCCGGATCGGCGGGCCCATGTCGCGGTGGATCAGCTTGTACCAGGCCTTCGCGAACGCCTCCTGGAACAGCTCGGGGTCCTCCTGGAACCGTTCGAGGACTTCGCGGTAATCGTCGTCGTGTTTCAGTGCGACGTCGGTCGTGAGCATCATGGGGTCGACCTTCTTCGACTGGTCGTGGGCGTCCGGCACCGTGCCCTCCAGCTCCTCGCCCTCTGGCCGCCACTGCCAGGCGCCGCCGGGGCCCGTGTGCGCTTCCCACTCGTGGTCGAGTAGGTTGCTGATGTAGCCCATGTCCCACTTGGTGGGTGCGCTGTTCCACGGTCCCTCGATGCCGCCGGTGATCGTGTCTTGCCCGCGGCCGGACTCGTAATCGCTCGTCCAGCCGAGGCCCTGCTCTTCGAGGCTAGCGGCTTCGGGTTCGGGACCGAGATGTTCGGGGTCGCCGGCGCCGTGGACCTTCCCGAAGGTGTGGCCGCCGGCGATAAGTGCGACGGTCTCCTCGTCGTTCATCGCCATCTTGGAGAACGTCTGGCGGATGTTGTGCGCCGAGCCTTCGAGGTCCGGTTCGCCGTGCGGGCCCTCCGGGTTGACGTAGATCAGCCCCATCACGGAGTTCGCGAGCGGGTCCACGAGATTGCCCTCCTCGTCGAAGCGCTCGGGGGAGGTCACCTCCATCTCGTCTTCCGGTCCCCAGTCGACGGACTCGTCGGGCATAAAGGCATCCTCGCGTCCGCCCCCGAAGCCGAACGTCTCGAAGCCCATCGATTCGAGGGCGACGTTCCCGGTCAGGACGAT
>CAYVQH010000245.1:0-1920 GCA_964454105.1 uncultured Halobacteriales archaeon | reverse complement strand
ATCAGCCAGAGCGCCGTCTCGAAGTACGCCCACGGCGAGGTCGCCCGCCGCGAGGCGTTCCTGGAGGACGAGCGCGTGGCGGAACTGGTCGCCCACGTCGGCGAGGGCCTGTCGACGGGCGACATGAGTCGGGTGCAGGCGCTCGTCGAGACCGAGGTGCTGATCCGTCGCCTCGAGACCCGCGGCGACCTCCTCGCGGAGCTCCACGAGGAGGCGATGCCCGAGCTCGCGGAGTACGACGGCGAGTTCCGGATCCACGACCCCGAAAGCGACCTCAGAACCACCGAACGGGTGCTCTCGTCGGTCCGCCGGGGGCTTCGCACCCTGGAGAACACGAGCGGCTTCGCGGGGCTGATCCCGAACGTCGGATCGAACCTCGTCGAATGTACCCCCGACGCACGAACCATCGACGACGTCGCCGGCGTCCCGGGGCGGATCTTCGACGTGAAGGGGCGGGCAACGGTGCCCAGCGATCCGGAGTTCGGGGTCTCGGAGCACGTCGCGAACGTCCTGTTGACCGCACGCGAACACGGTAGCGATGCACGGGCGGCACTGAACGTCCGCTACGATCCCTCGCTGTCGGCGCTGCTCTCCGAGGCGGGCTACGCCGTCGTCGAATTCGAGGGCGAGGGCAATCTGGAGGAGGCGATCGCCGAGGCGCTCGACTCCGAACCCGAGGCAAGCGTGCTCGCCCAGACGGGCGGGTTCGGGATCGAACCCGTCATCTACGTGCTGGCCGCCGACGCGCCGGCCGCCGCCGAATCGATCAAGCCGTTGTTGCGATGAGTGGCGCCGAGTTCTACACGCGATGGACCGGCCTCTACGACCCGATCTCCCGGCGGATTCCGGGGATCGCCGGACTGCGCGCGAGAACCGCGCGGGCGCTCGATCTCGACCTCGGTGACACCGTCGTCGAGATGGGCTGTGGGACGGGAGCGAACCTCGCGTATCTCAGAGGCCAGGTCGGCCCCGAGGGAACGGTCGTCGGGGTGGACGTCTCGGCGGGCGTGCTTTCGCGGGCCGCCGAGCACGTTCGGCGGGAGGGCTGGGAGAACGTCCACCTGGTGCGTGCCGACGCGACTCGGCCACCCCTCCGGAAGACGGAGGCGGATGCGGTCGTCGCCACGTTCGTCGTCGGGATGTTCCCGGATCCGGAGGGAGTGGTCGAGGAGTGGTGTGAGTTCGTCGGTCCTACCGGGAACATCGCGCTGTTGAACGCCGCCCGGAGTCGTCGCACGTACGGCCCGCTGGTCAACCTCCCCTTCCGGGCGTTCGTGTTCGTTTCGACGCCCGGAAGGGGGCGGCTCGACGATCCGACCGAACTGCTCGATCGGCGGGTCGAGACGGCTCACGCGGCGGTCGAGCGACGGTGTGAACGCACCGTCCACGAGGAGGGAGCGCTGGGGCTCGTCCGGCTGACGGCCGGCCGGGTGCTATAACCCCTCAAACTCGGCGATCCGATCCCGAAAACGCTCGGGGATCGGGTGGGGCCGTTCGGTCTCGGGATCGAGGAAGACCTGGACAGATTCGGCGGTCGCCGCCCGCTCGCCGTCGGCCAGGATCTCGTATCCCATCGGGAGGCTCGATCGCCCCATCTCGGAGACGTCGATCTCGACCGACACCGACTGGTCGAGGAGAATCGGGCGCTCGTAGGAGAGTTCGAGGCTGGCGAGGACGGTTGAAACGGCGTCGAGTCCCTCCTCGAGGACCTGATCGAAGTACTCGGTTCGGGCTTGCTCGACGTAGGTCGCATAGACCGCGTTGTTCACGTGACCCATCGCATCGATGTCCCGAAAGCGCACCTGGATGTCCGAGGAGAACTGGCTCATCGACTGGACGAAGGCCGATGTGGGCCATAACTCCCGCGATCCCCGATCAGACGGTCGGTGTCGCGGGCCCCGGTCGTGGAGCCGGGGAACC
>CAYVQH010000244.1:0-1942 GCA_964454105.1 uncultured Halobacteriales archaeon | reverse complement strand
GCAACACCAAGTTCTACGAGACGCCGAACCACCCCTTCCAGGGCGAGCGCATCGCGAGCGAGCACTCGCTCGTGGGACGTTACGGCCTGAAGAACAAGGAGGAGCTCTGGCGCGCGCAGTCCGAACTGCGTTCGTTCCGCCAGGAGGCCCGTGAGCTGCTGGGCGAGACACAGGGCGACCCCGAGAGCGCCGCCGAGGAGGGCGGCGAGTTCCTCTCGCGGCTCCAGCGCATCGGTATCCTCGGCAACGAGGAGGGTCTCGACGACGTCCTGTCGCTCGAGGTCACCGACCTGCTCGAACGTCGCCTCCAGACGGTGGCCTACCGGAAGGGGCTGGGCAACACGCCCAAGCAGGCCCGTCAGTTCATCTCCCACGGCCACGTCACGATCGACGGCCAGCGGGTAACGGTCCCCTCGTATAAGGTGGCCGTCGCCGAGGAGGACTCGGTGGAGTTCGACGAGAACAGTCCGCTGGCCGATGAGCTACATCCCGAACGCGCGGAGGAACAATAATGAGCGAATCAGGAGACAGCAAGTGGGGCGTCGCACACGTCCACGCGTCGTTCAACAACACGGTCATCACGATCACCGACCAGACCGGCGCCGAGACGATCGCCAAATCGTCGGGCGGCACGGTCGTGAAACAGAACCGCGACGAGGCCTCGCCGTACGCGGCGATGCAGATGGCCGAGACCGTCGCCCAGGAGGTCCTCGACGCCGGCATCGAGGGCGTCCACGTCCGCGTTCGCGGACCGGGTGGCAACCGCCAGCAGAACCCCGGTCCCGGTGCACAGGCGACGATTCGTGCGCTCGCACGCGCGGGCCTCGAGATCGGACGGATCGAGGACGTCACGCCGATCCCGCACGACGGCTGTCGTGCGCCGAAGAACAGCGGGTTCTAGCATGGAGGACGATTTCGACGTCGAGATCATCGAACACGACGACCGCGCGGCACGGTTTCTCGTTTGCGGAGCGACGCCAGCGTTCGCAAACGGCATCCGCCGGGCGATGATCGCTGACGTTCCCACCTTGGCGATCGACACCGTGCGCTTCATCGAGAACTCCTCGGTGATGTTCAACGAGCAGCTCGCGCTCCGGCTCGGGCTCGTCCCGCTGTCGACGCCCGAGGACTACGAACTCGGCGAGGAGGTGACCCTCGCGCTCGACGTCGAGGGGCCCGCGACCGCCTACTCGGGCGACCTCGTCAGTTCGGACGGGCAGGTCGGCCCCGCGGAGCAGAACGTCCCGATCATCGAACTCAAGGAGGGCCAGCGCCTCGAGATCGAGGCCGATGCGGTGCTGGACGTGGGCCGCGAGCACGCCAAACACCAGGGCGGCGTCTCGGTCGGCTACCGACACCTCCAGCGCGTGATCGTCGAGGGCGACGCCGAGGAGTTCGCCGACGAGGAGGCGAACATCACCCGCGGCGTCATCAAGACCGAGGACGGCGAACTGATCCCGACCAGCGAGTTCGACCACGACCTGACCGAGCGGTATCCCGGCAAGGAACTGCGCGTCGAGGACGTCCCCGGCGCGTTCGTCTTCCACGTCGAGACGGACGGTTCGATGACGGTCGACGAACTGGTCGACCGGGCGGCCGCCTCGATCGGCGACCGCGCACGCGAACTCGAAGAAGCAGTCGCACTATAGTATCGCCATGTGTCCCATCACCCACCCCCCGGCGTTCGCTTCCGCGGAGAGCGCCCGCCACGGCCAGCGGTGGGTAACCGAAAGCGGTTTTACGGGGCAGAAAGTAGAGGAGACTGCGCGCAGGGATAGCCAAGTCTGGCCAACGGCGCAGCGTTCAGGGCGCTGTCTCGTAGGAGTCCGCAGGTTCAAATCCTGCTCCCTGCACTCCACGTTGACTTTTCCGCACTACCACTACAATCAGGAGGAACTATGAGTAAGACCAATCCGAGGCTCACCAGTCTCATCGCCGAATG
>CAYVQH010000243.1:0-1958 GCA_964454105.1 uncultured Halobacteriales archaeon | reverse complement strand
CGGTCACGGGGTCGCCGTTGTGGAACGTCGCGTTCTCGTCGATCTCGACGGTGTAGCGCTGGCCGTCGTTCTCGATCTCGGGTTCGTCCATCGCGGCGAGTACGGGCTCGATCCCGGTCGCGTCCTCGTTGTAGGTGTAGAGTCCCTCGAACATCTGGCCGGCGATCTGCGCGGATGGAACGTCGTTGAGGACGATGGGGTCGAAGTCGAGCGCACCCTTCACCTGGGCGAAGTAGAGCTCTTGGCCCCCGCCGCCACCGCCGCCGCCGCTGTCGTTCGGTTCGTCCTCGCCGGTGCCGCCGCCGGCACAGCCGGCCAGGCTGACGGCGGCACCGGTACCGACGTACTTCAGAAGGCTCCGCCGATCGAGCGTCTTGCCGCGTGGGATGGAATCGTTCATGGGGGTAGCGTTCCTCCGTTCTCCCTTCTATTTTGAAGGGTTGAATAAAAACTTATCGGGTATCCTTTCATATCTCTCATCTATAACTGGGTGAATGACCATACATTAATGGGATATGAGGAAATAATACTGGTATAGACGATTCATACAGTAAAGTCGTCACCTACCCGATTAATCACGTTGAAAGACGGACAGTGGCGATCGCAGCCCCCGAGGCCGTCTTTCACTCTAGTGCCGCGACAGAAACCGACTAGATCGCCGCGTGTGGCGGAGCGGGACGGTTCGGGACCGACGCGACAGGCGTTTAGGTTCCGCCGTAGACGTCTCGGACATGGCCTCGGAACGGTGCGACGGCTGTGGAAAGAACGTCCGCATCGCGGGCGGGATCGCCGACCTGTGGTCGTTCTCCGGGCAGCCCTCGGGCGGAATGACCCTCGAGTTCGAGGACGACACCGAGCACTTCCTCTGTTACGACTGCATCGAACGCCTGCCCGACTACCCCGACGCGAGCGACGTCGAGGCGCTCGGCGACGAGTAGCCGTTCACGAGCCACGCCATCGGGCTGGCGATACGGACACAAGGCATATGCTCCGATACCGCGCTCTCCTCGAACATGGCTACGGAGGACGCCGAACCCGAGTACTACGAACCGACGTCGCGCTGGTCGCTGAGGAACTGGGGACGCGCGGCGGTGGCGTGGATCCTCGTCGGTGGTGCGACCGTTCTCATCCTCGCCGCGATCACCGTCGTTACGGTATCCGTCCTCGGCATCGGCGCGTGATCCCGGGACGCACATCGTCGGCTTTACGACGCCTGCGGGCGATCGATCGAGGGTGAACCCCGCCCGCATCGAACGGGAGTTCCCCGCGCCCTCCTATCGCGGCAACCAGCGCGCGGCCCTCCGGGACGTTCGCCGGGCGTTCGAGGCCGGAAACGACGTGGTGCTCGTGCGCGCGCCGACCGGCAGCGGCAAGTCCCTCCTGGCGCGCGCGATCTGTGGCTGTGCCCGCACCGTCGAGGAGGCCGAGCCCAAACAGGCCACCGGCGCCTACTACACCACGCCACAGGTCTCCCAACTCGAGGACGTGGCGAGCGATCCCCTGCTCTCCGACCTCCAGGTCATCCGGGGGAAGGGAAACTACAGCTGCATCCTCCCCGGCGAGGAGACCACGCCCGTGAACCGCGCGCCCTGCGTCCGCGATCGGGGCTACGACTGCTCGGTGAAACACCGCTGTCCGTACTTCTCCGACCGGGCGATCGCCGCCAACCGGCAAATCGCGGCGATGACGCTCGCGTACTTCATGCAGACCGCCGGCTCGGAGCTGTTCCGGACGCGCGACGTCTGCGTGATCGACGAGGCCCACGGGCTCGCCGAGTGGGCCGAGATGTACGCCACCATCGATCTCGGACCGCGAACGGTGCCGATCTGGGACGACCTCTCCGTACCGGAGATCGACCTCTCCGAGTCTCGCTCGGATGGCTCGTCGGGATCGCGGAGCGATTCCGACGGTGCGCTCGACCGGCTCGCCCGGTTCGCCGACTCGCTCTCCTCGGTCTG
>CAYVQH010000242.1:0-2036 GCA_964454105.1 uncultured Halobacteriales archaeon | reverse complement strand
GCGCGACCGGCGCGATCTCGTTGTCCCCGAAGTCCCGCACCGCGTCCCGGATCGCCCGATGTTCGTCCGAGAGTCTGAATGCCATAAGCGTGAATTGGATTGCAATGTAAAATAATTTTGGATAGTAGACGAAATACGTTAATCTCGAAGGGACGAAACGGGTTCGTTTAAGGGGCAAGCGGTCGTGGCCCGTGTATGCACGCCATCGCGCTGGGCAACGAGGAGTTCGAGGGTCGCAACAACGCCTACCTCCTCGCCGGCGAGCCGGTGACGCTCCTCGACACCGGCATCGCGACCGAGCGCACCCGCGAACAGCTCCAGGCAGGCCTTTCCGAGCAGGGTCTGGGGTTCGCGGACGTCGAACAGGTCGTCCTCACGCATTTTCACCCCGATCATGCCGGTCTCGCCGGGGAGATACAGCAGTCGGGCGACGCGACGGTCCACGCTCACTCGGCGGACGCACCGCTGATCGAACAGGAGGAGGGGGCGTTCGCCGAACTCGACGAGCGCCGCCGCGGGCTGTTCGAGGCGTGGGGGATGCCGGCCCCGAAGCGCGAAGAACTGCTCGCCTTCCTCGATTCGCACACGGGGAGCATGGGCGAGCCCGCTGAGGTCACGCCGATCGAGGACGGCGACCGGATCGAGACCGGCGAGATGTCGCTCGAAACGCTTCACACGCCGGGTCACGCCGCGGGACTCTGTTGTTTCGGGTTCGAGGGTGATGGAGGACGCGAGGCGTTCGTCGGCGATGCGATCCTTCCGGTGTACACCCCGAACGTCGGCGGGGCCGACGTCAGAGTCGAGTCACCGTTGGAGAAGTACCTCGACTCGCTTCGAAAACTAATCGACCGGGACTACGAGCGCGTCTGGCCGGGCCACCGTGACGCCATCGAGGAGCCCACAGAGCGCGCCCGCTACATCATCGACCACCATCGCGAGCGCACCGAGCGCGTTCTGGACATGATTCGGGAGCGTCCGGCCGACGCCTGGACCGTCAGCGCCGAACTGTTCGGCGACCTGGAGGGAATCCACGTCATGCACGGTCCCGGCGAGGCCTACGCCCATCTCGATCACCTCGAACGCGCGGATGCCGTCGAGCGCGACGGGCGGGAGTACGCCCTCGTTGCCGAGCCCGATCTCGAGGAGCTGATCCCGCCGGCCTAGCGCCCCTCGAACGCGGGATCGCGCCCGTCGAGAAACGCCTCGACGCCCTCGGCGTGGTCGGCGGTTCCGAAGACGATTCCCTGGGCGGTCGCCTCGTCGGTCATCGCGCCGTCGACCGACTTGTCGAGACCGTTCCCGAGCAGTCGCTTCGCATGTCTGAGCGCCACCGTCGGGCCCGAGGCGATCTGGTCGACGATCGTCCCGGCGCGCCGGTCGAACTCGTCTTCGGGAAAGACGTGGTTGAACAGCCCCAGCTCGCCGGCGCGCTCGGCGTCGAGGATCTCGCCGGTGAAGACGAGCTCCTTGGCGACGTTCTCGCCGACGATTCTGGGAAGGAGATAGGAGGTGCCGGCGTCGACGCTGAGACCCACGTTTCGGAAGACGAATCCAATGCTCGCCCGCTCGCTCGCCAACTGGAGGTCGCAGGCGAGCGCGAGGTTCGCGCCCGCGCCGACTGCCGGGCCGTCGACTTTCGCCACCGTCGGCAGCGGGAACGTGATCAGGCGTGCGAGCGTCTCGCTGGTCGTGCGTTCGAGTTCGCGCACCCGGTCGTCGATCGGGACGTCGCCCTCGATCCCCTCGCGCATCGCCGCGATGTCCCCGCCCGCCGAGAAAGCACCGCCGGCTCCCTCGACGACGAGACAGCGCGCGTCCCGCTCGTTCCCGTCGACCGTCGAAAGCGCCTCGCGGAGCCCGTCGCTTATCTCCCGGGAGAGGGCGTTCTTCCTGTCGGGGCGGTCGAGCGTGACCGTCGCCACCCCGTCGTCGAACTCCAGTCGAACGGCGTCGCTTTCGATCATTCGGCCCCGCCCTCCCCCTCGACGAGTTGGAACTTCTGGACCTTGCCGGTGGTAGTGCGGGGCAGTTCCTCG
>CAYVQH010000241.1:0-2172 GCA_964454105.1 uncultured Halobacteriales archaeon | reverse complement strand
AGTTCCGCAGGATCGCAAGCCCCGTCTCGCCGCTCTTCTCGGGGTGGAACTGCGTTCCGAAGACGTTACCCGATTCGTTGGCGACGATCGCGGGGAACTCGATCTCGTAGTCGGTGGTGGCGACCACGCTGGTAGGATCCTCGGGCTCGGCGTAGTACGAGTGGACGAAGTAGGCGTACTCGCCGTCGATCCCCTCCACGAGCGGGTGCTCGCGCTCGATGCGCAGCTCGTTCCAGCCCATGTGGGGCACCTTCTGGCCCTGGTCGAACCGGACGTTCGTCCCGGGGATCAGGTCCAGCCCCCGCACGTCGCCCTCGCCGTCGTGGGCGGCCTCTTCGCTGTCCGTCAGCAGCATCTGCATTCCGAGACAGATCCCGAAGACCGGCTGGCCGCGTTGTGCGGCCTCGATAAGCGGCTCGCGGTAGGGGCCGGCGTTCTCGACGCCCTCGCGGAACGCGCCCACGCCCGGGAGGACGATCCCGTCGGCCTCCGAAAAGGCGTCGGGGTCGTCGGTGATCTCGACGTCCGCGCCGGCCCGCTCTAGTCCCCGAGTGACGCTACGGAGGTTCCCGAGCCCGTAGTCGACGACGACGACCTCCGCGAGCGTCGTTGGCGCCCGCGGGGCCTGCGTGTTCGTGCTCATGGTTCGCCATAGGACGGTCGGGCTAAAGGCGCTTTCCGTCTTCCCCGATAAATGGTAGCACGCTGGACTCGCCGTTCGATCCAGGGGATCGGAGCGAGTGTAGGCTGGTGGTCCACCAGGGCGGTCGCCGGGCATGGATCCGGTCGGATGCGGCAGTGGGGATCGAGGAACGGCGCTAGAAGGAACCGAGCCGGGATTGGCCGTTCCTCCCGTCCCCGTCCACTCCGATCAGCGCCGCCGCCTCCTCGATCGTCGCGTCGAAGGTCTCCTCCTGGGAACGGTCGTAGAGCATCGCGGCCGGATGGACGCTGATCAGGACCCGGCGGGAGATCTCGCCGATCCGGCGTTCCTCGACGCTGCCGGCCTCCTTGGTCACCGCGACGTCGCGCTCCAGAAGGTGCTCGGTCGGGACCTTTCCGACGGTCATTACCAGCTCGGGATCGACGATGTCGATCTCGCGTTCGAGATAGCCGCGGCAGTTCTCGAGTTCCTCCCCGGTGGGATCGCGGTTCTCCGGCGGACGACAGCGCACGCAGTTGGTGATGCGGACCTCTTCGCGGGGGATGCCGTGTTCGCGGAGTTTCTCGTCCAACTGTGTGCCGCTTCGTCCGACGAAGGGCTCGCCCTCCTGGTCCTCCCGCTCCCCCGGCGCCTCGCCGACGACCAGCAGGTCCGCGTCCTCGGGGCCGGTCCCGTTGACGATCCGCGAACGTGACTCGACGAGTGCCGGGCAGCGTTCGCATTCGGTCACCGTCAGGCCGTCCATGTTCTCCATACGCGGGCTTCGACACCCGCCTACAAATCCCTACGGAACCGATCCGCCGCCCGGGCGGCTAGGCGAGCGACCCGCAGGGGTTCGGGTCGTCCCCCCTCGGGCGTCACGGCGGCCAGGAGCGTCCGGGCTTCCTCCGAATCGAGGCCGACCCCGCGCCAGTATCGCTCGTGGTCGTTGATCCCGATGGGTTCGCGTGGGGGCTGACGATCGTAGACCGCGAGGCGCCGATCGAGCGCCTCGCCGGAGAACGCCTCCTCCAGGGGGACTTCCAGGCCGGGACTGTCCTCGAAGCTCACCGTACAGACCGCCACTCCCGTCCGTTCATGGATCTCGCGGAGATCGAGGAGGTTGTACCAGGCGGGCGCGATCCCTGCACACAGGACGTACTGGACGTCCTCACGGTCGAGTTCCGAGAAGAGTTCACAGACCACTTCGGTGCCGTCGGTCCCGCCGACGGTCAGCGACCCGAAGACGAACCCGTCGACGACCCGGTCGGCGCGCACGACGGCGGCGGCCAGCGTACTGAGGTCGCCGGCCGCCCGGTCCGCACGATACGACTCGGCGACGCCGAGCACCCGGGTCCCGGGTTTCATTCACTCGCCGTCTTTGATCTCTTCGAGCTTGGAGAGTAGTTCGTCGTTCGAGGCGCCGTTGTCGAACGTGATCGCACCGTCGTGGGAGTTCTCGTCGGTCGAGACCCCGTCGTCGTCCTCGAAGTCGGTGTCGTAGTCCTGATTCTCCTGTTCGGATTCAT
>CAYVQH010000240.1:0-2193 GCA_964454105.1 uncultured Halobacteriales archaeon | reverse complement strand
GCCCGACGGCGGCACGAAGTACCTCTCGGAGCTCGAGAGCGGCGACGAGGTCCAGATCGTCGATGCGGAGGGAAACACCCGCGAGGCGATCGTGGGCCGGGTGAAGATCGAGAAGCGGCCGATGTTCCGGGTCGAAGCCGAAACCGAGGACGGGGATCGGGTCGCGACCTTACTGCAGAACGCGGAAACCATCAAGGTCCGGACCCGCGAGGGCCGCAAGGCGGTGACGGACCTCGAAGCGGGCGACGAGGTGCTGCTCTACCACGAGGCGGTGGCTCGCCACTTCGGAGAGGCCGTCGAGGAGCGCATCATCGAGAAGTAGGCTCCTCGTCCCGCCGATCGGGGAGCGGCTCGGTACACCAGTGACAGAACTCGAGGTCGATGTCGTCGATCTCGTGTCCGCAGTGGGGACAGCGCTGTCCCCGTGTCCGGCGTTTCGATCGGTTGGCCTGCCAGTAGGCGTCGAGCGCGCTGAAGGAGATCACGACGAACAACGCGATCTCGGCCTCGGTCGGGAGCTCCGAGGAGAGCGCCATCGCGTCGCCGAACGAGGCGACGCCGTCGACGAGTTCAGGAGGGACGAACAGTACGAACGAGATGACGATCAGCCAGAACCACAGCAGGGCTCTGAACCACGCGCGGAGATAGACGTGGCCGAGTCCGGGGGCGGCGATGGCCAGGAAGGCCGCGAGCCACGGTCGTTTGTTCGGTTCTCCGCTCATTACACCGGCGTCGGCCCGCCGGCTACTTAACCGGTTCGGCCCGCTCTCAGAGGCCGAACAGCCGCAAGAGGACGCCGAGACCGACGACGAGCAGTCCGAGACCGATTCCGATGCCCGGGATCGGGATTGGCAGCAGACCGATTCCCAGGACCACGCCCAGCACCATGACGATCGTCGAGATATTGACCACGTCGTTGCTTCTCCGGATCGATGGAAAGGCCTTGGGCCGGCGATCGCGAGGGGTCAGTACCCGAGCAGCCTGAGAGAGGCCCCCGTCAGGAGGACCAAAACGGCGAAGATGGCGCCGGTTCCCGGGATCGGGATCAGTCCGAACGCGAGCGCGACGACGCCGACCGGCAGGAGTACCGTCGAAACGTTGACCATGCGGGATCGTCGGCCGGCGGACTGAAACCGTTTGGGCCGGCGATTGCGGGATCACCACCGCTAAGTATTACAGCGTTGTCTCTGGGGTATGAGCGATCTTGGCAAAGTGGACCGTGCCTTCTTCGACGAGCAGATCTACCCGAACCTCGGCGCGGACCGCCAGGACGTCCGTCTCGCACCGCAACACGGCGTCGATTTCGGGGTGATCGACGTGGGCGAGCACGTCCTCGCACTCGCGACCGATCCCGTCTTCGTCATGCCCTCGCTGGGGTTCGACCGGGCGGCGTGGTTCGCCTTTCACATCCTGATGAGCGACGTCGCGGTCTCCGGATTGGCGCCGACGCATCTCTCGATCGACCTCAACCTGCCCGCCGAGATCACCGACGAGCAGTTCGCCACCCTCTGGGAGCGGATGCACGAGGAGGCCGAGGAGTTGGGCGTTTCGGTGGTGACCGGCCACACCGGGCGCTATGCGGGCTGTAACTACCCGATGGTCGGGGGCGGTACCGCGCTCGCGGTGGGCGATCCCGACGAGCTGGTGCGCCCGGACGGCGCGCGGGCGGGCGAGAAGGTGATCGTGACGAAGGGGCCCGCCATCGAGGCGACCGGCCTGCTCTCGATCCAGTTCGAGGAGCTCCTCGATCTCGACGGCGACTCGATGGAGGCGGCGAAGGACCGCTTCTACGACATGAGCCCCGTGAAGGACGCATTGGTGGCCTCGGCGGCCGGGCCCGTCACCGCGATGCACGACGCCACCGAAGGGGGAGTCTACGGCGGACTCCACGAGATCGCCCGCGCCGGCGGCGTGCGGATCGACGTCGAGCGCGAGGCCGTGCCCGTGCTCGACGGCGTCGAGGAGACCTGCGGGGCCTTCGGGATCGACCCGTGGATCTCGATCAGCGAGGGGACGCTGCTGTTGACGGTCGAACCGGAGGGCGCGGACGGGGTTCTGGACGCGCTCGAATCCGAGGGGGTCCCGGCGGCGATCGTCGGGGAGGCGAGCGAGGGTGAGGGCGTCTACTTCGACGGCGGGCCCGTCGAGCGGCCCGAGCGCGACCCGTTCTGGGCGGCGTTCGAGGAGGGAATG
>CAYVQH010000239.1:0-2263 GCA_964454105.1 uncultured Halobacteriales archaeon | reverse complement strand
CCGACGGCGATGCCGTAGCCGAAGGCCATGGTGAGAATCGAGAGCTTCGACCCGGACTCGCCCTCGCTCGCGAGGTCGCCGGCCAGCGCGAGCGCGGGCGCGAACACCATCGCGGCGGCGACGCCCTGACCGAGACGGGCGAGGAACATCGGCGCCGACGACGCGAGAAAGCCCTGGACGAACGTCGTCGGGATCAGGAGGAGCATCCCGGCGAGGATGAACGGCCGGCGGCCGTACCGGTCGCAGGCCCGGCCGATCGGCGTCTGCAGGGCGACCTGCGCGAGGATGAACGCCGCGAACTGGAGGCCGAACCACGTCGAGCCCTGCTCGAGGCGGGCGTTGACCTGCGGCTGGATCGTCGCGAACAGCGCGATCGCCGCGGCCATGAACAGGGAGACGACCCCGAGGGTGAAGATCGGATCGAGCAGGTGCTCGCCCGACGGATCCCGGATATCGATCGAGAGGTCGGCGCCGGCGTTGGCCCGCGTCGCGTCGGGATCGGAGACGAGCAGCGTCACCAGCCCGTAGCTGATCAGCGCCGTCACCGTCGCGAGGTAAAAGGCCGCGTCGAAGCCGCTGAGCGTTACGTCCGCGGGGAGCCGGTAGGGGCCCAGGTTGACGAGCGCGCCCGCTGCGATGGGACCGGAGCCGAACCCGACGAGCCGGAACGTGTTGTAAACGCCCATGTTGCCGCCGCGATCCTGACTCGTCGCGAGTTCGTTGACCAGCGCGATCGACGCCGGAATGATGAAGGCGACGCTGACCCCCTGTAGCCCGCGGACGACGAGCAGCGAGAGGTACGTATCCGCGAACACGTAGGCGACGTTCGTCACCGCGAGGCCGGCGAGCCCGATCAGGATGAAGGACTTGCGCCGTCCCGTCCGATCCGAGAGTCGGCCCGTCAGCGGTTGGAAACTGCTGTTGAGAAAGCCGAACAGCGAGAGGATGACGCCGATGAGCATCGACTCGCCCAGTCCGAACGTCGCCCCGCCGACGACGTCGCTGGTCACGTACAGCGGAATGACGATGATCAGAAAGGAGTTGCCGATGCCGTCGGCCATCCGGGCGAAGGCCAGCGCGAGGACGCGACGGTCGACGGCGAACTGGGCGACGATCCGGCGGCGAAGCTCCCGCATCGCCACTAGGTGCGATATCGCGTCCGATTAGCGTTTCGAACCGAAACCCGCTCGAGGCGGGTCGAGCCGAGAGACTCGCCGTCAATTGATCGTCGTGTGCTCGGACTCCTCGTTGAGCGCGAGGTTGGCCGCGATTTCGGCGTTTCGCATGGCGTACTGGGCGGTCTGCTGGAGGCTGACGAGCACCTCACGGACCCGCAGCAGGTCCTCGTTGGACATCTCCGGAAGCTCGTCGAGGATCTCCTGTTCCTTACTGGAGACGTCGTGGAACATTTTCCGAACCCGATTCGATTTGTCGTAATCGCGCTCGACGGCCGCCTCGACGGCGATCGAGGTGATCTCGTCGACCAGGTCGTTCAGCTCGCGGATGTCGCGCATCACCGAGCTATCGACGTTCAGGCTGTGGCCCTCGGTCTCGATGACGATCTCGGCGATATCCTCGGCGTTGTCCGCGGTGAGCTCTAAGTTCTTCGCGATCGAGCGGTAGCCGATCAGCGGGAAGCCGCTGTTGAGCCCGACCGCGCGGGCGAGGTTCGGGTTCTGGTACGCAGTGAAGATCAGGCGCAGCAGAAGGACGAAGATCTTGTTGGCCTGTCGCTCCCGGTTCAGGGCGCGCTGGGCCAGATCGGGGTTGCCGTGGGCTAAGGCCTTGATCCCCTCGCCGCGCATCGTCTGGCCGGTTCGCTCGAGGCGCTCGAGGAGGTTGTCGAGCGTGAAGTCCTCGGGGTCGACCGAACAGCGAATCGAGATGCTCTCGGGCGTCTCCTCGATGACGCCGAGTCCCATCAGCTGCGTCTCGGCCTGGTAGACGGCGTTGATGTGATCGGACTCGAGGGCGCCGTCCTCGGTGTCGATGCGGATGACGCGCCGCCCGAGGACGTACTGGGCGACGATCGCGCGCTCGACGGCGTCGGCGTCCAGATCGTCGGCGTGGATGATCGCTTCCGTCTCCTCCGAACTGGCGGATTCGGGCATGACGGTCAGCGTCCCCTTGCCGCTGGTCCGCAGGGACACCTCGTCGCCCTTCTCGACGGCGTGTTCGGACGCCCACTCCGCGGGGAGCGTCATGGCGAGCGTCGACGGCCCGAGTCGTTGCACTTTCCGCGTTTCCATATGACATCCTAAGG
>CAYVQH010000238.1:0-2274 GCA_964454105.1 uncultured Halobacteriales archaeon | reverse complement strand
TTGAAGAAGGTCGACTTGCCCACCGAGGGCTTGCCGACGAGGCCGATTCTGTAACTCATTACCCGAGGTGGTCGGACGGCGACCGAAAGGATTGCGAACCGGCTGCTCCGAGCCTCGTCTGGCCATACCACGGGGGCAAGCGCACCCCACGCGCACGACGGGAACCGTTTTGTACGTGTTCGTTGTTAGCACACCCATGTCAGGGGAGCGAACCTACGCGTTCGAGGGAGCAGTGCCAGAGATCGACGGTGCGGCCCGCGTGAGCCGCGAGGCCACGCTCGTGGGCGACGTCCGGGTCGCCGCGGAGGCGAGCGTCTGGCCGGGGGCCGTCCTGCGGGGGGACGTCGGGCCGGTCGTGGTCGGCGAGCGCTCCCATATCGGGGACAACGCGACGATCCACGCCTCGACGCTCGGCGACCGGACCATGGTCGGTCACGGGGCGGTGTTGAACGACGCGACCGTCGAGGACGGCGCGCTGGTGGGATTCAACGCCTCGGTCAACTCACGCGTCACGGTCGGGGCCGGCAGCATCGTCGCGAGCGGGACGACGGTTCCGGAGGGCTACGAGATCCCGTCCGAGTCGTTCGTTCGTGGGGTCCCCGCGGAGGTGACGCCGCTCTCGGAGACGACGATCGACCCCGAGGCGATCTTCGAGGAACACTCCTCGGGTGCCTATACGGACCTCGCCGAACGCCACGACGAACTGTTCGGGTGACGGCCCGCCGGGCGCAAGCGAACGATTCAGGGATGTTCGCCACCTATCGTGCTCGTGTCCACTGTAGACGCTCCGACGGTCGGGCTCGCGTACGACGACGACGGCTCCGGCCCCCCGCTCGTGTTCCTCCACGGCGGGTGGCTCTCGGCCGAGAGCTGGGCCCCCCAGCGTGAACGGTTCGGCGAGGAGTATCGAATCATCGCCCCGGACCTCCGGGGTCACGGTCGAACCGGTCCGAGCGAGGCGCGACGGTACTCGATCGACCTCTTGACCGAGGACCTCGACGTGTTCCTTGCCGACCTCGGGATCGACGAGTGCGTGCTCTGTGGGCTCTCGCTCGGTTCGATGGTCGCCCAGAACTATGCCGCCCGCCACCCCGATCGAATACGGGGCCTCCTCCTCGCCGGAGCGATCCAGACGTTTCCCCCGGTGGCGATCCCGACGGGGATGAAACGACTGTTCTCGCCGCTGCCGATGATCAGGGCCTCGCTGGCGTTCGCCGGCGGCGGCGCGACGTTTCGCTCGCTTCTCTCGACGATCCGCCCGCTGACTGGCGGACCGTGGCTCGCCCGCGACCCCGACGTCAGGGCCGCCGCCCTCGAAACCGTCGACCGGATGTCCGCAGCGGAATTCAGGAAGGTCTTCTCGGCGCTCTATCGGTTCGAACCGCCCGCGCTCGACGATCTCTCTGTCCCCGCACGGGTCGTCTACGGCGAACACGAGGCTCCGCCGGTCAAACGCCAGAGCAAGCGCCTCGCCAGCGCGCTCGATGCCGACGTCTACAGGGTCGCGGGCGCCGCCCATCTCGTCAACCAGGACAACCCCGACGGGTTCGATCGCGTCCTGTCGGGACTGCTCGACGAGGTCGAGGACAGCGAGTAACGAACAGAGGTATCGATCCGGTTCCCGCGAGCGAAGCGAGCCGATCAGGGAGTGGAGTCGGGAGGCGAAACGACCGTGTTCCGTAGGGTGCCCACGCCCTCGTAGGTGATCTCGATCTCGTCGCCCGGTTCGATCGTGCCGGGGTTCGCGGGGCTGCCGAAAGCGACCACGTCGCCCGGCGAGAACGTAAAGCGCCCCGAGAGATAGGAGACGATCTCGTGGGCGTCGAACAGCATCAGCTCGGTGTTGGCCTCCTGTCTGCGTTCGCCGTTGATCTCGGTGTGCATGTCGATCCCGCGCGGATCGAGGTCCGTCTCGATCCATGGCCCCAGCGGCCCCGACCCGTCGAAGGCCTTTCTCGCCGTCCGTCCCTGTTGATCGAGCGCGTCGACGTCGTTCATGATCGTATAGCCCCGGACCACGTCGGGCACCTCCTCGGGCGCGACGTCCTTGCACTCCCGACCGATCACGGCGGCGAGTTCGCCCGCGTAGGTGACCTCCTCGGAGAAGGCCGGGTACTGGACCGGGGAGTCGGTCGGAAGCACGGAGACCGGCGGCTTGATGAAGAAATCGGGCTCCTCGGGGCGTTCGTAGTCCATCTGGTCGAGCGTCTCGGCGTAGTTGCGCCCGACGCAGTACAGCGCCGAGGGGACACACGGCGCGAGCAGGTCCTCGCG
>CAYVQH010000237.1:0-2283 GCA_964454105.1 uncultured Halobacteriales archaeon | reverse complement strand
TGTCCTCGTACTCGTGGGTCATCGAGACGTTCGCCGCGTCGATGGTGATCCCGCGTTCCTGTTCGTCCTCCTCGGTGTCCATCATCAGCCGGGTGGCCTCGCCCTCGTCGGCGATCATGCCCGCACCGGCCAGCAGATTGTCCGTCAGCGTCGTCTTTCCGTGATCGACGTGTGCGGCGATGGCGATGTTCCGGATGTGATCCGGATTGTCCATCAACCGTTCACACTCCTGAACGATCTTCTTTCGTCGGCCCATTATCCTCTTGTATCGGTAGCGGCGTGAAAAGGGTAGTGTTTCGCGCGGGCGGATGCGAGCGTGAAGCAGGGAGAGAGGTGAGCGAGCGGAGCGACCGAACGCGAACGACCGTGTTTTGCCGGAGGCGATTTGGCCCGGATCCGTGAGTGCAGGCGATGAGCGCCGGGACTCGTGCCAGCAGTTCGCTCACGACCTCGTCACGGCGAGGGCAACGCGGCGGCCGAGACGAACGCGCCGTCCATCCGGGGGAGGACATGCGGGGTGGTACTCCCGAAAACGATGCGAAACTGCGCCCCCCGATTCGGCGTATCTGACGGGAACACAACGATCGAGGCCGATCTTCCGAGCCAACCGAGAGATCTCGGCGGAAAGGTCATACCCCTCGAATCCCTGGTACTGGTAGACATGGACGTTCGCGTGACAGGATCCGCCCCGCCCTCCCCGTTTCTGAGCGCCCGGGACGTCTTCGAAACCGAGTACGACCTCTCGCTTCCCGTTCGGGTCCGGATCCGCGAGGATCCCGACGAGCGCACCTGGACGTCCCATCCCGGCGAGTACCACGTGCTCAACATCTCCAAACAGGCCGCCACGAGCGCGATGGCCCGCGAACTCGCGCTTCACGAGTTCGCCCACATGCACAGAAACGAGCAGGCCCACCCCTCACACACCCAGTCGACCGAGGAGGCACTGTTTCTCGCCCTGTCGGGCCGGAACGTCGAGCGCAGACGACTCGCACACTGCTATCAGATCGCGAACCACATGAAGGACATATACGCCGACGACATCACGTTGACGCTCGGTCCGGCCGACAAACTGGTGGCGTTCCTCGAATCCGGCCTGGCGGCGGCACTCGCCGATCGACCGGAACCCCCCCAGCCAGGCTTCGAGCGGATCTCCTCGGCAGCGGACCCGGAGATCACCGCCGTCAACGCCGCCTTCGCGCTTGCGCTGGTCGAGCGCCACGACCTCGTCGGACGGGACCACCGGCTCTACGACCTCGCATACGCGGCGGCCCGAGACGCTCCCGGCGTCGCCTTCCAGTCGTTCAAGCGTCGTTTTCGTGATCTCGTCAGCGAACCCGACGAAAGCGGGTACAGGAAGGCCCTCGTCTCGGTGACCCGCAGTTACGCCACCGGGCCGGGCGAGCCTGCGGCGGATTGATCCCCTCTCATATATTTTAAATTTATCCATATACAGAATAGATTATTGTTCATATACGAGATAGAATCTATTGTCTGTATTCCTATATAAATGGCACGAGTCGGCAACAGGAAGTTTATCAATGAGGGCGTCCCACCTCCGCTACTAACGGTGGGATGGGACCGATGACGTATACAACTACATCGACGGGAAGCCGTTGCTGGAAGAGCGGGATCGCTGATCGCGATTCCACCCGGTGCATACGGGGCCAACGGGTTCCGAAACCGGGCGATCGGGATCGGGCCGGGCGGATCGCCCGATGAGCCGCACCGTCAGCGTCGTCCTTCCCGCGTACAACGAGGAGGAAACGATCGAGGGGACCGTCGAGACGACGGTTCGGACGCTGGAGTCGTTCCTCCCCGATGATGCCTTCGAGGTGATCATCGCGGAGGACGGCTGTGACGACCGAACCCCCGAGATCGCGAGTCGGCTCGCCGAGAACGACCCACGGGTTCGGCATTTCCACGGCGAGGATCGGCTTGGCCGCGGCGGCGCGGTCGAGCAGGCCTTCCGGGTCTCGGAGGGTGAAGTGTTGGTGTTCTTCGACACCGACCTCGCGACGGACATGCGCCATCTCGAGGAACTCGTCGAGAGCGTCCGTTCCGAGGGATATGACGTCGTGACCGGCTCACGGTGGATGGACGGTCACGAGGCCGACCGACCGCTGAAACGCGGCGGAGCGAGTCGGGTGTTCAACGGCCTCGTCCGACTGGCGCTTCCCTCGGAGGTCAGGGACCACCAGTGTGGGTTCAAGGCGTTCGACCGCGAGATCGCCTTCGAGCTGTTCGACGCCGTCGAGGACGACCACTGGTACTGGGACACCGAGG
>CAYVQH010000236.1:0-2289 GCA_964454105.1 uncultured Halobacteriales archaeon | reverse complement strand
TGCCGGCGTTCTGGTCGCGTCGCTCCTCGAGGATCGGGAAGTGCTCGTAGACCGCGTCGTACCGCTGGGCGGCGCCGTCGTTGATCGACTCGCCCATTCGCAGGTTCTCCTCGACCGTCAGCGATGGGAAGACGTCACGTCCCTGGGGGATGTAGCCCATGCCGCCGCGGGCGCGGGCGTCGGCGGCCTCGTTCGTGACGTCGCGTCCGGCGAAGCGGATCGAACCCGAATCCGAACCGAGCAGTCCGATGACGGCCTTCATCAGCGTGGTCTTTCCCGCGCCGTTCTTCCCGACGACCCCCACCACCTCGCCCTCGGCCACCTCGAGGTCGACCCCGCGCAACACCGGCGTCGAGTCGTAGGAGGCGTGGAGGCGCTCGACGGCGAGCATCACGCTTCCTCCCAGGTAGACGTCCCGGACCTCGGGATCGTCGGCGACCGCCTCCATGGGACCCTCGGTGAGGATCGACCCCTGGTGGAGCACCGTCACCCGCTCGGCGATCGATCGGACGAACGCCATGTCGTGTTCGATCACGAGCAGCGCGACGCCCTCCCTCTCGTTGAGGTCGATCAGCAGCTCCGCGAGCCGCGGCCAGTCTCGCGGTTCCCGCCGCGAGGAACGCCCGTCGAGTTGAGGAACGACCGGTAGTAGCCGAACTATCCGACGTCATTGCCGTTAATATGAGATATCGTTGGTTGTTCGTCCATTCGTTCGTAACGTAGGATCGGTTTCGAGGGACGGGTAAAAACGCTCCCTATGGATCCCCTCCAATTCATTAACCCGATCAGCAGCGTATGATGATCACCCATTGTTCGGAAACCAACTAGACGACCGTCCAGAAACGGACGGTTCGTGGGCCGAGTATCGAGCGTTGTGCCACGGTGGGGAGACGGGCGTCCGCCATCGATGGACGAACGTCCGCAACGGTTCACGATAGCGCCGGGCTCGAGATCGAACGTACGATTTCCATCGGAAAGCCGGGGAATAGATCGTGTTCACTCGAGAAGACTGGACAAATATTTCATCAACGGCAACCCATATACGACGGCTCACGAAAACGGATCGCATGATCGATCGACATCGGAGGGACGGGCCGTGAAACCCGGAGAGCTGTTGCCGGCCGAGGGAACGGTCACGATCAACGAGGGCCGCGAGACGACGCCGGTCGCGGTCGAGAACACGGGCGACCGGCCGATCCAGGTCGGCTCGCACTTTCACTTCTTCGAGGTCAATCCCGCACTCGAGTTCGACCGCGAGGCCGCCTACGGGGCTCGATTGGACGTACCCGCCGGCACCGCGATCCGGTTCGAGCCGGGCGACCGACAGGAGGTGTCGCTGGTGACGATCGGCGGCGACCGGAAGGTCTACGGGATGCACGGACTCGTCTCGGGCAGCCTCGAGGAGGAGCGCGAGGCGGCGCTCGAACGCGCCCGCGAGGGCGGCTTCCGCGGGGTCGACTGATGCGCGGGATCGACCGCAAGCGCTACACGCGTCTGTACGGATCCAGCGAGGGCGACCGCCTTCGCCTCGCGGACACCGACCTGATCGCCGAGGTCGAGCGAGACCACACGGAAAAGGGCGACGAGAGCGTCTTCGGCGGCGGCAAGACGCTTCGCGACGGCATGGGGATGACCTCTGGCGTCACGAGCGAGGAGGGCACGCTCGACTGGGTCCTCACCAACGTGATGGAGGGCGTCCCGGAGATGATCGACATGGTGCAGGCCGAGCCCGTCTTCCCCGACGGGACGAAGCTCGTGACCGTCCACGACCCCATCCGGCTCGAAGGGGGTGAGGAGACGTGAGCGCCAGGCCGACCCATCGGGACGTTCCCACGGTCGGGATCGGCGGCCCCGTCGGCTCCGGGAAGACGGCGCTGATCAAGCACCTCGTCCCCCGTCTCAGGGAGTCCGGCCTAGAGATCGGCGTCATCGCCAACGACATCCTCACCCGGGAGGACGCCGAACAGTTCAAACGCGCGTTCGCGGGCGAGCTCCCCGAGGACCTCGTCGTCGGCGTCGAGACCGGGGCGTGTCCCCACACCGGGATCCGGGAGGACCCCTCGATGAACCTCGCGGCGATCGACGCCTTTCTGGAGGACTATCCCGACCTCGATCTCGTGATCCTCGAGAGCGGCGGGGACAACCTCGCGGCGACCTTCAACCCGGAGCTCGCCGACTACTTCGCGTTCGTCATCTCGACCGCGGAGGGCGACGACATCCCCCGAAAACGGGGTCCGGGCGTCGTCGAGGCCGACCTGCTCGTGATCAACAAGACCGACCTCGCCGAGC
>CAYVQH010000235.1:0-2343 GCA_964454105.1 uncultured Halobacteriales archaeon | reverse complement strand
CTCCTCGGCGACCTTCTCGGCGGTCATGCCCATCTCCAGCTCGCCGACGTTGTAGTGCTCTGCGAGTCGCGGGTGGAGGTGCTGGTAGGCCTCGCCGTCCATCGGCACGCGACTCATCGACTCGACGCCGCCGGCGATGATCGCGTCGCGCTGGCCGGCGCGGATCGCGTCGCTGGCGGAGATGACCGCCTGCATCGAGGAGGCACACCAGCGGTTGATGGTGGTCGCGGGCGTGTTCTCGCCCAGTTCGGAGAGCAGGGCGATCACGCGCGCGACGTTGTTGTCCTGCTCACCCCGTTGCTGAGCACAACCCCACATGAGATCGTCGATCTAGTCGCCGCTGAGCCCGGTCTGGGCGAGGATCTCGTCGATCAGGGGGATCGAGAGGTCTTCGCTGCGGACGTCGGCGAGCGCGCCGTCCTGCTTTCCCTGCGGCGTTCGGAACGCCTCCGCGATCACGGGGGTGGGAACCGATGACATCATCCTCGCTTCGGTCGGGAACGACTTAAACGACCGTACAACTGCGAGCCATCGACGCGGAGTTCATTCCTCGGAGACGGGCTCCGGCGACACCTCGAAGCCGTGCCGACGGCAGTCCTCGAATCGTTCGCGGGCCCACGCCACTGCCGTATCCGCCCCGGTCGTGATCGCACCGCGGACGTTGCCGTTCGCATCGTAGACGCCGATCCAGACGGTCGAGTCGTCGAGAAGGACGAGCCCCATGTTCGGACAGAGCGGCTCGGGAAGACCATAGAGGGTGGCGTTCGGTGCCGAGAGCGCCTCGTGCAGTTCCTCCCCGTAGTCCGCCCGGAGTCGTCCGATCAGCGACGCGTCGAGGTAGAGCTCGATCTCGGTGTCGGTTCGCGTGCTCTGGCGGTGAAACAACGAGACGTACTGCGGGAATGAGACCGGCGAGTAGCCCGTGATACGGGTTGCGCCCTCCACCAATCGTTCGAGTTCGCGGATCGGTTCGTGGGGCAAGGGGTGATCCGAGCGGACGACGTCGGCCTCACGGAGAACCTCGGCTCCGAACCGGGTATCGGGAGGCAGGTGGATGAGGAGGTCGCGCGCGAGACAGAGCCGTTCGTATCGATCGAGCAACGCCTCGAACTCCCGGTAGGCGAGGTCGCCGAACAGCGTCAGTCGATAGCCGTCGTCGGTACGCTCGATCAGATCCGCCGATTCGAGTTCGCGTATCGCCCGGTCGACGGTCTGTCGTGAAACGTCGAGTCGGTCCGTGAGCTCGCGTTTCTCCAACGGGGCATCGCCGAGGCACTCGAGGACCGCCACCCGCCGTTGGACGACCTCGAGGAGGCTGTGCGAGGGAGGGACCACGTCCGGAGAACGGTAATTCCAGGGGTAAAAAACTGTTCCGTATCCTATATTTATTCCTGAATGGAACGTTGCATGGATTTTGCCGTTTCACCGCTGAAACACTACAGGGCCGAACCGGGGGTCGCCGATCGTTCGGATCGGGACCCGCGGCGGACGGACGCGGGTCGTCCGAGTGCGATGGCGTTAAGAATCTGGGTCGATAATGGTATTGGGAATGAGCAATTCGGCGCTTTCGGTGGTCGAGTTCCTGCTGACGGCCCATGCCTACGGCACCGATCGGCGCTTCGACGAGAACGACCTCCCCGCGGAGTATCGGAAGGTGTTCTGGGAGGGAGGAACGATCGAGCGACCGCTCTCGGTGACCGAGGGACGCGCCCGCGAGGCGACGGAGGTCGCCGAGCCCTGGGAGGCGGTTTCCGATCTGCTGTTCACCCAGCGCGAGGAGTTCTCGGGGGAGCTGTCGCTTTCGGATCCCGATCTGGCAGCCGACTGGTTCGCGAACCGGGCCGACGAGAAGCGACTGGCGGACAATCCGACGCTCTCTGGCTTCTACGAGGACCGTGACGTCGACGTCCCCGTCGACTACGAGCGCGCCCGGGAGAACGCCCGTCCGATCCAGGCCGACCGGGCCTGGATCGACGACCTGCTCGATACCTACTTCGATTCCGACGACGAGGAGGAGGCGGAGATGCTCGATCTCGTCGACATCCGCGCGCCCGAGGAGATCGAAACCACCCTCGACGACCTCGTCCTGACCGAGGACCAGGAGGCCGAGATCGCGAAGATCGTCAAGGCGATCGAACACCGCGACTACCTGGCCGAGATCGGCCTGCGCGAGATCGGCAAGCTGTTGTTCGTGGGTCCGCCCGGCACCGGTAAGACGACTACCTCGCGGGCGCTCGCCTACGACCTGGACCTGCCGTTCGTCGAGGTCAAACTCTCGATGATCACGAGCCAGTATCTTGGAGAGACCGCGAAGAACGTCGATAAGGTCTTCGAGGTCGCGAA
>CAYVQH010000234.1:0-2380 GCA_964454105.1 uncultured Halobacteriales archaeon | reverse complement strand
TCATCTACATCATCATCGGCGGCTACCAGCTCTACACCGAGAACACCCTGCCGCCTGTCGCGCTGACCCTCGAACGGCTAGCGAGCATCCCGCAACTGTTGCGCCACTGGACGATCGTTCTCGTCGGCAACTTCACCGGCGGGGCGATCGGCGCCGCAGTGCTCGCGTGGGGCGGCGTGTTCTCACCGGATGCGGCGGCGGCGGCGATACACCACGCGGAACACGGGCTGGAAACGAGCGCATCGGCGCTATTCTTCAAAGCCGCCTTCGCGGGGTTGATCGTCGCCGGCGTCGTCTGGATCGTCTACGCTTCCCGGGACACGATCTCTCGGCTCGTGATCGTCTATCTCGCGTTCCTCGCGATCCCGCTCGGTGATCTGTTTCACGTGGTAACGTCGTTTACCGAGATGGTCTTCATGGTTTTTGCAGGCGATCTCGGTTTCCTCGTCGGAATGACCGACTTCGTGATACCGGTGTTACTCGGCAACACCATCGGCGGGATCGCGCTGGTGACGGTCGTCAACTACTTCCAGACCACCGAGGAGCGCATCGAGGCGGTCCGGTTCGAGGGCGCCGACCGCCAGCTCTCGATCCGAGAGTGGGCGTTCGGCGGCCTTATCGGCCGCTCGTACATCCCGCCCGTCGACACCGCCGACTCGATCGTCGCCGAGGACCCCGACGACTACCGGGTGCTGGTCCCGATCGCGAACCCTCGCACCGAGTCGCGGCTCGTGCACCTGGCCTGCGCGCTGGCCAGCCGGAAGGAGTCCGCGACGATCCACGCCGTCCACATCGTACAGACGCCCGAACAGCGGTCGTTCGGGACCGTCGGGCAACGGAAACGGATCGTCGAGGAGTCCGAGCGGCTGCTCGAAAGCGTCCACGGGACCGCCGACGAGTACGGCGTCAAGTGCGAGACCTCGACTGTCGTCTCCCAGCGCTCGTTCGAGGAGATATTCACCATCGCCAAGCGCGAACCCACCGACCTCGTGGTGCTCGGATGGGGCGTCAACGAGCTGTGGGGGGCCGCCCGTGCCGAACGGCCGATCAGCGAACTGACCACCCGGCTTCCCTGTGACTTCCTCGTGCTCAAGGACCGCGGGCTCGACACCTCGCGGGTCCTGCTGCCGACCGCCGGCGGCCCCGATTCCGATCTGAGCGCCGAGGTCGCGCGCACGCTCCGTTCGGCCCGTGGCTCGGACGTCACCCTCCTGCACGTCGTCGACGGCCCCGACGAGCGCGAGGAGGGCGAACGGTTCCTCTCCGAGTGGGCGGCCGAACGCGACCTGGGGGACGCCACGCTCACGGTCGACGACTCCGGGGACGTCGAGGGCGCGATCGCCAGCGAGGCCGCGACCCACACCCTGATGCTCATCGGCGCGACCGAACGGGGCCTGCTCTCGCGGCTCGTGAGCGGCTCGCTGCACTTCGACGTCCTCCACGACGTGGAGTGTTCGGTGTTGCTCGCAGAGCGGCCCTCCGGACGCTCGTTCCTCCAGCGGCTGTTCGGACGCTGATAGGCGTCGGTGGCGCCACGAACCGCCATCGGATCCGCGCGGAGCCCAGCGGTCCCGGCAGGGGCAACGGTAAGGTTTTGTTTCGACTTCGACATACGACCAGTAAAGGATGAGCAGGGAAACGCGGTCGATGTCCGAGGAGGCCGCGAGGCGCCTCGAAAACCATCGGTACGAGGGAGAGTCGTTCAGCGAGTTCGCGCTCCGGATCGCCTCGATCCTCGACGAGCGATCGACCCACGACGGCCGGAGCGTGCTGGAGCGGGAGACCGACGGGCCCCGGATGCTGTCGGACGAACACGTCGACGAGCTCGCGTCCCGGCCGCCAGAGCGGGCGGACGACGAACTCGAGGGGTGACGGCGTCTTCGTCGGTCGGCCCATCACTCGCCGACGGGGATGTGACACGCGGTCCGGGGTCGCCGGAGTCAGTGGTCCGCCCCCGTTCGAGATCCGTGGTCCGACCGACGGCGTGTGTACGACCGGACAACCACCGCAGCGATGCCCGCGACGACCGCGGGCCACCGGTCGGTGCTGAGGTAGAGCCCCGGTGTCGGGGGGTGGTACTGGGTCAGCGGCCAGAGGACCGCATACGAGTGGCCCGACGGGTTGAGCAACAGCGCGTCGAGCAGGAGGTGGGACGCGGCGCCGAACGCCAGGAGAGCGGTGACGCGCGTTCGATGCTCCCGCGGAGCGAGGACGGCGCCGACGAGCACGGAAACGACGACCCCGCCGAGGGTGTGCAGAGCGACCCAATCGAACGGCACCCCGAGGGCCGACTCGACGCGATGGCTGGGGACCACGAGCCTGATCTTCGTCATGTCGGGGATCATCGCGCCCATCATCGCGACGGTGACGTACGGCGGTC
>CAYVQH010000233.1:0-2383 GCA_964454105.1 uncultured Halobacteriales archaeon | reverse complement strand
TCTACGGGAAGAAGGCGATCCTCGAGGAGATGGAGCCGTTCCTCTACGGCGGCGAAATGATCCGAAAGGTCACCTTCGAGGAGTCGACCTGGAACGACCTCCCCTGGAAGTTCGAGGCCGGCACCCCGCTGATCGCCCAGGGGATCGCCCTCGACCGCGCGGTCGAGTACCTCGAGGACGTCGGCATGGACCGAATCCGCGCCCACGAGGAGTGGCTCACCGAGTACGCGCTCGATCGTCTGGGGGAGTTCGACGACATCGAGATCTACGGACCGAAGGAGGCCGAGCGTCGCGGCGGGCTCGTCGGGTTCAACCTCGATGGGGTTCACGCCCACGACATGGCCTCGATCATGAACGACCACGCGGTGGCGATCCGGGCGGGCGATCACTGCACCCAGCCGCTGCACGACAAGCTCGGGACGGCGGCTTCGGCGCGGGCTTCCTTTTACCTCTACAACACCCGCGAGGAGGTCGATGCGCTGGTCGAGGCGGTCGATGACGCACGCCAGCTGTTCGCCTGATCGGTCTCAGCCCCGGTACAACAGGACGCCGGCGAGCACGAGCGCGATCGGACTGACGACGACCAGCGTGATCCCGATTCCCGGCTGGCCGGCGAATATCAGGCTCGTTCCCACGATCAGGAGGGCGACGAACAGGACGAGAAGTCCCAGCAGGCGCCGTCTTCGACGGCGAACGTGGGCGGCGTCGGTGTCGGTGTCCATACGACGACGAGGAGGGCACGGAGGTAGCGTCCGGCGATCGAACGCGAGACGAAAGGCTCAGGCGTATTCGGCGAGATGGCCGGCCATGGACGGGAGACGACGACGACTGCTTCGGGCACTCAGTGCCGGTGCGCTCTGTGGCCTCGCCGGCTGTACCGACGACGGGGGGAACGGTGACGGAACCCCCTCGAACGGCGGGGACGAAGGCGGAAGCGAACAGGAAAGTGAGGCCACCGGAGACGAGGGCGCGTCGACCGCCACGGGCTGGCCGATGTACCGAGGTGACGTGGCGAACACGGGCCACCAGCCCGATGCGAACGGCCCCGATGGGCCCGAGATAGTCTGGACCGCCGAAACCGGCGGCGCGGTCTACGCCTCGCCAACTGTCGTCAACGACGTCGTCTACGTCGGCAGTTACGACGGCACGCTGTACGCGTTGGGGATCGAATCGGGCGAGCAGCGATGGACGCTCGATACGGGCGGGGACGTCTTCTCCTCGGTGGCGGTCGAGGGTGAATACGCCTACGTCGGCGGGTTCGAGGACGCCGTCTACGCGGTGACGCGGGAGGACGGTACTGAAGCCGAACGGTTCGAGACCGGCGATGACGTGGGTTCCTCGCCCGCGGTCGTCGACGGATCGCTGTACGTCGGCTGTGACGACGGCACGGTGTACGGACTGGGCGAGAGCGAATGGCAGACCGCGACCGGCGCGGAGGTCGTCGCGAGTCCCGCCGTCGTCGAGGGCGTCGTCTACGTCGGCAGCTTCGACGGGACCTTCTACGCGCTCGACGCCGAGACCGGCGAGGAGGTCTGGACCGCCGAGGGAAGCGGGGAGTTCGAGGGACCGGCCGCGGTGGGCGGGGGAACGGTCTTCGTCGGCGACCGCGGGGGCACGTTTCACGCGTTCGACGCCGCCACCGGCGAGGAACGCTGGCGGCTCGAGGCAGGCGACTGGACCGGCTCCGGGCCGGCGCTTACGACCGACACCGTCTACGCCGCGAACCGGGACGGCAGCGTCTACGCGCTCGATACCGGGGACGGGAGCGAACGCTGGCGTTTCCAGACCGGCGGGGAGGTCTGGTCCTCGCCGACGGTCGCGGGCGAGCAGGTGGTCGTGGCGAACCGGGCGGGCAACGTCTACGCGATCGATGCCTCGGAGGGAACCAACCGATGGAGCCTCTCGATCGGGGAAGTGGTCTTCTCCTCGCCGGCCGTGGTCGACGATGGCCTCTACATCGGCAGCACGGACGGCAACGTCTACGCGCTCAGATAGCCCTGCGGAACCCTTTTGCCGGGCACTCCCCTACCGACGGACGACATGAGCATGGGATCGGATATGTATCGAGAGCAGATCCTCGATCACTACAAGAACCCGCGTAACTACGGCGAGCTCGAGGATCCCACCTTCTCACACGTCGGCGAGAACCCGATGTGTGGCGACGAGATCCGGGTCGACGTCGTGCTGGAGGACGACGGCGACACCATCGAGTACGTCGCCTTCTCGGGCGACGGCTGTGCGATCAGCCAGGCCAGCGCGAGTCTATTGACCCAGGAGCTGCCGGGCATGAGTCTCGAAGAACTCGACGCGATGGATCGCGACGACATCACCGAGATGCTCGGCATCGAGATCAGCCCGATGCGCATCAAGTGTGCGGTGCTCG
>CAYVQH010000232.1:0-2385 GCA_964454105.1 uncultured Halobacteriales archaeon | reverse complement strand
CTTCTGCATGCTCGTAGGCCTCCTCGAGGAACAGGTGTAGGTCGCGGAACTCCGCACCCTCGACGTTCCAGTGGTGCTTTTTCAGCTGGTGGTAGATCACGTACAGGTTCGCGAGGTCGGTGTTCAGCGCGTCGATCACCTGTTCTGCCTTCTCCTTATCGAGCCGGATCGGGTTGTCATCGACCGTATCGGCCTGCTGTCGGACGGATTTCTGAGTGCTCATCTCACTTCCATCTACACCCTCCTCCCTCTTAAAGATTGTTTTGCGCGAAAGTTGTTTTCGGCTTTCCTAAAAATTTGTTTCCCTTTCGTGGAGGCAGGTCCCGAGGAAACGGCCCTCGATGGCGAGCCGACATCGACGGATCGAGCGCCGCCAAACGGGCGAACGCACGGCGGAGATCGCGGTTCCCGTCGTGGTCGGTCGGAGCGACGAACGCATCGAGGAGCCGAATCCACTACGCCTTTGGTGGTGTCGTCTGGAGAGGACGCATGGCGGATCCGGACATCCTCGTCGCTGGCGAGACGCTGATCGACTTCCTACCGGAGCGGCCCGGATCGCTGCGTGAGGTCGAGACATTCACCAGGCGGCCCGGCGGTGCACCCGCGAACGTCGCGGTCGGACTGGCCGCGCTCGGCGCGACCCCGTGGTTCTGGACGCGTCTCGGGGAGGACCCCTTTGGCGAGGACCTCGTCGAGACCCTCGCGGATCACGGGCTCCCCGGGCGGTTCGTCGAACGTGATCCCGACGCGAAGACGACGCTCGCGTTCGTTTCCCACGACGAACACGCCGACCGCGAGTTCAGTTTCTACCGCGGGGACACTGCCGATACCCGGATGGAACCCGGGTCGATCGATGCGGATTTCTTAGAGGGGGTTTCGTGGGTCCACCTCGGCGGCGTGACGCTCGCGAGCGGCTCCTCGCGGGACGCGACGCTCGACCTCGCCGAGCGCGCGCGTGAACACGGCTGTACCGTCTCGTTCGATCCGAACGCCCGCCCCGAACTCTGGTCCGACCGGGCGGAGTTCGAACGGCTGGTCGGGGAGATGCTCCCCCATGTCGACGTCCTGAAGGCGACCCCCGAGGATCTCGCGGAGGCTGGATTCGACGGCGAGGGAGCGGATCTCGCACGCGCGGCCTGCGACCGCGGGCCGCACACGACGTTGCTGACCCTCGGCGGGGTGGGTGCGCTCGCGGTCGCGACCGAGCAGGCCCCGTGGATCGGCGAGGCGACACATCCGGGCTACAGTGTCGAGCCGGTCGACACGACCGGTGCCGGCGATGCCTTCACCGCGGGGGCGATCGTATCGCTCTCGGAGGACGAGGATCTGGAGGAGGCACTGGCGTTCGCCAACGCCGTCGCGGCGACGACCACCACTGCCGAGGGTGCGATGACGGCGCTTCCCGACCGGGCGCGCGTCAAGCGGTTTCGCTCGGAAACGCCGACCGGCGAGTAGCCAACCCTTTGATCCCGTAGTGCACACGTCGGGCCATGCACCCGCGTGCGGCCGAGTTCCGCGAGCAAGCCGCCGACGAGTACGATATAGACATCCAGGTCGAGGAGTTCCCCGAGGGAACGAAGACGGCCGCGGATGCCGCCCGGGCCGTCGGCTGTGACGTCGCCCAGATCGCGAGCAGCCTCGTCTTCCTGGTCGACGAGGAGCCGGTCGTGGTCGTCACCAGCGGCGCGAACCGGGTCGACGAGGACCGGGTCGCCGACACGTTCGACGCCGAGTCGGCCGAGATGGCTGACGCCGAGCGGATCAAGGAACTGCTCGGCTGGTCGATCGGCGGCGTTCCGCCGATCTGCCATGCGAGCGACGTACCGGTGCTGTTCGACCCCACACTGAGCGGGTTCGACACCGTCTGGGCGGCCGCCGGAACGCCGGAAGCGGTGTTCCCGATCGACCCCGAGCGCCTGAAACGCCTCGCGGGCGCAACCGAGCGTGACGTGACCGCCCAGTAGTCCCGAGCGGTCCAGTAATACCGATTATTAAACAATATCCAAATAATAATAACTCTTTTACGGTCGTCGCGCCACCGCGTATACATGGACGAGACGCGGCGCCGATTGCTAACGGGAGGAGCGGGCGCGATCGCAACGGCGGGCGTCGCCGGCTGTCTGGACTCGCTGGGAAGTGGAGCACCGAGCGTCGGAAGCGGAAACGAGAGCGAGGGCACCGGTACGGCGATGGCCTCGTTCTTCACGCTGGCGGACTTCACGCGCAACGTCGGCGGCGACGCCCTCAGGGTCGAGAACGCGGTTCCGACGGGCCAGCACGGCCACGGCTGGGAGCCCCAGTCCGACATCACGGTCGACGCCGTCAAGCGCGACGCGTTCGTCCACCTCGGGATCGAGGGGTTCCAGCGGTGGGCCGACGACGTCG
>CAYVQH010000231.1:0-2390 GCA_964454105.1 uncultured Halobacteriales archaeon | reverse complement strand
CTCCGACAGCACGCCGACAACCCGGTGAACTGGCAGCCGTGGGACGAGGCGGCCCTGGAGGACGCCCGCGAGCGTGACGTGCCGATCTTCCTCTCGGTGGGGTATTCGGCATGTCACTGGTGTCACGTCATGGAGGACGAGAGCTTTCAGGACGAGGAGATCGCCCGACGGCTCAACGAGGACTTCGTCCCGATCAAGGTCGACCGGGAGGAGCGGCCGGATCTCGACAGCATCTACCAGACGATCTGCCAGCTGATCACCCGCCGCGGCGGATGGCCGCTGTCGGTCTGGCTCACGCCGGACGGCCGGCCCTTCTACGTGGGAACGTACTTCCCCCGGGAGTCGCGCCAGGGGATGCCCGGATTCGGCGACCTCCTGGGGAACATCCACGAAAGCTGGGAGACCGATCGCGAGGAGATCGAGAACCGCGCCGACCAGTGGACCGCCGCGATCACCGACCAGCTAGAGGACGTCCCCGAGGCGGGCGAACGGCCCGATGGAACGCTGATCGATGCCGCGGACGCCGCACTGCGGGGCGCGGACCGGGACCACGGCGGGTTCGGGGAGAGCGGCCCGAAGTTCCCCCAGACCGCCCGGCTCGACCTGCTGTTGCGCGCGTACGACCGCACCGGCCGTGAGCCCTACGGCGAGGTCGTCGCCGAGACCCTGGCTGCGATGGGCGACAGGGGTATGTACGACCATCTCGGCGGCGGCTTCCATCGCTACGCCACCGATCGGGAGTGGATCGTTCCCCACTTCGAGAAGATGCTCTACGACAACGCCGAGCTCCCGCGGACCTATCTGGTGGCCCATCAGGCCACCGGCGAGGACCGCTACGCGGAGGTCGTCCGCGAGACATTGGAGTTCGTCACCCGTGAGATGACCCACTCCGAGGGCGTCGACGGAGCGGCCCACGGCGGGTTCTACAGCACGCTCGACGCCCAGAGCCAGGACCCCGAGACGGGCGAACACGAGGAGGGCGCGTTCTACGTGTGGTCGCCCGAGGAGGTCCACGACGTGCTCGACGACGAGGACGCCGAGCTGTTCTGTGACCGCTACGGCGTCGATCCAGCGGGCAACTTCGAGGGAAAGACGGTCCTAACGCTCGCACGGAGCGTCGAGGCGCTCGCCGAGGAGTACGACCTGTCGGAGGACGAGGTTCGCAATCAGCTCGCAGAGGCCCGACAGCGACTGTTCGAGGTCCGTGAGGAACGCCCGCGTCCGCGCCGCGACGAGAAGGTCCTCGCGGGCTGGAACGGACTGATGATCTCGGCGTTCGCCGAGGCGGGACCGGTGTTGGACGAGGGATACACCGAGAGCGCCGTCGCCGCACTCGAATTCACTCGAGAGAAGCTCTGGGACGCCGAGGAGGGGCTCCTGTCGCGGCGATACAAGGACGACGAGGTGAAGATCGATGGCTATCTCGAGGACTACGCGTTTCTCGCACGCGGCGCGTTCGACACGTATCAGGCGACCGGCGAGATCGAGCACCTGCAGTTCGCGCTCGACCTCGCCCGGGCCATCGAGCGTGAGTTCTGGGACGGGGAACGCGAAACGCTGTACTTCACGCCCGAGGCCGGCGAGGAACTCGTGGCCCGTCCCCAGGAGCTCCACGACCAGTCGACGCCGTCGAGCCTGGGCGTCGCCTGTGACGTCCTGCTCTCGTTGTCGGGCTTCGCCGACCGGGACTTCGAGGGGATCGTCGAGGCGGTGCTCTCCCGATACGGCGACCGAATCCGGGGGGCTCCGCTCGAACACGCGACGCTTGCGCTCGTCGCCGATCGCCTGGAGACCGGGTCGCTCGAACTGACGATCGCCGCGGAGGAGATCCCCGCGGAGTGGCGCGAGACGCTATCGAAGACGTATCTGCCGAACCGGATCATCGCCCGGCGGCCGCCGACCGAAGCGGGGCTCGAAGAGTGGCTCGACGAACTCGGCCTGGAGGAGGCACCGCCGATCTGGGCGGGCCGCGAGAGCGGGGGCGAGCCGACCGCCTACGTCTGTCGCTCGTTCACCTGCTCGCCGCCGGTCACGGAAATCGAGGAGGCCCTGGAGTGGGCCGACGACCTCGATCCCTCGGCCTCAGACTGAGGCCTCGACTCCGCGGAGCTGTTCGGCGAGGTGTGAGACCGCCGGGATCGGCTCGCTTTCGACGAACCGGGCGACCTCCTGTCCGCCCTTCTCGATGATCACGGTGGGAATGTACTCGATGCCGTACTCCTCGACCCTCGGGCCCTCCTTCGAGCCGTCGTCGCGCTTCTCGACGGGGTACTCGTGGATCCGTTCATCGGGGATCCCTGCGGCGTCGAGGGCAGCACCCAGATCGGGCAACATCGCCCGGCAGTCGCCACACCAGTCGCCGCCCCAGACGTGGATCGTGAGGTCGTCGG
>CAYVQH010000230.1:0-2402 GCA_964454105.1 uncultured Halobacteriales archaeon | reverse complement strand
TCGAACCCCTCGAGGCGCTGGACGACCGCCTGCCCGATCGAGCCGAGGCCGACGACCGTGACCGTGCTGTCGGTGAATTCGTGGGACTGGAAGTGGCGCCACTCGCCGTTCTCCTTGCGGCGCCAGCCCTCGTGGAGGTTCCGCGCGAAGACGAGCATGTTGGCGATCGTCTGCTCGGCGATACCGGGCGCGTGGATCCCGCCGGCGTTCGTGACGGCGACGCCGCGGTCGGCCAGCGCGTCCATCGGCACGTGGTCGGTGCCGGCGAACGTACACGCGAACAGCTCGAGGCGGTCGGCCTCGGCGAGCAGCGCCTCGTCGATCGTGATGCCGGTCACGACCCGCGCCCGCGGGACGAGCTCGCGCTCTTCCTTCGGCGTCCGCGCGAGCGCGACGGTGTGCTCGGGCAACCGCTCGCGGAGGGTCTCGGCGTACGATTCCATCGACAGCCCTTCCGTTCCCTCTCTCAGAACGACGACGTCTGGATTCGTGCTCATAGTGGTGAGTGTGCGCGTCACACCGGCGCGTCGCCGCTGCAGCGCAACTATACGTGACGATTGTCAGCGATTCTCTTATCCTTTTTGTGTAGCCGCCGTCAACACTGATTGTGTATAATTAAGTCGCTGGAGCGCGTCAGTGCCTCGCATGACCGAGCCGATACGGGACCGCCTCGTCAGCCTCCGCCGGAGCCTGCACCGCCACCCCGAACCCGCGTGGCGCGAGTTCTCCACCACGGCCCGCCTCGTCGAGGAGATCCGGGCCATCGGCGTCGACGAACTCGCCGTCGGACCGGACGCCTACGACCCCGCCGACCGGATGGCCGTCACCGACGACGACCTCGAGCCGTGGATCGAACGCGCCCGCGAGCGCGGCGCGGACCCGGCCCTCTTGGAGCGGATGACCGGCGGCAACACCGGCGCCGTCGCGGTGCTCGAGCGCGGCGAGGGGCCGTCGATCGGGCTGCGCGTCGACATCGACGGGCTGTTCATCGAGGAATCGACCGATCCGGAGCACGATCCCGCGGACGAGGGCTTCCGCTCGAAGATCGACGGGACGATGCACGCCTGCGGCCACGACGCCCACATGACCTGGGGGCTGGCCGTCCTCGAGGCGATCGCCGAGAGCGACTTCTCGGGCCGCTTCGTGGTCTTCTTCCAGCCCGCCGAGGAGACCGGCGGCGGCGGCTGTCCGATGGCGAAGAGCGAGTTCGCGGACGGACTGGACTACCTGCTCGCCGTCCACGTCGGCCTCGACCACCCGACGGGCGAAGTGGTCGCGGGGATCGAGAAGCCGCTGGCGATGTGCCACGTCGATCTGACGATCGAGGGGACCTCCGCCCACGCGGGGAAGGCGCCCAACGAGGGCGACAACGCGATGCACGCGATGGGGACGGCGATCGAGAACGCCTACGGCATCCCCCGCCACAGCGACGGGATGACCCGGGTGAACATCGGCAAGGCCGAGGCGGGGACGGCGAGCAACGTCATCGCCGAGCGCGCCCACATGGAGGCCGAGGCCCGCGGCGAGACGACCGAGTTGATGGAGTACACGAAGAACCGACTCGAGCGAACGGTGAAGAACGCGGCCCGGATGCACGGCTGTCGGGCCGAGTTCGACGTCGTCAGCGAGTCGCCCCGCGCCGACAGCGATCCCGAACTGCAGTCGCTGGTCAGCGAGGTGGCGGGCGAGGTACGGGGGATCGATCACGTGGTTCCGGCGGCCGACTTCGGCGCGAGCGAGGACGCGACCTTCCTGATGGAGCGCGTCCAGAGAGATGGCGGCCTGGCGACGTACATGATCGTCGGCACCGACCACCCGACGAGCCACCACACGACGACGTTCGACGTCGACGAGCGCAGTCTCGAGCACGGGGTCGAGGTGCTGGTCGGGACGATCGAGGAACTCGAGCGCCGGCATCCCGTTCCACACGTCGGGGACGGAGCGGACGTGGCGCACGGGGAAGGGGGGCCGATCGGGGAGAGCGGAGCGATCGGGGAGGACGGAGCGCTCGGGGAGGACGACGGATGAACGAGGCGAACGAGATTGACGAGGAACTGGTCACCCGCGAGGACGTTGAAGACGCCCGCGAGCGCATCGACGACGTCGTCCACCGGACCCCGCTGGACACCTCGCGGACCTTCGCCGACCTGAGCGGCGCGGCCTCGGTCGGGCTCAAACTCGAGAACGTCCAGCGGACGGGCTCGTTCAAGATCCGCGGCGCGTACAACAAGATGGCCCAGCTCTCGGCGGCGGAGCGGGAGGCCGGCGTCATCTCCTCGAGCGCGGGCAACCACGCCCAGGGCGTGGCGCTCGCCGGCCAGTTGCTCGGTATCGACACGACGATCGCCGTCCCCGAGGTGACGCCCGCGGCGAAGATCGAGGCCACCCGCGGCTACGGCGCC
>CAYVQH010000229.1:0-2422 GCA_964454105.1 uncultured Halobacteriales archaeon | reverse complement strand
CCGAGGATCGCAAATCCGTCGGATCCGCTCACCACCGGCGCTTGGGTCTCACTACCCGACCGCGTCACTTGAACGTAGCGCTTCGAGCCGGATTGACATCCATCCAGTTCTTCGCCCGCGTAGGTGCCTATTAGGCATTGTAGTCACTATCCCTCCTCATGATCGACCTGCAGTTCTCGGAGGAGGAACTCGACACCGTTCACGACCGGATCACCGGATTCATCGCCGACACCGTCGCCGACGCCGGCGCGGACGGCGCGATACTGGGTCTGTCGGGCGGAATCGACAGCACGCTCACCGCGTATTTGACGGTCGACGCCATCGGGGCGGAGAACCTTCGCGGGCTCGTCCTGCCGGGAACCGTCAGCAGCGAGGAGAACATGAGCGACGCCGAACGGGTCGCCCGGGACCTGGGGATCGCTCACGACGTGATCGAGATCGATCCGATCGTCGACACCTTCGTTTCGACGGTCCCCGAGGTCGAGGGAGACCACGTCGCGGTCGGCAACGCCCGCGCCCGGACCCGGGCGGTGCTCAACTACCTGCTCGCGAACCACGAGAACCGGATCGTGCTGGGAACCGGAAACCGTGCGGAAGCCGCGGTGGGCTATTTCACCAAGTACGGCGACGGCGCGGTCGACTGCCACCCGATCGGGAACCTCTACAAACAGCAGGTTCGCCAGCTCGCCCGACACGTCGGCGTCCCCGAGGACCTCGCGGCAAAGACGCCGACCGCCGAGCTCTGGGCGGACCAGACCGACGAGGACGAACTGGGAATCGGCTACGACACGCTCGACGCGGTGCTCGCGCTTCACATCGACGGGCCGCTGTCCGTCGCTGCGACCGCTCGAACCGTCGGCTGTGAGCCGGACGTGGTTCGGGAGGTCGTTTCGCTGTACGAGCGAAGCGCCCACAAGCGCGCGGTGCCGCCGGCCCCGGAGCGCTAGCGACGCTCGATCAGTTCGTCGAACGCCGCCGCCTCGGCGGCCTCCCGTTCGGCCGTCGCGGACTGATCGCGCAGTCGTTCTTTGGTCAGCACAAGCGCCCGACGATCGTTTGCCGCGATCTCGCGGGCGACCGCCTCCGGGTCCTCGACGATCCGTGAGACCAGCCCCATCCGAAGCGCCTCTTCGGCGTCGACGACCCGCCCGGAGAGCGCCAGATCCATCGCATTGCCTTGCCCGACCACGCGCGGTAGTCGGACGGTGCCGCCCCAGGCACCGAACAGCCCGAAGGTGACCCCGGGCTCGCCGAAGGTCGCTTCCGGGGTTCCCACGCGGAGATCACAGGCCAGCGCCACCTCGAGCCCGCCGCCGCGGGCGGGTCCGTCGATCCCCGCGATCACGACGGGTTCGGACTCGACGATCGCTCGAGTGGTCCGCTGACCGCGCTCGGCGAAGGCACGGCCGTCCTCCAGGTCGGCAACGACGTCAAGATCCGCCCCCGCACAGAAGGCCGAGCCCGCGCCAGTGAGGTAGACGACGGGTTCGTCGGCCTCGCGGACGGCGCGAGCGAGCGCGTCGAGTCCATCGGTCGTGAGCGCGTTTCGGCGCTCGGGTCGGTCGATCGTGACGCGCCGGACGTCATCCAGGGAATCGGTCGTGATCACGGTCACGGGTGGTTTCCAAAGGTCTTTGCCCCTTCCATCCCTACCGCAGCCAAATGGAACAGGCCGAGTTGGCACGCCGGGGCGCACACGAGGCCGTCGCCGACATCGAACCACCACGGCTGGCCGACCGGATCGACGCGGTGCTCGCCACTGCCTCGATGGCCCCCGGCTCTCTCGTCCTGTTGGTCGCACGGAGCATCGATCCCGAACTCGATCCCGAGTCGATCGAGCAGCGGGCCGCCGGCGTCCAGCTCATCTACGAGGGACTTCGCCTCACTCGGACGCTCGCACGCGACGAGCCGTGGGCCGACTCGCCGGATCACACCGACGCCAACCTCGGCGTACTGGCCGCCGACGTTCTCGTCTCCCGAGGGTTCTACCTGCTGGCGATGACCGACGCCGCCGAGAAGGCAGTCGAGACCATCCGCGCGTTCGGTCGCGATCAGACCCATCGACGGGAGCCCGGAGCGGATCGTGAGGCGCTCGACGCGAACCTCGAACGCCACGTCCTCGAACTGGCGTGCGTCACGGGCGCGAGCGCGGTCGAGGCATCCGTTCCCCAAGCGGTTCAGGAAGCCGTCAACCGGCTGGCACGGGAGGTCGAGGACCCGCTTCCCGACGCCGAAAGCCTGTTCGACGGGACGGCCCTCGTTCCGAACGCCGACGGACCCGCCCCGCCGTCCCCGACCGATCCCTAAGGGCACGAGGGGACGCCGGTCCGGATGGAAACCCTTAAACGGGCTCCACGGGAAGAAGGCGATGCGTGCCTGGGTAGCTTAGCGGTAAAGCGCGTCCTTGGTAAGGACGAGAGCC
>CAYVQH010000228.1:0-2441 GCA_964454105.1 uncultured Halobacteriales archaeon | reverse complement strand
TCGAACAGATCATCGAGGAACACGGCGACGAGGTCGACAAGGGCGTCGACGCCGTGGGTTATCAGGCGATCGATCCCGAGAGCGATCCCTCGGACGACGCCTACGATCCGGCCCGCGAGAACCCCGCAGTCGTGCTTAACCAGCTGATTCAGGTCGTCAGACCGACCGGCGAACTCGGGATTCCGGGGCTGTACGTCCCCTCGGACCCCGGTGCGCCCGACGAAATGGCCGCGCAGGGTAGGTTGGGAATCGACTTCGGGAAGTTCTTCGAGAAGGGCCTGAAGTGTGGTACGGGCCAGTGCAACGTGAAACAGTACAACCGCTCCCTCCGTGATCTGATCATCGAGGGACGGGCCGACCCGAGCTGGATCGTCTCCCATCGCGTCGGGCTCGACGAGGCCCCCGAGATGTACGAGGCGTTCGACAACCGCGAGGAGGGCGTCACGAAAGTGCTGCTCGAACCCTGAAACTGCCGGTGTAGCGCAACGACCCCTTTTTTGACCCTACCCGCGCAGCCACGCCTCGGGATGGCGCTCGCGCAGGTGGTCCTGATACGCCTCGACGATCGCCGAGTGTGAAACGGCGGTGGCGGACCATTTGCAGTGGTCACACCGACCCGAGAGGGAACTGTCGTGGGTGTCGTCCATCGCTTGATTCGGTTCGCCCATGAGCGGTAGTAGCGCTCGCACTACCTTACCTCTCCCGTCGCTCGCACGACAACCGTTATACCCGCGAGTGATCTATGGCGAGTATGTGCAAGTACTGTGCCTACAACGCTCACGAGGGCTGGGATCAGCTCCTCCAGTACGACGCCACCTATCAGAGCGGCCGGAAGAAGGCGGAGAACTACGGCTTTCACGAGTCCTGGGACGACCTCCGGGAGCAGTTCTCAACGACCGACTAGGTGGGAAACGGGTCCGTGATGCCACCTAGCCCCGTCTCGCGCTCCTCGTCGATCATCAGCGCCCCGTCGAGTTTTTCCCTGATCTCTCCTTGGTCGAAGTCCGTCCCGATGAAGACGAGTTCGGTCCGGCGCTCGTCGTCGTCGTGCCACTCGCCGATCGGTCCGGCCTTGATCGACTCGCCCGCGAGGTTGAACCCCATGACGTCGTCGCGCCCGGCGAGCCGGAAGATCCCCTTCGCCCTGATTATCCCCGAGAGCGATTCGAACGCCTCGTCAAGGCGCTCGGGATGGAAGGGGGCCGTCTCCCGGTAGACGAACGACTCGACGCCCAGCGTTTCGGCGGGGTCGTGGTCGTGCTCCCCGCCCGCGAGTTCGCGCTTCCAGCCGACGTGGCGCTGGGCCTCCTGTAGATCGAACCGTCCCGTTCCCAACACCCGCCCCGGATCGATCTCCGAATAGGTCGTCCGGACGACCTCCGCACGCGGCTGGAGGCGTTCGATGATCGCCTCGATCTTCGCCAATTTCGCCTCGTCGACCAGATCGGTCTTGTTCAGGAGGAGGACGTCACAGAACTCGATCTGATCGATCAGGAGTTCGGTGAGCGGACGGTCGGACTCGGTCTCCTCCGCCCCTTCCTCGGGGATCTCGCCCGCGTCGAACGCCCGCTCGAACTCCGCGGCGTCGATCACTGATACTGTGGTGTCGAGACGGAAGCCCTCGGGGGACTCCTCGCCGCTCTCGGTGAAGGTCCGGGCGACGGGGATCGGTTCGCTGATCCCCGAGGATTCCACGAGGAGGTAGTCGAACTCACGGCTCTCGACCAGCCGCGTCGCCTCGGTCAGCAGGTCCTCGCGAAGCTCACAGCAGATACAGCCGTTCGAGAGGTCGACGATCCCCTCGGCGCCCTGACGGACGAGCAGATCCGCGTCGACGTTCACCTCGCCCATGTCGTTGACGATCACCGCCACCTCGTATCCCTCGCGGTTGGTGAGAACGTGGTTCACCAGGGTCGTCTTCCCGGCACCGAGCGAGCCGCTGACGACGGTGACGGGGACGGTTCGTGGCATGGACGAACGGTGATCGCGCGATCACTTAACGATGCTCGTGAACGTCCGACGGCCGGGCGGGCAAGCGGTCAGTCGTCGGCCGGGGCGCCGTCGGCGGGCTCGATGCCGACCTCGATCTCGGCGGCGGCGGCCTTGTACTCGGGGATCTTCGCGCGCTCGTCGAGCACGTCGTTCGTGAGCCGGTTGGCCGAGGCCGCCGCGAAGTGGGGCGTCGTCCAGATCGACCCCTCCTTGATGTCCTCGGTGACCTGCGCCTCGACGGTGATCTCGCCGCGCCGCGAGCGGATCGTCACCTTCTCCCCATCGTCGATCCCGTAGCGCTCGGCGTCGTTCGGGTGGACGTCGACGAAGTTCTCGGGATGCTGGCGGTTCAGCGTCGGCGACCGGCGGCTCATCGTCCCCGTGTTGTAATGTTCCTCCAGTCGTGCGGTGGTGAGGATCAGCGGATACTCCTCGTCGGGGGTCTCGGC
>CAYVQH010000227.1:0-2455 GCA_964454105.1 uncultured Halobacteriales archaeon | reverse complement strand
GATAACTCTCCTTATCCTCTCTCATGGTGCCGTAAATGACGACGAGTAGTCCTATTATCTTGATTTCTAGTACCTACTCGACAATCTAGGGACTAGATATCAACATAAGATTTCGAGACTCAACGGACGGGCGAACGGCTACGGAAACGGCCCGAACGAGAACCCGCCTCTTCACGATGTCACCCCAAGGGTATAGGTCCGGGAAAGCACCCTCAAGACGAGTGCTACTCGGACGGGTGCCAGCGTGGAGGGGGCTCTTGCGCGACTCATCGTCCCGTCCCAACGGGGCACTCTCCGTCTTCAACGCCGGACGGTGACCGATTCGAAGGTGAACCCCCTATCGGGATCCTTGCTACTCCCTGACGACAGTGCGGTCGGTTGTCGTTCAGCAACGAGCTGATGACGAACCGACACCAGCCACCTCTCCCGCCCGAGGGACAGGGCTCCTCTGAGATCCCATCGTTCTTCATCACGTGTCCTGAGTACCTTGCTCCGTCACTGAGATAGGTTTCGAGCCACTGGATTCGTTCGAGAGAGTTTCCCGAGCTAAGCACGGGTCGATATATCCCGGCCCTCACCCGTCATCAGCGGGTTCTAATGGATCGCTCCTGCCGTCCAGTAGTACCCGAACGGGTCCTTCCGATTTCGCCATAAACCCCATACTAGTATAAATAACGTTCAGGATCCGAAGGCTCGAACGGGACCTTTCGACAGGTCCCTCCATCGAACACGCCATGAGGGCAGGGAACGGTCGAGGAATCGAAACCGGACCTGTCGAACGATCGGCCACATCCGAAAGGGCTTTCGGACGGTACCGCCGCTTTCAGACATGACGAACGCACGCACACACCACGTCGGCGTGACGGTGGCCGATCTCGATCGGGCAATCGAGTTCTATCGTGACGTCCTCGATCTCGAGATACTGGATCGGTTTACGGTGTCCGGGGACGCCTTCGCCACAGCCGTTGACGTCGAGGGAGCGACCGGGGACTTCGTACATCTCGCTGGTGATGGTACCCGGATCGAGCTGATCGAGTACGACCCCGAGGGGCGGGCTCGTACCGACACGAGCGTGAACCAACCCGGTGTGAAACACGTCGGGCTCGCAGTCCCGGACGTCGACGGGTTCTACGCGGACCTCCCTGCGGACGTGGAGACGCTAAGCGAGCCCCGGACGACCGAAAGCGGTACTCGAATCCTGTTTCTGCGCGATCCCGAAGGCAACCTCGTCGAGATCCTCGAAGCCTGATCGGGAACGGCCGCGATCGATCCGACGGAAACCAGGGAAACGGTGGGGAAGCGATCCATCCCGCGGCCGCTGGTTTCGGAGACGACGGCTCCGTCCACGCTCGATCGAACGTCCCCGATCACCGTGTAAGGGGGTCCCGTCGACCACATGATTTAATTCGCTCACCTCTCCAAGACCATTCATGCTAAGAGACGGCGATCGACGCGTCCCGGGTCGGACCGAACGGCAAGCGAAGCCGTATCACGACCGCTCGTGGAGCGGTATCGCGCCGGAGGTCGGTCGATAATGCGGATCACCGATTACGAACTGTACGAGGTGCCGCCGCGCTGGCTCTTCCTTCGGGTCGAGACGAGCGACGGCCTCGTCGGCTGGGGCGAACCCGTCGTCGAGGGGCGGGCGAAGACCGTTCGAGCGGCGGTCGAGGAGCTGCTCGATAACTACCTGATCGGCGAGGATCCCGCCCGAATCGAGGACCACTGGCAGGCGATGTATCGCGGCGGGTTCTACCGCGGTGGCCCGGTCCTGATGAGCGCGATCGCCGGGGTCGATCAGGCGCTGTGGGACATCAAGGGCAAGCGATTCGGCGCGCCGATCCACGAACTTCTCGGGGGCCGCGCGCGCGACCGCGTCCGCGTCTACCAGTGGATCGGCGGCGACCGACCCAGCGAGGTCGGCGAGGCCGCCGCAGAGAAGGTGCGCCAGGGATTCACCGGCTTGAAGATGAACGCGACCAGCGAGCTGCGGCGGGTCGACACGCCCGCCGCGGTGCGGGAGGCCGAAAACCGCCTGGCCGAGGTGCGCGAGGCGGTCGGTCCCGATGTCGACATCGGGGTCGACTTCCACGGGAGGGTCACCAAGCCGATGGCCAAACGGCTCGCGGCGGCGCTCGAACCCTACGAGCCGATGTTCATCGAGGAGCCCGTCCTCCCCGAGCACAACGACGCGCTGCCGGGGATCGCGGCCCACACGTCGATCCCGATCGCCACCGGCGAGCGGATGTTCTCGCGGTGGGACTTCAAGGAGGTCTTCGAGGACGGTAGCGTCGACGTCATCCAGCCGGACCTCTCGCACGCCGGCGGGATCACGGAGGTCAAGAAGATCGCGGACATGGCCGAGGCCTACGACGTCGCGCTGGCGCCACACTGCCCGCTGGGCCCGATCGCGCTGGCCTCCTGCATCCAGGTCGACGCCTGCTCGCCGAACGCG
>CAYVQH010000226.1:0-2459 GCA_964454105.1 uncultured Halobacteriales archaeon | reverse complement strand
CATGGGACAGGGAAAGCTGGCCGCACAGGTCGCCCACGCCTCGCTGTCGGCCTACGAGGACACCGACCCCGGAGCGCGCAAGGACTGGAAGGGCGGCGGCCAGAAGAAGGTGGTGCTGAAGGCCTCCGGCAAGAAGGAGATCTTCGAACTCGCGGATCGCGCCGAACGCGAGGGGATCCCCCATGCGGTGATCCGCGACGCGGGCCACACCCAACTCGAATCGGGAACGGTCACGACGCTCGCGGTCGGACCCGCCGCCGACGACCGGGTGGACCGCGTGACGGGTCATCTCTCGCTTTTCTAACCCACTGTAACCGGTCGCGACCGCCCGTCGACGGGTCGTCGGAGTTCGGCGACTTCGTTCGGTGACATACCAGCGACGGTAGCCGCGACCACCCCGCTTTACCGGCTCGCCACCCAACGGCGACCATGAGCGAATCAGCCGATCGGCTCACGGTCTACGCCGACTACGTCTGCCCGTTCTGTTATCTCGGCCGACAGTCCCTCGAACGGTATCAGGAGACGCGCGGGAACAGGGTGGAGATCGACTGGCAGCCCTTCGACCTGCGAAGCGGCAAGCGCGGTCCCGACGGGGAGATCGACCACGAAGCGGACGACGGGAAGGACGAGGAGTACTTCGCTCAGGCGAAGGAGAACGTCCGCCACCTGCAGGAGGAGTACGGCGTCGAAATGGCCCAGGAGATCGCGACGGAGGTCGACTCGCTTCCCGCACAGGCCGCCTCGCTGTACGTCATGGAGGAACACCCCGAACTGTGGCGGGCGTTCGACGAGGCGATCTACGCGGCGCTCTGGCAGGAGGGACGGGACATCGGGGACCGCGACGTGCTCGCGGACATCGCCGAGGACGTCGGGCTGGACCCCGAGGAAGTTCTGGTAGCGGTCGACGACGACGGGCTACGGACGCGTCTCGACGAGCGGTTCGCGGAAGCACGGGACCGTGGCGTGACGGGCGTCCCGACCTTCGCCCACGACGGGTACGCCGCCCGCGGGGCGGTGCCGCCCGAACAGCTGAAACGACTGGTCGAGGGCGACTGAACTCAGACCGTTTCGCCGACGAACCCGAAGCCGTAGTACGAGCCAGCGGTGAGCGCGACCGTCCAGAGGGCGATGCTAACGGTCATCCAGACCGCGACGTCGCGTTTCTTCGAGCCCACGGCGAGCGCGATAACGGTCGCGAGATGGACCCCCGTGACCAGCGGCGAGACGAGCGCCAACCCACCTAACCCGTAGCGATCCCAGACGGCCCGCGCCCGACCGTGGTTCCCGGGTCTCGTCCCCTTCCTCCGGCGTGCTTGCCACCAGGTTCTGACCCGTTCGTGGGAAACGAGGATCGCGTAGACCGGAAGGACGTTTCCGAGGAACGCGAAGACGGCGACGCTGACGGCATCCATTCCGAGGCCGACGGCGATGGGTATCACGAGCAGGATCTCGAACCAGGGGATCGCCGCGAGCAGGAACACCAACGCGTATTGGACGGGCCCGCTCGATCCGACGAACAGGTCGGTTGCCGACCGCGCGAAAACGGGCTTGACAGTGATCAACGGCGCCAGTACGACCGCAGCAACGAACCACGACAGTCGTCGTCTCGAATCCGAAGCGACGCGCATCGTCGCACGATCGGACCTCGTCCGGTTTAGATGTTATTGGATCGCCCGTGTTCCGCTCGCCGTCCTCGAACACCAGGAGCGCCGGAAGGCTCGTGACGTCGTGTTCCTCGACGACCGCGTCGAGTTCCCGCCGGTCTCAGCGCGGATCGGCTTGGCAGTGCGTGCTCATGGGCTTCGGGGATCCGATCCTGTTGGGCCGATCGTCTCGCGGGGTGCGATTCCGAGGGGTATTTCCACGCTCGGGACCTCCCTGTTCCATGGAGCGGGCGCTCGGCGCACCCGAGAAGATGCAAGCGCGCCACGATGAGTTGACGCCGATGATGCGCCAGTACTGCGACCTCTGTGCGCAGTACGACGGCTCGCTGGTGCTCTTTCAGGTGGGCGACTTCTACGAGACGTTCTGCGAGGCCGCCGAGCTCTCGGCGCGGCTGTTGGAGATCACGCTGACCAAACGCGAGGACTCGACGGGGACGTATCCGATGGCCGGCATCCCGATCGACAGCGCCGAGTCCTACATCGAGACGCTGCTGGATGCGGGCTTTCGGGTGGCGGTCGCGGATCAGGTCCAGGATCCCGAGGAGGCAAGCGGCGTGGTCGACCGCGCCGTCACCCGGATCGTCACGCCCGGCACCCTGACCGAGGACGAACTGCTGCGGAGCGAGGACAACAACTACGTCGCGGCACTGGCTCACGAAAACGAATACGGGCTGGCGTTCCTCGACGTCTCGACTGGTGATTTCGTCGCCACCGGCGCCGAATCGGAGGAGACCATCAAGGACGAGATCAGCCGCTTCGCCCCCGCGGAGGCGATCGTCGGCCCCGGAATGGAGG
>CAYVQH010000225.1:0-2464 GCA_964454105.1 uncultured Halobacteriales archaeon | reverse complement strand
GAACTGCCCAAGACCCGTTCGGGCAAGATCATGCGCCGCCTGCTCGAGAACATCGCGAATCAGGAACCCCTGGGTGACACGTCGACGCTTCGCAACCCCGAGATCGTCGGTGAGATCGAGGCCGCCGGTCGCGAGAAGTAGGCCGCTACGTTGGGAACCACGAAGCGCGACGTTCGCTCCGCCCTCCGGAGAAACGAACCGATAGCGCTAACTGTGTTTCGTGGAATAGGAGAGATACGAAACATGTCCGATGCCAGCGCGACGGCCGACCGTCGTGATCCGACTCGACTCACGGCGACGGACTACGAGCGGCTGCTGGAGGCGACCGCTACCTACCGGGAACGGCTGCTCGTTCGACTGGAGGGCGAAGTCGGGCTCAGGGCGGCCGAGACGACCCGCATCCGCCCGGACGGGATCATTCGCGCGCGAAGCGATCCCGACCGATTTCTCCTCTCGGTTCCCGGTCCCGACGGCGATTCCCGCGAGGCGTATCTCCCGCCGTCCGTCGAGCGGGAACTCTCACGGTATGTCGCCAGCAACTCGATCGGCGACTCGGATCGGATCGTCGGCGTGACGCCCCGACGCGTCCAGATGCTCGTCCGTGAGGTGGCCGACCGCGCCGCCGAACGGACCGGCGATCCGGGATTCAAGGACGTGACGGCCCAGGATCTACGGCGATACTTCGCATACGCATTACTCAACGAGCGGGGAGTCTCGCCTCGAATCGTCCAGTCGATCGGCGGTTGGGGAAGCCTCGAAGCGCTCGATCCGTACCTCGAACCGCCGAACACCGGCGAGATCGTCGACGCCCTCGAAAACGGGGAACAAACGGACGGGTTGGCGGCGCTCGACTCGGTCCTGATCGATGCCTCGACGCGGGAGCAACTCGAAACGGACGTCTGTGAGGCGCTGACCACCCGGTATGGCTTCGCTTGGATCGACACACCCGAACTCGGCGGTAGGAACGTTCCGAACGCCATCTCGGGGATCGATCCGGACTCGATCCCGTCGATGAGGCTCGATCCCGTCGATGAGGCTCGATCCGAGGACGGAGTCGTTGCGATCCCGGTTCGGTACGGCGAGACCCGCTACGGGACGCTGTACGTCGGCACGTTCGACGCGATGAGCGCGCGCGAACGGGAGCGCTTGTCGATGCTCGGCCGGCGGATCGGCCACGCCATCACGGCGATCCGCCGCCAGAAGCTCCTGCTGGCGGATACGATCCTCGAAGTCGAGTTCCGTAGCACCGATACGGGGTCGGCACTGATCGCCGCCTCCGATCGGTTCGACTGTCGATTCGATCTCGAATCGATCGTCTCGACCTCGGAATCGTCGCTGGTGTACTACGTGACGCTCACGGGCGCGAGCGCATCGGACGTCATCGAGTTCGTGGCCGACGGATCCGGAATCGAGGACGCACGACTCGTCGAGGGACGCGACTCGGGCGCGCTAGCGGAGTTCGTCGTATCGGGTCGTTGCCCGCTTCTCCTGCTGACCGACTACGGCGTGACGGTCCGTGAGGCGACGATCGAGGGGGGTGATGCCCGAATCCTCGCCGACTGCGCGTACGACACCGATCTCCGGGCGCTCGTCGAGCGGTTGACGGACGCGTTTCCTGACACGCGCCTGGTTGGAAAGCAGGCCGTGGAGAGGGGTGCGAGCACCCTCGGCGGGTTCGAGGAGGGGGCCATCGAACGACTGACGGACCGCCAACACGCGGCGCTACGGGCGGCGTACTTCGGCGGATACTTCGACTGGCCCCGTGGCAGCACTGCCGAGGAGGTCGCAGACGCCATGGGCGTCTCCTCGCCGACGCTGCACAACCACCTCCGGAAAGCCCAACGCGAACTCCTCGAACTGCTCTTCGAGGACGGATAGCGGATGGGTTCGGTCGAGTCTGTCATTGAAGATCAGTCCGTTTTGCACACCTAGATCCCATGTTTACTATGGAGTTCCGTATTGACTGGTCATACCATGGAGGGTGACAACGAGGACGTTCAACTCGAGGCACGGCTGGCCGAACAGGACACGTTCGAGCCGCCGTCGTCGTTCACCGAGCAGGCGAACGTCTCCGATCCGGGAATCTACGAGGAGTTCGAGGAGAACTGGCCGGAGTGTTGGGAGGGGGCGGCCGACCTTCTGGACTGGGACGAGGAGTACGACGAGGTCCTCGACGAAAGCGACGCCCCCTTCTACGAGTGGTTCTGTGAGGGCGAACTCAACGCCTCGTACAACTGTATCGATCGCCACATCGAGGAGGGACGCGGCGACGAGGTCGCAATCGAGTGGGTCGGCGAACCGGTAGACCAGACCCGCACTTACACCTACCAGGAGCTCTACGAGGAGGTCAACCAGACCGCGGCGGCGTTCCGCGAGATGGGCGTCGAGGAGGACGACGTCGTGACGATGTACCTCCCGATGATCCCCGAACTGCCGATCGCGATGCTCGCGTGTGCGCGCATCG
>CAYVQH010000224.1:0-2508 GCA_964454105.1 uncultured Halobacteriales archaeon | reverse complement strand
CGCTACGAACTCTACGGCGAGGACGGCACGACCGACCGCCAGCAGTGTCCTCGATGTGGCGATTCCTTCCTCGCGGACCACGGCGACCGCCTGCACTGCGGGCGCTGTAGCTACACCGAATGGCAGTAGCGCCCCGGTAACCCCACAGCATGCGCGTTCTCGGGATCGAAGGCACGGCGTGGGCCGCGAGCGCTGCGTATTTCGACGCCGACACCGACGAGGCGATCATCGAGTCCGATCCCTACCAACCCGAAAGCGGTGGCATCCACCCGCGCGAGGCCGCCGAGCACATGGCCGAGGCGATACCACGGATGATCGAATGGGCGCTCTCGGCGGCCGAATCGGTCGATTGCGTCGCCTTCTCGCGAGGTCCCGGATTGGGTCCCTGTCTGCGGATCGTCGCCAGCGCCGCCCGGGCGCTGGCACAGTCGTTGGACGTTCCGTTGGTCGGCGTCAACCACATGGTCGCTCACCTCGAGATCGGACGACATCGCTCGGGTTTCTCGAACCCGGTCTGTTTGAACGCCAGCGGTGCGAACGCCCACGTACTGAGCTATCACAACGGTCGATACCGGGTGCTCGGCGAGACGATGGACACCGGGGTCGGCAACGCCCTCGATAAGTTCGCGCGACACCTCGATTGGGGCCACCCGGGCGGGCCGAAGATCGAGGAGCGTGCGACGAACGGCGAGTACGTCGATCTGCCGTACGTCGTCAAGGGGATGGACTTCTCGTTTTCGGGGATCACCAGCGCCGCGAAGGACGCGGTCGATGCCGGCGAGCGCGTCGAGGACGTCTGTTTCTCGCTGCAGGAGAACGTCTTCGCGATGCTGACCGAAGTGGCCGAACGCGCCCTCTCGCTGACCGGCGGCGACGAGCTCGTTCTCGGTGGTGGAGTCGGACAGAACGCCCGCCTTCGGGAGATGCTCGGAGCGATGTGTGAGGCCCGCGGGGCGTCCTTTTACGCGCCCGAGGCGCGCTTCCTGCGCGACAACGCGGGCATGATCGCGGTGTTGGGCGCGAAGATGGCCGCGGCGGGCGATACCCTCGCGATCGACGAGTCGAGGGTGGACTCTGACTTCCGGCCGGATCGGGTCGACGTGACGTGGCGTGGCGAGGAGACGGTCTCCCGGCCGACGGACGACCGGGAGGTGATCGGTGCGGAGGCGACCGTCGAGGTGGGCGACGACGTGCGAAAGCGGCGGCTCGCGAAGGCGTATCGCCATCCGACGCTCGACGATCGGCTGCATCGCGAGCGCACCGCCAGCGAGGCCCGGCTGACCAGCCTCGCGCGGCGGGCGGGCGTACCGACACCGGTGGTCCGGGACGTCGACAGCCGGGATGGGTCGATCGTCTTCGAACGCGTCGGCGAAGCTGACCTGAGTGCGTCGCTCACACCCGAGCACGTGCGAACGCTCGGAAGTCACCTCGCGACGCTCCATGCGGCGGGATTCGTCCACGGCGACCCGACGCCGCGAAACGTCCGCGTCGGGCGAGCGGACGAGGGCCCCGCGAGCGATGATCGCCTCTACTGCATCGATTTCGGCCTCAGCTATCACACCGAGGAGGACGAGGACTACGCGATGGACCTCCACGTCTTCGAGCGGAGCCTCGCGGGGATGGCGAACGACTTCGAGATCTGTCGGGAGGCCTTCGAGTCGGGCTACCACGAGACGGGCGATCCGGCGGTCCTCGACCGGCTCCGCGAGATCGAGGGCCGGGGACGCTATCGGTAGTCCTGAGGCTTTATAAGACGGGCGGTCGTTGGTTGGGACATGGCTGAGAAACCAGACTCCGGAACGCTGTTCGGCATGCCGTACAACTTCGAGCGACCGAGCGTCGGCCGACTGCTGTCAGCGTACTTCCAGCCCGGAAAGGGGATGCTCGTCGAGAAGCCGTTCGGGATCGGCTACACGCTGAACCTCGCGAGCTGGCGGTCGTGGGTCGTCCTCCTCGTGGCCGCGGTCCTGCTGTGGAACGAGCAGAGCGGCTCGGCCGAACCCGAGGAACCGGAGGACGAGGAGCCGGTCGAGGTCGTCGTCGACGACTGATCGACGCCGCTTTTTCGCTGCGCGGTGTGGTTCGGGTATGCTCAGATTCGTGACGAGCAACCCCGGCAAAGCCCGCGAGGCTCGCGAATACCTCCCCGAGGAGGTCGAACGTATCGACTACGACTATCCCGAGATCCAGTCCAGTCGTTTGGCGGAGATCGCCGCCGCCGGCGCCCGCGACGCCTTTCGCGAGATCGGCGAGCCGGTCTTCGTCGACGACGCCGGCCTCTTCATCGACGCCTTCGAGGGCTTTCCGGGCCCGTACTCCTCGTACGTCGAGGAGAAGCTCGGGATCGAGCGCGTCCAAGCGCTCACCGAGCGCGAGGAGAACCATCGAGCGCGGTTTCGGGCGGTCGTCGCGTACGCCGACGAAAAGGACGTCGAGACCTTCGAGGGCGCGGCCAGGGGTCGGATCGTCGCCGCCCGCGGGGAGGGCGGGTTCGGCTACGACCCGATC
>CAYVQH010000223.1:0-2513 GCA_964454105.1 uncultured Halobacteriales archaeon | reverse complement strand
TCTCGGTGATGCTGGTCTCGACGTCGATCATCTTCGCGTTCCGGGCGTGGGAGCCCGCGGTCGTCCCGGCGCTGCTCTCGCTGGGGATCGTCTTCCTGCTGTACCGATCGTTCCACCGGCGCCGAAAGGGGATCCGCGCACAGCCGCAGTTCACCCGTCAGAACCTCCGGAAGCGCCGGGGGGAGTGAGCTTCGCGGGACCTCTCGCGGTCGAACCGTTCTTATATACGAAATTCGATGGGTAGCCATGAACCGCCGGGCGATTCTTTTGAAGGGCGCCGCCTACCTCGCTTTCGCCGGTTCGGGCTGTCTCTCGCGGATAACGGGCGGCTGTCCCGACCCCGATATAGAGGACGAACTCTCCTACGAGCAACACGAGTCGGCCGGATTGCGGTCCCACTGGGAGGGCACTCGTCACCGACGCCGAAGAGATCGACCGGTTCGACGAGGAGTGGGGGAGCGACGACGACAGGCAGTGGATCGAGGAAGCGGAGTTCTCTCAATCTGTCGTCCTCGGCGTGCAGGTCGGATCGTCGAGCCAGTCCAGCGATATCGAGGTGCGCGGGATTGAACGGAACGGGGAGATTCTACACGCCTACACCTGTATCGCCGATCCCGGCGGAGCCGACGACTGGCAGACCTACAGCCGACTGCTCCGGGTGCCACGCGGCGAGGAGTCGCCGACGGTGGCCGTGCTCACCCACTGGAACGGGAGCGAGGAGACGACCTACGAGTAGCGCCCCGCTGGAGCGGGGATGGGGCCCGGATCCGGTCGGAAGAGAGCAACTGGATTGAGGTGACCGCGGGCGTAGCCCGTCCACGGAGGTTGCACCTTCACTCGAACGCTATTCAGTCCCTGTTGCGAAACCACCGTGCGATCTGCTGGCTGTACGTATCGTAGACCTCCAGGCCAGTCTGGAGCGTTTCGTACACCTCGGCGTAGCTCGACGGCACGTTGCTCGGTCGTGTCTCACAGGAGTTCCGAGCGGGAAAGCGACCGTTGGTTTCGTCTTCAGCTCGCCGTGATACTGCTCGATCCGTTCGAGCTTCTTCGAGACGACTCGTTCGTCAGCCACGTAGTCCGGTCTCCGCAATCCGATCGATCACGTTTCGCTGACGACGACAAACGTCGTCTCGTTGCCCCTCGAACGCCCGCTCGTCGCCACAGATCAACTCGCCGCTGACGGCGTCGTACGCTACATCGACCGGAAGGGTTTCCACGTCAGCAACATCGATGAACGGGGCGCCCTCCCGCTGGAGGTCACCCGACAGGAAACACCGCTTCCGGAATCGCTCGTGAGAGGAGAGATCGTCGGCGAACTTGACGGCAAGGTCGAGATCGGACGACGGGTGAGTCTCGCCCGTCGTCCGAGAACCGAACGCCACCGCGAACTCCGAGGTCGAGAAACGGACGGTGAGCGACCCGCTGTACGACGGCGTGCGGATCGGAACGCTTCACGGGATCGCCGAAGACGCCGGGGCGAAGGACTTCGACGAGTTCCGTGAGTGGATCGACCGGAACCGATGACCGACGATCCCCCTCGAAGCACGCGTCAAAACCGACGACGGGTGGTATCGATTTCGTCCCGAGCGTGCGAGATCTCGCTCGCTCGTTTCGGTGTCGAGGACCTCTAACGGACTCTCGGGTAGTCCGAGTGTAGTGGTTTCATCGTATTCGCCGGTGTTCGCCTACCGAACACGAAAGGATTCGCTAGTACGACACCACGTCAATAGCGTCGACGCGTTCGAACTCATCGACGTTGCGCGTCATCACCGTCGGATCGGGACGGTTGGCGGCGGTCCCGGCGATCAGCACATCGACCGCGCCGATCGCCTCGCCTCGATCGTAGAGTTCGCGCTGGATCTCAAGCGACGTTCGTGCCTCGTCCGGGCCGAACGGGGCTTCCGTGATCTCCTTGACGAGCTCCTGAAACCGATCGCGAAACTGTTCTCCCGGGCCTCGAAGCCCGACACCCACCTCGAACACGGTGAGCGATGAGATCGCAACCGGCGTCTCGGATTCGATCAGCTCATTGAGCGTTTCGACCGCGTCGTCGTCCCCCCGGACGAGATCGTTGAGAAACGTCGAGTCGAGGATCATCCATCGTCCTCGCCGAGCATCTCACGATCGAACGCTTCGCGCCACTCGCGCGACCGTTCCCGAGCGGCAGCCGCCTCCTCCTCGTCAAGTAACCCGACAAGCCCGCGCAACGGCTCTGCGGTCGTGGCGCGCGCGGACGCGCTGTGGTCATCGGCGAGCTCATACAACCCGTTGCCGAGATTCGTGACGACTCCGTGTTCGGCCAAGCGCCGAAGTCGCTGGTTGATGTAGTGTCGCTCGTAGTCGATCTCGTCTTCGAGATTGGCTGCGAGGTTGCGACCGTCCTCGAGCGCGCGAAGGATCGCCCGATCGGCGTCGTTGAGTCGGATGTCGTTTACTGCCATCCGTATCACCGGTACTACACGGTAGGACGCTCCAGTATAAATGCCCGTCGTGAGTTCACAACGTTAACT
>CAYVQH010000222.1:0-2522 GCA_964454105.1 uncultured Halobacteriales archaeon | reverse complement strand
TCGATGTCGTCGAGGTAGATCGACGTCTTCAGGACGTGTTGGGTCGAGAGGCCCTCGCTTTCGAGGATCGCCTTGACGTTCTCGAGACACTGGCGCGTCTGGACGGCGACCGGCTCGTCCGCCAGCAGTTCGCCGTCGGGGGTGAGAGGGATCTGTCCTGCCGTGAACAACAGGCCGCCGGCGGTCGTCGCTTGACTGTAGGCTCCGATCGCTTCCGGCGCGTCCGACGTGCTGATGGTTCGCTTCATGGCCATACACTCGGAGGGGCCGTTCTTAAAACTACACGAGGATCTCGACCTCGTAACCACGATCGCGCATCCCGGCGAGCAGTTCCTCGACGTGGTCGTGGCCACGGGTCTCGAGGTCGATCACCACCTCGGCGGCGTTCATCGTGATGTCCCGGGAGGTCCGGTCGTGCTGGATCGCGTAGATGTTCGCACGGTTCTCGGCGATCACGTCGATCAGCTGGCGCAGCGCCCCGGGACGGTCCTTCAACACCGTCCGGATCTTCAGATACCGGCCGGTCTCCACGAGCCCGCGCATGATCACCGTCGTCAGCGTGTTGAGGTCGATGTTGCCTCCACAGAGCGCCGGGACGACCGTCTCGTTCTCCCCGTACTCGAAGGCGTCCGAGAGCAGCGCCGCGAGCGGAACCGCCCCCGCACCCTCGACGAGCGTCTTCGAACGTTCGAGCAGCGCCGCGAGCGCGACGGCGATCTCAGAGTCCGAGACCGTCACCACCTCGTCGACGCGCTCCTCGATCACCTCGAAGGTACGATCGCCCATCCGGCCGACGGCGATCCCGTCGGCGATCGTGTCGACGCTCTCCCACTCCTGGATCGAGCCCTTCTCCAGCGAGTCGGCGGCGCTCGCCGCACCCTCGGCCTGAACGCCGATCACCCTGACGTCCCGTTCCTGGGCCTTCACCGCGGTCGCGATCCCCGAGATGAGTCCGCCCCCGCCGACGGGCACGATCACGGTGTCGACCTCGGGACAGTCCTCGACGATCTCCAAGCCGATGGTTCCCTGCCCGGCCATCACCGCCTCGTCGTCGAACGCGTGGACGTAGGTCCGTCCCTCCTCGCGCTCGATCTCGTGGGCGCGTTCCGCCGCGGCGTCGTAGTCCGCCCCGTGGAGGACGACCTCGGCCCCGTAGTTTCGGGTGGCCTTGAGCTTCGAGATCGGAGCGTGTTCGGGCATGACGATGGTCGCCTCGACGCCCATGCGGGTGGCCGCGAGCGCGACCCCCTGGGCGTGGTTGCCCGCGCTCGCCGTGACGACCCCCGCTTCCCTCTCAGCCTCCGAGAGCGTCGCGATCCTGTTTGTCGCTCCGCGGATCTTGAACGCACCCGTTCGCTGGAAGTTCTCAAGTTTGAGGTGGACCTCGGCACCGGTCATCTCCGAGAAGGTGTGGGAGTAATCGAGCGGCGTGTGTCGAGCGGTCCGCTCGACCCGCTCGCGTGCCGCATAGACGTCCTCTATATCGAGCATGTCGGCTGCTACGTGAGGTGCGTGGTTAACGGTTTATCAACGAAAAATCGGGATGGATGGGGAATGCACGAGCCGTGTGACGTGCACCCGTACGGGTGTCCCCTACCTATATAAAACCCACCCGTCCGAGTCGGAAGTGAAACCGCATGACTGAAGCGAGTTCGACGCCGCGTCAGACGGTCGGCACACGAATGTCATTCCCTCTGATCGATCTCGACCGAATGTTCGTCGAGATGGGAGTACACCCGTTCGTCGAACTCCCCGACACCCGGCCACCGGGCATCGGCGTCGAGAAGCGCGGGATCGCCGACGTAACACTCCGCAGTGTCGCCGTTCGAAACCGGGAGGGGCACGCGAACGTACAGTCCACGGTCGACCCCTTCGTAGGCATCGAGACGGTCGATATCGGACGTTTCGACGAGTCGTCCCTCGCAGTTGCCGCCCGGGGCGAGCGTCGGATATCGTCCCTCGACTCGATGGAGGCCCCGAAGGATCGCGGCGGGACCGAGGGAGAACCGATCGAGAACTGTTTCGAGGCGCTCGCGGTCGGTGAGCGTTCCGTAGACGAAGACGCGGACCATGGCTGGACGTCCGTGCGGCGACCGGTTCTCGGTTGTGATCGATCGACGGTACTATCGGCCGTCGTGAGATGTCGGAGGGAGGGGGTTTCGACAGGACGAACTCTGCTGGGAGCGGGAGAATCGGGTGAGGAGGTTCGCAGGCGACGTGAACGGGCACGACGGGATTCGAACCACGCGGCAGCCGGATACGAGATCCGGTACTCTGTCCTGGCTGAGTTACGTGCCCTCACGTCGGTGGATGTGACAGATAGATATAAATGTTGCGTATCTGACTTCCCGCTGTCAGGTCCGGCTACCGCTCGTCGATCGGGACGAACTCCCGGTCCTCGGGACCGACGTAGCGCGCACGCGGACGCATGATCCGGTTGCCCTCGTACTGTTCGGCGACGTGGGCGGTCCACCCGCCGACCCGCGAGAGGGCGAATATCGGAGTGAAGAGGTCGATCGGGA
>CAYVQH010000221.1:0-2599 GCA_964454105.1 uncultured Halobacteriales archaeon | reverse complement strand
AGAACCCGTTCGACCAGCTGACGGGCGCGAGCACCACCGTGATCGAGGAGGTCGCGTTCGGCCTCGAGAACCTCGGGTTGGCTCGCGAGGAGATCGTCGAGCGCTCGGTCAGGAGCCTCCGGCGGGTGGGGATCGAGGAGCTGATCGACCGCAACCCCCAGCGCCTGTCGGGAGGCCAATCCCAGCGGGTCGCGCTCGCCTCCGTGCTCGCCATGCGCCCGGACGTGCTCGTGCTCGACGAGCCGACCTCCCAGCTCGACCCCCACGGTGCCGAGGCGGTCTTCGACATCGTCGCCGACATGAAGGACCGGGGATATACGGTGGTCGTCGTCAGCCAGCGCCTCAACCGGCTCGCGCCGCATCTCGACCGCCTGCTCGTGGTCGAGGACGGAGAGATAACGCACGACGACGCTCCCGAGGAGGTCTTTACCACGCCGGGGATCGACGAACTGGTCGACGTCCCACAGGCGGTTCGGGTGGGTCGACGACTCCGCGAGGCGGGCCACGAGGTCGACGGGATCCCGTTGACGGTCGAGGACGCCATCGCGGAGCTTCGCCCGCACGTGGCGAGCACGACCGACGGAAGCGAACGGTCGCTCGAACCGGGATCGTCACCGGAGCAACGAACCGACGGTGCGGCCGAACCCGTCACACGGACGGAGGACGAGCGGGCCACGGCGGAGCCGCGCGTCGCCTTCGAGGACGTTTCTCACGTCTACGAGGGCGGCGTCGAGGCGCTCTCGGGGATCAGCCTCGAGATGGAGTCGGGATGTGTCTGTCTCGTCGGGCAGAACGGCGCCGGCAAGACCACCTTCGTCAAGCACACCAACGGGTTGCTCGAGCCGACCGAGGGCGTGGTCCGAATCGAAGGAACCGACACGAGGGAGGCCCGCGTCGCCCAGTTGGCCCGCCACGTCGGGCTGGCCTTCCAGAACCCCGACGACCAGCTGTTTCACGACAGCGTCGAGGAGGAGATCCGGTACGGACCGGAGAACCTCGGGTTCGACGGGGAACGGGCCGACGAAACCGTCGAGCGCGCGCTCGACCGCCTCGACCTCGGGGACGTCCGCGAGCGCAATCCCTACGACCTCGGCATGCCCCGTCGCAAGCGCGTCGCGGTCGCCTCGGTGCTCGCGATGGACACCGACACCGTGGTGCTCGACGAACCCACCGGCGGGCAGGACGCACCCGGCAGCGCCCTCTTGGGCGAAGCCGTCGAGGAACTGGTCGCGGACGGACGGCTCGTCGTCGTCATCACCCACGACGTGGGCTTCGCGCGCCGACACGCCGACCGCGTGATCGCGCTCGGGCAGGGCGAACTCCTGCTCGATGGGGCTCCACGGGAGGTCTTCGGCCGGCCCGGGACCCTCGCGGAGACCGACGTCGACCCGCCGGTCGTGACCCGGATCGGCCACGAACTCGGCCTTCCTACTGTGCTCTCGATCGACGAACTGTTCGAGTACGTCGAGTAAACCCCTAGAGGGTCGATTCGATCGCCTCGCCCATCGCTTCGCGGAAGCGTTCGACGTCGATGTCGGTCGCGACGCGGCCGTTTTCCGGCTCGCCGGTGACGCCGTACTCGTCGCTGACGAGCGTGCCGCGACAGGATCCCTCGCGCGTGTCGATCTCGAGGGCGCGATCTTCCACCGTCAGCACCCCGTCAGTGAGATGGGCGATCACCGCCGCGTCGTGGATCGGCGAGTGCTCGAGGCCGTAGCGTTCTTTCACCTCCTCCGGGTAGTAGGTGAGCCACTCCTCGATCGTCGCGCCCCGCCGGCCCGGCAGATCGGGGGTCGCGGGGTCGACCGTCGCCCGCGTCGTGACGCCCAGCCCGACGAACGTCGGCGAGAGGGACTGGAGGGCGCGGCTCGCGGCGTCGGGGTCGGCGTGGAGGTTCGCCTCCGCCGCCGGCGTGCGGTTGCCCGGCGCGTAGACCGCCCCGCCCATGACGAGGACCTCGTCGAGAAGCTCGGGCAGGTCGGGCTCGATCCCGAGCGCCAGCGCGAGGTTGGTCAGCGGGCCGATCGCGGCGATCGTGAGGTCCCCGTTCTCGCGTGCCTTTTCGACGATGAACTCGGCTCCGGAAGTATCGACCGGGTCCCGGGAAGGAGCGGGTAACTCGCCCTTGAGTCCGCCCTCGCCGTGGATGAACTCGGCGGTGTCCTGGCGCTTGACGAGCGGGCGATCCGCGCCGCGGGCGACCGGGAGATCGCGGTCGAAAAAGTCGATCAGCGCGAGGGTGTTGCGGGTGGTGTTTTCGATCGAGGAGTTGCCGGCGACGGTGGTGAGACCCACGACATCGAGGTCGCTCTCGAGCGCGAGCAACAGGGCGAGCGCGTCGTCGCAGCCGGGATCAGTGTCGATCAGAAGGGACATGGCCCCGCCTACGGGGTCCGGAGGGTAAAGGTTCGGTCGAACTCGGTTCTACAGACCGGCGACGTCCTCGATGGCGTCCGTAAGCCTGCGGATGCTCTCGACGTCGTGTTCGCCCATGTGGCCGATCCGGAACGTCTCCTCGCCGAGTTGTGAGCCGTAGCCGTTCGAGAAGACGAAGTCGTACTCCTCGCTTACGGCGTCGATCGTTTCTGCGACGTCGATG
>CAYVQH010000220.1:0-2605 GCA_964454105.1 uncultured Halobacteriales archaeon | reverse complement strand
GTCGTCCGTCTCGCTCTCGATGACGAGCGCGTCGACCTCCCGCTGTTCGGTCTCGACCTCGTCGGTGACGGTCTCGACCGAGACGGTCACGTCGGGGTACCACAGACGGCGAGTGACCTCGCCGTCGGGCCCCGAGAGCGTCACGTCGAGGTGGTCGATATCGCACTCGACGTCGTCCGGTAGTGTGATTTCTGTTCGTGGCATTGTCAGTAGACGTATGCGATCACCTGGCCACCGATGCCCTGTTCGCGGGCGTCGTAGTGGCTCATGATCCCGTGGCTGGTCGTGACGATGAGCGTCCCGTAATCGCGGGCCGGGAGGTATTGCTTCTCCCATTGCTCGAACTCGTCGGAGCCCACCGAGTAGCGGGGCTTGACCGGGCCACATTCGTTGATGGCGCCTCTCAGTTCGACCTCGAACCGTCCCGCTCGGCCGTCCTCGACGAACTCGAAGCCGTCGATGTACCCGCGGTCGTAGAAGACCTCGAGCACCGAGCCGATCTGATTCGAGGCGGGCTGTATCGTGTGTGTCAGATGTCCGACGCTCTCGGCGTTGTCGATCCCCGAGAGCGCGTTACTGAACGGATCACTCGTCGTCATTTGTACTTCTTGAATCCCATGTTGCGGGCGATCTCGCGGAAGCACTGTCGGCACAGCCAGATGTCGTACTTCCCGACGAGACCCTGCTTGCGCCCACAGCGCTGGCACTGTTCGAACTGGCCGGTGCGCTTGGTGGCGTGCTCGCCCGTCTCGTGTTCTGTTTCCGTCTCTGATTCACTCATTCGTGTCCTCCTGTCCGATGCCGGCGTCGAACTGCTCGTTCAGATACGCGATCGCCGCCGCAGCGTCGAGCCGGTGGTTCGAGGGGATCGACCGTGAGGCGATGTCGCGCTTTTTCACCCGGTAGCCCGGGCGCACGAGGTTCACCGTCACGTCCATCCCGAAGATCCCGACGTTCGGATCGTACTCCTGGTCCGGGAACTCGGTGTGTTCCTCGATCCCGAAGCTGACGTTGCCGGTCTGATCGAACTGGCCGCCCGAGACGTCGGCGATCGAAAGCGCCGTCTCGAGGAACTCGTGGGCCCTCTCGGCGCGAAGGGTGACCTTCGCGCCGATCGGATCGCCCTGGCGGATGCCGAACTCCGGTTTCGTCCGTTTTGCCTCGGTTCGGACGCTTCGTTGGCCCGTGATCTCCTCGAGGATGTCCTCCGCGCTCGCGAGTTCGCGCCCACCTGTTCCGACGCCCATGTGGACGACGACCTTCTCGATGGTCGGCTCACGCATGTCGTGGAACTCGCCTTCGACTTCGCTTTCGGACTCGCTCATTCCTCAACACCTCCCTCGGCGGCGTCCTCCCCGCCGGTGAAGTTCTCGTCGATCACGACGACGTACTCCTCGACGGTCTCGAAGCTGTCGTCGTCCGTCTCGACCGTGACGGTGTTGGGTGCGCTCGACTTGATGACGTCGATCGTCTCGATCTCGCCGACCTCGCCGGCGTGTTGGCCCTGCACTGCAGTGACCAGTGCGCCTTCCTCGTAGACGAAGTGTGCGAGGATCTCGCCGTCCCAATCGATGACGATCGAGTCGTCCGGCGAGTACTCCGCGCCGTCCTCGACGCGCAGGTTACGCCCGTCGTGCAGCTGCAGTTGGGTATCGCCGCCCGGAACCTGGCGCTTGTCGACGATCTTGCCGAGCTTGCCGTCCGCGTCCGCCTCCTCGATCGGCGTCAGCGCGAGTCGACCGCCCTGACCGGGGAACACGCGGTAGAACTCCGCGCGCTCCTCGAACCCGAGGATGTCGAACATCCCGATGGGTCGACGGACGTCGTTGATCGGTTCGCCGTTGACGAGAACGCCGCCCTCGCCGATGGCGTACTGTGCCTCCTTTTTCGAGTCGACGTACCCGAGTACGTCCCGCAGCACGATCAGGAGCGGAACGCCGTTCTCACCGTGGGGGCCGGCGGCGGCCTTGACGGTGTACTTGGCGGTCTTTCGCTCGACCGGCCACGAGTTCGGTACCGAGAGTCGTTTCTGATGTCTGCTCATTCGTTCTCACCCGAGAGTCGTGCCTCGCGCACCTCGTCCTCGAGGTCGAGGTCCGTGATCCGGAGGTTGCTCGCCTCGAGCGGACGGGGGACCTCCTCGCCATCGGCCTTCTCGACGACGGCGTCCTCGACGTGGACGACGCCGCGCGAGAGGTCGACGCCGACGACCTCGCCGGTCTCGCCGGCGAAGTCCCCGCGCATGATCTCGACGGTGTCGCCGACGTTGACGCGGGCCCGGCGGGTGCCGTGGTCCTCGCGGAGGTCGCCCGCAAGCGTCGCGTGGAGCTGCTTGTGGCGCTCGTGCAGCGGCGCGTTCTGTGCGTCGTTTCGCTGTTTGCGTGGTTGCTTGCTCATGGTTCTGTACTCTAGACGATCATCGTCGCCGTGCTGGCGACGCTCCCGAAGCGTTCTGCGACCTCGCGCGCGATCGGGCCCTTGATCTCGGTCCCGCGGGGGTCCTCCGCGTCGTCGATGACGACGGCGGCGTTGTCCTCGAACTTCACGCGCGTGCCGTCGGGCCGGCGGATCGATTTCCGCTGGCGGATGACGACCGCCTCGAGGA
>CAYVQH010000219.1:0-2637 GCA_964454105.1 uncultured Halobacteriales archaeon | reverse complement strand
AGGCGGGCGGGACGGGGTCGAGGATCCAGAGGACGACGCAGAACAGCGTGATCGCCAGCATGACCGCGGGCTCGCCCGCGAGAGGGGAGGCGACGAACGCGAGCAGGGCGGCCGCGAGCGCGATCACGAGCGCGGGACCCGGTGACCGGAGCCCGTCGAATCTCTCCGTAACCGACATTCGTCGCTCCTTCTCGGATCGGAGCCAAAAGGGAACGGATAGAGGCAGGCCCCGCCGCGCGAGACGGGCAGGGTTTTGCCGATCGGTCGCCCACACCCGGCATGATCGACCTGCGAAGCGACACGGTGACCAGGCCCGACGACAGGATGCGCGAGGCCGCCGCCGCGGCCGAGGTGGGCGACGACGTCTACCGCGAGGACCCCACGGTGAACGAACTGGAAGAACGGGCGGCCGAGGTCGTCGGGAAGGAGGCGGCGCTGTACCTCCCGACGGGGACGATGGCCAACCAGGCCGCGGTGCGCACCCACACCGAACGCGGCCAGGAGGTGCTCTGCGAGCGCGAGAGCCACGTCGTGAAGTGGGAACTGGGTGGGATGGCCCAGCTCTCGGGCCTCCAGGTGCGGACGATCGAGGGCGACGACCGCGGGGTCGTCTCGCCCGAACAGGTGCGCGAGGGCTACGTCGCCCAGGACCTCCACCGGCCGGGAACGGGCCTGCTCACGCTGGAGAACACCCACAACAGCAAGGGCGGGGCGGCGATCGAGACCGAGAAGATCGACGCGGCAGCCGAGGCGGCCCACGACCTCGGCGTCCCGGTTCACCTCGACGGCGCGCGGGTGTTCAACGCCGCGGCGGCGCTCGATACGGAAGTGGAGGAGATCGTCGCGCCGGTCGACTCGGCCATGTTCTCGCTCTCGAAGGGGTTGGGCGCGCCCGTCGGCTCGATGCTCGCGGGCAGCGAGGCGTTCATCGAGCGCGCGCGGCGGAACCGCAAGCTGCTGGGCGGCGGGATGCGCCAGGCGGGGATCATCGCCGCGCCCGGCCTGGCGGCGCTAGAGAACCGCCATCGACTCGAGGAGGACCACGAGAACGCCCGCCGGCTCGCGGCCGGATTGGACGGTCTCGAGGGCCTGTCGGCGGCCGAGCCCGAGACGAACATCGCCCTGGTCGACTGTGCGGGAAGTGACCACACCGCCGAGGAGTTCCTCGCGGCCTGCGAGTCCGAAGGGGTCCTCGGCGTCGCGTTCGGCGAGCACGTCGTGCGGTTCTGTACCCACTGGAACGTCGACGACGGAGACATCGAGGAGGCGGTCGCGGCGGTCGAGCGGGCGATTTAGCGCCGTCCGCCCTCGAGGCCGTCGCGAAAGCCCGTGAGGACCTTGCGAACGAACAGATACGATCCACCGACGAAGAAGATCAACAGTCCGACGAAGATGAGGTAGACGAGGTCGATCTCGAGGAGCACACCCATCCATCCGAGGGCGGGAACAAGAGCGTTTCGGCCATCGCGACGGGTTTAGTTGGCTTGCGATTGCTGACGTAACCGCTTCCGGGCTCCCGGCCGTAGCCGATCCCGTCATGGATCACGATACCTTCATCGGCGAGGTGCAGAACCGTGCCGAACTGCCGTCCCGTGGCGCCGCACTGAGCGCGAGCCGAGCGACCCTCCAGACGTTCGGCGAGCGGGTTCAGGAGGGCGAGGCGACGAACCTCGCGTCCCAACTCCCCGACGAACTGGGCCGGTTTCTCGAGGAACACGCCGACACAACTGACTCGTTCGGCTTCCGGGAGTTCGTCGAGCGCGTCGCCGAGCACGACGAGAACCTCGGCAGCGAGGACGGCATCGACGACGACGACCGCTCTGACGCCGCGCTGCACGCTCGCGCCGTCGTCGACGTCCTCGACGAGGCCGTGACCGAGAGGCAGGTCGAGGACCTCCGGACGCAGCTTCCGGAGGACTACGAGGACCTCTTCGAACTCGCCGAGGCCGATCAGTCCCCCGGCCAGTCCTAGAGGGAGAACTCCTCGAAGACGGTTCCGTCCGGTCGACGGAGCCGCCCGCGGATCGCCTCTCCTTCCCGTTCGAGTTCGGCGTGGCCCGGCCGATCGCCCCGAGGATCGGCGTGACTTCCCGGGTTCAACAGAACCAGCTCATCGGTCCGCATGACGCCGGGGCGATGGGAGTGGCCCGAGACCACCAGATCCGCACCGCGCTCGCGACCGAACATCGCCAACCCCGTCTGCCCGCCGTTCCGTCGGTGGGTGAGCGCGATCCGCAGCCCCTCCCAGTCGAGGGTACGGGCGTCCGGCAGCCGCTCGCGAACCGCCGCGGCGTCGGCGTTGCCGTGGACGGCGTCGAGCCGGGCGGCCTCCCCGTGGAACGCGTCGAGCGCGGAGACGGACGTGAAGTCGCCGGCGTGGATCACGCGCTCTGCGGTTCCGACCGCTTCGAGCGTCCGGCCGGTCAGGGCATGGCCCTCGCTGCTGTGGGTGTCCGAAACGACGGCGAGCATGCCGGTACTGGGGACCCGCGAGTGGTGTAGGTTTCGCTCGCGTGGCCCGATCCCGTGGCCGATCGACCCCAAAAAGCATTACATCCCGACGAGTAGCGAACCCGATGGCAGGTGAAAGCGTCGGCGTGGTGCTGGCTGCGTTGGTGGCGAACGGGGCGATCGCGG
>CAYVQH010000218.1:0-2642 GCA_964454105.1 uncultured Halobacteriales archaeon | reverse complement strand
CCATACCGATCGGAGGCGCTCGAGCGATTTAGGGACTCGGGTTCGCTTAGCAGTACCCAGTCACGGTTCGGCGAGTGGTGTGCGCGAGGAGGAGACGATTCAGCGAGTAGTGTGCTCGAGGGAGAGAATACCGAAACGAAGGGTTCCGCTATCGTGGCAACGGAGAGTGGCCACTCCCTCCCCAGCCGATTCACTCACTCGCTTCGTCTGCTCACGGGCCGATAGCCCGTTCGTAGGGTTCGCGGGACCTTTGGTCCCGCGCTACTCGTTCGCTCATCCCTCGTACGATTTCGTTGACTTCCCTCGCTATCGCTCGGCCAGCCGACAGCGCACGCCACCGCACAGTGATTGCGTCATCTCGAGCGGAATTCCAATTGTATCGACCGTGCGTTCCGGAGCCGACTACTCTCGAGCGGAGAAGGCGCTGAGATTCGACTGCAGCCCCGCCGCGAGTTCGGACTTCCGCCGAAGGCGAGCGTGGGAAACCGGCAGTTGCGTCGCGACCTCTCGGACGGCGTCGTGGAAGGTCTCGGCCTCGCCGAACTGGCCGTCGAAGGCGTTGCGCACGCTCTCGCGGACCTGCCAGACGCCGACTGGCGCCCAGTAGTCGTCGCTGACCTCGCGGAGGACGAGACACTTCGCCTGTCGGCCGATCGACTCGAGGTGCTCTAAGGCGGCCAGTCGGGCGGCGTAGTAGGCCCCGGCGGTCTCCTCGACGTAGCTCGAGCGGCCCTCGAACCCCTCGCTGGCGCTGGCCATCCAGGTGTCGCCCTCGGGGTCGGGGTTCCAGATGCTGCCGGGCGCCTTCATCTCGACGAGTTCGAACTCCCAGTTGCCCGGCGCGAGGACGATCCAGTAGCGGTTGCCCATGTACTCGTTGGCCCAGACCTGGACCTCGTCGACGCTGGGCGCGTTGCGGATGCGGCCCCGGAGGAACTGGCCGACGGTGTCGTCGACGGCGGTGATCGACCACCGCGTCGGGACGAGCCGTCGCTGGTCGGTCTCACCGAGCGCGCCCGCCGAGAGGATCGAGTTGATGTCGTAGACGTCGAACCCCCGACGATAGAGGTAGGTCATCGCGCCCTGAGCCTGCCAGTCGTCGTCTTCTAGGGTCTTCTTGATCGGCTTCGGGACGTAGGGGTTCTCCCGCAACTCGGCGTTGCGGGCGTTGGCGCGGGGGCCGCGGGGCGTCGCGACGTCAGTTCCGGTGTCGAGACCCAGATCGGGCGTGTCGTCGAGCCCGATCTCGAGGTCGACCGGGCGATCCGCGATGGCGACCTCGCGCTGGACGCCGACGAAGCCGTCCCAGGCGTCGTGGACGTTCGGCGTCAGCCGACTCGCGATCGACGGCGAGTCGACGTTCGCGCGCTTGTTCGAGTTCAGCAGGCCCGTTCGACGCTGGAGGACGTCCGGGATATCGTACCCCTGCTGGTACCAGTTCCCGTCGGTGACGTAGTCCTCGGCGGCGTTCTCGTCGCCGACCGGCGAGAGCACCCCCACGGGGATGTCCGGATAGTTCGATCGCCCGACGAAGATCGAGGGGGCCGTCGAGCCCACGAGGGTGTCGCCGGACAGCGCCTGCTCGAAGTTCTGTTCGAACTCCTCGAGGTGGTCCGTGATCTCGTAGGACTTCTCCTTGGCGAGGCGCCGTCGCTTCGCCTCCTCGTCGGGCTCTAACTCCTCGATGTAGTCGTCGAGGCGCATTCACTGGCCGTAGGGGCCGAGTCCGCTTGAATGTTGCATCTCGAGGGCGAATTGGCGGCAGAATGTCAGAGGCAGAGGTCCGGCCTGGCTTGGCACCCACCGAACCTCATCCACTTCTTTTGCGGGGACGGTAAAGTATCTAGCAGTGGATTTTCTGACTGCGAAAACACCCGGTCGCACCGCGGCGGTGCCGCCCGTATTCCTCCCCCGTTCCGCGAGAGCCCTCGAAAGACAACCGTTAAAAACGCCGGGCGGAAAGGAAGGGGTATGAGTACGACCGACGAAAGCCAGAGGCGCTCGTGCGTCTCCTGTGGGCTCAACATCGCCGGCACCAACGCCGCCGCGTTCAAGTGTCCCGACTGCGGCGCTCAGATCTACCGCTGTGCCAAGTGCCGCAAGCAGAGCAACCTCTACGAGTGTCCCGACTGCGGGTTCACCGGTCCGTAATACAGCCATGGGAAAGGTAGCTGCGAAAATCAAGGTCATGCCGAACAGCCCCGAAATCGACCTGGACGCCCTCCAGGAGCGCCTCGAGAGCACCCTCCCCGAGGGCGCCAAGATCAACGGCGTCGAACGCGAGGAAGTCGCGTTCGGTCTCGTCGCGCTCTACCCGACCGTGATCGTCCCCGACGGTGCGGGCGGCACGGAAGCCGTCGAGGAAGGCTTCTCGGACGTCGAAGGCGTCGAGAGCGTCGGCGTCGAGAACGTCGGCCGTATCTGAACCGCTGAATCGACGCTCGATCGAGTTCGGTTTCTCGGAGCGGACACCTCGCCGAGCGGCCGGTCTGCCGATTCGGCGACCGAGTCCGACAGGGGTGTCACAATTATTACCACGCCGTCCGTGAAACATGACGGTCGTGAACGCGCTGTCGGATCCCACCAGACGGCGGTGGCTCGCGTGGGCCGCGCTGGCGACCGTCTTCCTGCTCGTCAATCTC
>CAYVQH010000217.1:0-2694 GCA_964454105.1 uncultured Halobacteriales archaeon | reverse complement strand
GGGCCGCCTCGTCCCACGGCTGCCAGTTCACCGGGTTGTCGGCGTGCTGTCGGAGATACGGACTCGTCTCCTCCCCGAGCCGGTTTCGGTCCGTGCTCATGGGCCGGGGTAGGTGGTCACGACGGGTATATTGTCGGTCGTAGCCGGGTCCGGTTGGTCCCCGTCGACCGGTTCGTCCGGACGGGAAGCGGTGAAACGGAAATCGTCGATGCGGACGCGGCCACAGGTCTATCCCCTCCAAGCGCGTACCGGCGGTATGGGAGATGAACGCGATGACGGACTGGGATCGGTTTCGGGGCTGCCCGACGAGCTGGGCATCGACGACGACCTCGCGCGCGCGGATCAGCACGCGACGGTCCGCGTCGAGTCCCGGCGCTACGGCAAGCCGATGACGATCGTCGAGGGGTTGGATCCGAAGTCGGTCGACCTGGCCGAACTGGCCTCGGAGCTCAAAAGCGCCCTCGCGGTCGGGGGAACCGTCGAGGAGGGCCGGATCGAGCTACAGGGCGACCACGCGAAACGTGCCCCGGATCTTCTCAGGGAACGCGGGTATGAGGTGGACTGAAAGCGTGTGTACGTTCATCGCCGCCTGGCAGGCCTTCGAGGACGTCCCCGTACTGGTCGCGGCGAACCGTGACGAGGCGCTCGAACGGCCATCCCATCCGCCGGGACGCTACAGCGAGGACCCGCTGATCGTCGCCCCGTGGGACGAGGAGGCCGGCGGGACGTGGATCGGCTACAACGAACACGGGGTCGTGGCGGCGGTCACGAACCGATGGATCGAGGGCGACAGCGACGAGGGCGGTGCGGCTGGCAACCCGACTGCGTCCGGTGACCTCGCGGACGAGCGCTCGCGCGGCCTGCTCGTGGGCGACGCCCTCGAACGCGACTCCGCCGAGGACGCCGCCCGCTTCGTCGAGCGCTCGGTTCGGGAACACGAGTACGACGGGTTCAACCTCGTGGTGATGGACGAGAACGCCGCGCTCCTGTTGGAGTGGGACGGGGGACTGCGGGTGCGGAACCTCGATCCCGGGGTGCATATCGTCGTCAACGTCGGCGCCGACGGCGACTTCGAGATCCCCGCCTCGCGCGCGGAGGTGGGCGAACGCCAGGCCGAGAACACCCGTCGAGCGCTCGAAGCCCTGCAGCCCGAACCCGGCGAACGCGCGGCGGAATGGCACGAGCGAGCGGTCGACGCGTTACGTGATCACGACTACGGTTTCTGCGTCCACGGGGACGTGGCTGAGGTACCCTCGTCGGATCGGGCGGAAGCGAGCGCCTCCACCGGGGAATACGGGACGCGTTCGTCGTCGCTGATCCGGATCGGGGACGATGTGGAGTACCGATTCGCGGATGGCCCGCCCTGTGAGACCGGCTACGAGCGCGTCGATACGTCGCCGTGATCGTATTGACGGACTGACATAGCAGGCAGCGTCTTTACCTCGCTACCTGTCGGACTACCTATCATGGTACTCGATACCATCATCGTGTTCGTCGTCAGCCTGTTGGTCGGTAGCCTAGGGATTTACGTCGGCGTCAGCCTCGCGACCAACGAGGCCATCGGGTTCGGCGGTGCGGCCCTCACCGCCCTCCTGGGAGCGCTCGCGTGGGGAGTGGTGAGCTTCTTCGTGGGATGGCTCCCGCTCGTCGGCGCGTTGTTGACGTTGGTCGCGTGGATCGGGGTCATCAACCTCCGACACTCGGGAGGCTGGGGAACCGCAGCCCTCATCGGGTTCGTCGCCTGGGCGGTCGCGAGCGGCGTGCTCTACGCGCTCGCGATGGCCGGATTGGTCTCGGCCTCCGCGGTCGGGATTCCGGGCGTCTGATCGCGGACTACTCCTCGCTCTCGAGGATCGGCACGTCGTCTGGCACGTCGAAGTCGTGGAAGTGCTCGCCCTTCTCCTTACCCAGAATGGCCAGCGCGGCGGCACCGCCGTCGCCCGCCGAGATGATCGCCTGCCACTCCTCGGGACGGACCAACGCGCCCGTCGCATAGGCGTTCTCGACGCTCGTCTCCATGTCGAGGCCGACGTCGATGGTGTCCTCGTCGGTGACCTCACAGCCCAACTCCTCGGCGAGGCCGTGTCTCGCGCCGGTCGCGAACACGACGTAGCGGGCGTCGTACTCGCCCTCGCCGGTCGTGACGGTAAAACCCTCGTCCGTGGATTCGACGCCGGTGACTTCCTCCTCGTGGAGTTCGGCCCCGCGATCCTTCGTCTGGCCGCGGGCGATCGCCATGAACTCGCTGCCTCCCAGGCTCCTGATCCCGAGGTAGTTGAACAGGTGGGCCTTGTGCATCCAGGTCTGGTCGATGTCGAACACCACCGTATCGAGCCCGTTCTTCGCGGTGAACAACCCTGCGCTCAGTCCCGCCGGTCCGCCGCCGACGATCACTACGTCTGACATACGTAACCGAACACGATCGATCCCGATAAAGCTACCCCGGGCGGAGGATCAACCACTCGAGTCGTCCTGCCCGCGCTACAAGACGCTACTCGTCGCCGTAGGCGTCCGTTATTCGTGATCGTCTTCGGAATCGGGCGATCCGAGACAGCGCCCAAGTATGGATGCCTATCGTATGTCGACTTCGCGTTTTTCCCAGTCCTTCTCGAAGAGGTTGATCGTGTGGACGCCCGCCTCGGTGTAGGCGTGTTCCTCGACGACGTCGTGGTCGAGTTCGATGCCGAAGCCGGG
>CAYVQH010000216.1:0-2776 GCA_964454105.1 uncultured Halobacteriales archaeon | reverse complement strand
GCGGTCGGTCTTGAGCATCACCCACGCGGGGATGCGCGAGTTCTGGCGGTCGAGCTTCGCCAGGCGCTTCTTCTTGGCCTTCGATTTCTTGCCCATAGTGGCCGCTACTACCCCACCGGCGCATAAAATCCTGTCCCTTCGTGCCTAGAACAGTCCCGACACCGCCGCCCCGACGCGACCGAACCGACCGGCGGCAGGTTCGGCCTCGGCGGTTTCGTCTCCCTCGTTTCCGGAGGATCGATTCTCGGCGTCGAACTCGCTCATCGTGAAGGTCATCTTGCGTTCCGAAGGTTCGTCGGTCGAGTCCTCGTCGACCCACCCCGCCCGGCAGTTCGGGCAGGACGTGACCCGGTCGTCGTTGTCGCCGAACACGCGGGCGTAGTCCCGCGAGACGTATCCATCGCAACGGTTACAATGTACCATATGAAAACGTTTCTTCTAATGCATAATAAATATATCATGTCATAGTTGTGATCTCATCACTGATATTCGGGTTAGGTGGCGGCTAACTCCCCGGCAGTTCGAACGTGGCGACCGTCAAATAGACGGGTCCGTCGGGGCCGGAATCGCTTCTCGTCAGGGACACTTCGGTGACCTCGGTCCGGCCGACGGTCGGATCGCGCTCGCGGACGAACCGTCGAACGAGACCTTTCTCTGCGGCGTGATCCATCCGTGCGATCGTGTGGCGTGAAGTCGTGGTCCTCGGGATCGAAGCCGAGCGCGACGGTCTCGCGCTCGATCGCCTCGTGGAGCCGAGTCATCTCCGGTCCCCCGTCACGGACCCCGATCCAGACGACGCTGATGTAGTCGAGGGAGGGAAAGACGCCCAGTCCACTGTATTCGGCCTCGAAGGGATCGACGCCGGAATCCTCGATCGCGGACTCGAGGGCGGCTTCGAGTTCGGAAAGACGGTCCTCGGGAACGTCGCCGAGAAACTTCACGGTGACGTGGCTCTGTCGGGGAGCGGTGAGTCTGAGGCCGTCGAGCCCGTCCTGTACGGCGGCCACCTCGCTCGCGAGGTCGTCGGGAAGGTCGATACTGACGAACAGGCGCATAGAAACGTGTTCGTGACGGGTCGTCTAATCGGTATGGGATGAGGTGCGATACGGTGGCCGGCGCAAGCGAAACCCAGAGATACCGCCCGCGCGAACGGGACGGGGAACGTCGGGTTCACGAACGAGCGGTCCTGATGGACGTGAAAGGGCAAACAGCCGCGTGGCAGCGGCTGGGAGGGTCTTCGGGCGCAGGTCTTAACACCCGGACTCGCCTACCTCGGGTATGACGGATCCAGAGGATCGAGACCATCGGTTTTCGGAGGGGCAGGGTTTCTCGGAACCCTACGAGGATTTCGACCTCGACCCGCCGGAGCTGGCGGTCGACCCCGAGAAGGTCGACCCGGTCGACTCGCGCGTGTTGACCGACCTGCTCGACGAACACAACGTCTCCCGGGAGGACATCGACGTCGAGTCGCTGATCGACGTCGGGCTCTCGTACATGGGAATCAACCGTAACGAACAGGCCACCGATAGCTTCGAGCGCGCCGCCCGCTTCGCCGACGAGGGATCGCTCCTCGCCCAGGAGGCCTGGGCGAACAAGGGCGTCGCCCACGCCGAACTCAACGAGTACGACGAGGCGATCGGTGCCTACCAGGAGGCGCTGCGAATCGACGAGCGCTCCGAGCACGCGGCCATCGCGGAGACGAACCTCGCGTACGCGCTGTGGGAGACCGGCAAGACCGAACAGGCGTTGGAGCACGCAGAGCGGGCGGTCGAGATCGACGAGCGCTTCCCGCAGGCGTGGTACAATCGCGGCTTTTTCCTCCTGGAACGCGGGCTCGCCGAGGACGCCGTGAACTGCTTCGACAACGCGATGCGCCTGGGGCTGCGGAACGCGGAACTGCTCGAGGAGAAGGCGCGTGCACACGAGGAACTGGGCGAGGACGATCTGGCTGAGGAACTGGCCGAGGAGGCCGAGGAGCTGCGTGCGGACGCCGAGCAGCAGCTGATGGAGCGATGATCCTCGCCGAGCGCGAGACGCCGAAGGGACTGTTGGTTTCGGTGTGCGATGCGGGCATCCTCGGGGAGACCTTCGAGAATGGAGAGGTCTCGATCACGGTGACGGAGGAGTTCTACGGCGGCGAGGAGGCCGACGAATCGACGGTGGTCAACGCGCTCGCCCGCGCGACCGTCGCGAACCTCGTGGGCGAGCGGGCCGTCTCGCTCGCGATCGAACGCGGTCTCGTCGAGGAGGCGAACGTGCTCGACATCGACGGGACCCCCCACGCCCAGTTCCTGCGGATGTAACCGGTTTCGGTTATGAAACCCGGGCGGACCGAAGGAATGTTCTCCCTTGAACCCCTCTCACTCGGTAATGGGAGTTCAGGAATCCGCACCGCTCGACGTCGAACGGATCAGGGACGACTTCCCGATCCTCGAACGGGAGTTCGACGGCAATCAGCTAGTGTATCTCGACAACGCCGCCACCACGCAGACGCCGAACCAGGTGATCGACGCGATCGGCGAGTACTACCGCACGACGAACGCCAACGTCCATCGCGGGATCCACCACCTCAGCCAGGAGGCCTCGATCGCCTACGAGGAGGCCCACGACACCCTGGCGAGGTTCGTCGGCGCCTCGGGGGAACGTGAGGAGATGGTCTTCACCAAGAACACCACCGAGGCCGAGAACCTCGTCGCCTACGCGTGGGGGCTGAACGAACTGGAGGAGGGCGACGAGGTCGTCCTCACCGAGATGGAACACCACGCCTCGCTGGTCA
>CAYVQH010000215.1:0-2779 GCA_964454105.1 uncultured Halobacteriales archaeon | reverse complement strand
GGCTGGCGACGCTGTGTGTCGGGTTCGGGCAGGGTGCGGCGATCGAGTTCTCACGGTAGCTCGATCACTCGCCGAACTGCTGTTGTTCCTGTTCCTGCTCTCGAAGCTCGATCCGGCGGATCTTTCCGCTCGACGTTTTGGGAAGCTCCTCGACGAACTCGATCCTGCGGGGGTACTTGTAGGGAGCCGTCTCCCGTTTGACGAACTCCTGGATCTCGGCACGCAGCCGGTCGTCACCCTCGTAATCCTCGGTGAGGACGATATACGCTTTCACGACGTTGCCCCGCTCGTCGTGGGGGCTCGCGACGGCGGCGGCCTCGGCGACCGCCTCGTGGCTCACCAGCGCGTCCTCGACCTCGAAGGGGCCGATCCGGTAGCCCGCGGAGATGATGATGTCGTCGGCCCGGCCCTCGAAGGAGAAGTAGCCCTCGGCGTCGCGGCTGGCGAGGTCGCCGGTCCGATAGTACTCGCCGTGGAAGGTCCGTTCGTCGAGATGGGATTTCTCGTAGTAGCCGTCGAAGATTCCCGGACACTCCACCGGAACGGCGATCTCGCCGATCTCACCCTCCTCGACCTCCGTTTCCTCGTCGGGGTCGATGATCGTCGTTCCCATTCCCGGTGCGGGCTTGCCCATGCTACCGGGCTTGACCTCGATCCCGGGATAGTTGGTGACGAGCGCCACGGTTTCGGTCTGACCGTAGCCATCCCGCGGCGTGACGTCGAACGCCTCCTCGATGTCCTCGATCGGCTCGCGGTTCAACGGTTCGCCCGCCGAGAGCGCGTCCGTCAGTTGAATGTCCTCGTACGCCGAGAGGCCGGTCTGGGTGAACATCCGGTACTGGGTCGGCACCGCACACAGCCGGGTGACGCCCTCCTGCTCGATGAGCGAGAGGAAGCGATCGGGTTCGAAATCGCCGTCGTAGAGCAGTTGGGTCGCGCCCGCCGTGAGTGCCACCCCAACGGGGCTCCAGAACCACTTGGCCCACCCGGTGCCGGTGGTCGCCCACAGCAACTCCCCGTCGAGGTCAGTCTCCTCGTCGATCCCCCACCAGTAGGGCCCGTTGATCCGGCCGAAACAGTACATCCAGCGGTGTTTGTGGAGAACCGGCTTTGGCTTTCCAGTGGTTCCGGAGGTGTAGTTGATCGTCATCGGGTCCTCGGCGCGTAGGTCGGGCCCCTCGAACTCCGCTGACTCCTCGGTCACCAGTTTCGCGTACTCGTGCCAGTCCTCGCCGCGATCGCCGGCATCGGCGCTTTCCTCGCGACCCTCCGGCGGCCTGCGAGCGCCCCCGACGACGATCACCCGCTCGATGGGGGTCTCGTCGACGGCCGGCTCGACCATGTCGACCAGCGACTCGTGACAGACGATCGTTCCCGCGCCGCAGTCCTCAGCACGAAACGCGACGTCCTTGGGCTTGAACATCGCCGAACAGGGAACGAGCACCGCGCCCGCCGCGAGCGCGCCCAACTGTACCGAGAAGACGTTCGGGTGGCGCGGCAGGAGGTGCATCACGCGATCGCCCGGACCGACCCCGAGATCCGTGAGCGCGTTCGCAAACCGGTTCATGTCGGCGTGGAGTTCGCCGTAGGTGCGTTCGTTTCGACCCCCGGAAGCGCTCACGAAGGAGACGGCGACCCGCTCGCCGAACGACTCGGCATGCTCGCGGATCACGTCGGGCAGGTTGTAGCCGTCCGGGATCTCCCATTCGAACTCCGCGACCTCCTCCTGGTAATCGATCGCCATACCCACTCAACCGGATCCCACACGATAAATCATGGTGTGTGGTGGTACGAGCGGCGATCGGTCAGTCGTCGGCCGAGGCGGCGGATACGGTGCCGTCGTCGTTCCAGCCCCGGACCGCGTAGTACTCCGTAAGGGCGTCGTCGAACCCCTCGAGCTGATCGGCGTAGGGGAGGGTGTCATCACTCCGGTCGAATCCGCGGTGGTTGTTGAACTCCCGCTCCATCTCGACGACGCGCGCCCCGACGTCGAGCAGTTCCTCGTAGTCGGCCGAGAACAGCGCCTCATACCGGTCAGGATTCATAATACCTCTCGAAAAGCGACAGACGATCCCGCAGTCCTCCAGCGCTCGGGTGTTCTCTTGGGTGACGACCGCCTCGGGTTTGCCCTCGAAGCCGCTCTGGGGAAACGCGTCGTCCTTACCTACTAATGGGTATTCCCAGGCGTAGAAGGTCGAGTACATGTGGTCCGCGCCGCGGTTCGCGACCGCGTAGGCGAGGCCCTGTCCGTGGAGGGTACGCCCCTCGTGGCCCGCGAACGAGAGGTTCTTGACCGTCCAGTTACCGACCCCGAGTTCCTCGTGGGCCCGGCTGATACCCTCGGCGAGCGTGTCGCCGACCCCTTCTCGGCGGGCGATCTTCTCCACCGTCTCGTGGATCAGTTCGGCGTCGCCGAAGGCGTCCTCGCTGGCGAGGTAGGCGGCCACGGTGTTGCCACACGAGATGGTGTCGAGGCCGAGCTCGTCACAGAGTTCGTTCGACTGCATCACGTCGACGATGTCGTCGATCGCGCAGTTCGAGCCGAACGCCATCACGGTCTCGAACTCCGGTCCCTCGGTCTCGACGCCGCGCTCCTCGTCCTTCGTCGGGAGCTTGCAGGCGAACGCACACGCGGAACAGGTCCCCTTCTTGAACTTCTTCTCCTCGACGCGGTCGCCGTTGATCCCCTCCGCGCCCTCGAACTGTTGTTCGGAGAAGTATCGAGTGGGCAGGCCGTTGACCTCGTTTGCCAGGTCCGTCACCGAGGTGGTGCCCTGCC
>CAYVQH010000214.1:0-2782 GCA_964454105.1 uncultured Halobacteriales archaeon | reverse complement strand
TCGAGTGGCGCGTCGGGGAGAACGCCTACTACGTCGACGGCGAGGTCCACCCGCTCGACACGCCATGGGAGATCCTGGCCTATCCCCACATGAGCCTCTACGACAAGGTCCGTCTGGCCGCGCTCACCAAGGAGATCGACCTCCGAAGGGGGATTCCGCGGTTCGACACCTACGAGGACATCGAGGACTACGAGGAGGTGCCGGTCAAGGAGTTCCTGCTCGAACACACGACCCGCGGTATCTACGAGAACTTCTTCGAGCCGCTTCTGGACGCGAAGTTCGGCGATCGAAAGGAGGAGGTCAGCGCCGCGTGGCTGCTCGGGCGGGTGAAGTTCCGCGGCGAGCGCGACATCATGCGCGGAGAGATCCTCGGCTACTTCGACGGCGGGTTCGCCCGGCTGCTCGACGCGCTGATCGAGGCCGTCGGACGGGACAATATCACGACCGGCGCACGCGCGACCGACGTCGAGATGACGACCGGTCGTGTCGACCGGCTCGTCGTCGATCGAGAGGGCGAACGGGAGCGCCACGAGGTCGGGGACGTCATCGTCGCCGCGATGCCGAACGTCCTCGAGGAGCTGACGGGGTACGCCTGCGACGTCGAGTTCCAGGGAACAGTCTGTTCGGTGCTCAGCATCGAGGAGTCACTGATGGACACCTACTGGCTCAACATCGCCGACGAGGCTCCATTCGGCGCGCTGCTCGAACACACCAATTTCGTTCCGGCCTCGCGCTACGGCGGCGAGAACCTCCTCTATGCGGTGAGCTACATCCAGAGCCCCGAGGAAGAGCTCTGGGGAATGAGCGACGCCGAGGTCGAGGAGACGTGGCTCTCGGGCATCGAGTCGCTGTTCCCCGAGTTCGACCGCGAGAGCGTGAACTGGATCCGTACGGCGAGAAACCCCCGTAGCGCGCCGGTCTACGAGCGGGGCTACCTCGACCTGGTCGTTCCCTACGACCTCTCGGAGGCGGTCGGCGAGGGCGTCTACTACGCGGGGATGGCGAGTCGGGCCCAGTACCCCGAACGAAGCCTCAACGGCGGGATCGAGGCGGGCTATGCGTGCGCGGACCTGATCGCCGACGAGCCGACGAGCCGACGACCGGTGACGGGCCGACACGTCCGATAGATGGTCGGCGAATACAGCCAGGAGGACGACTCCCGACTGCGAACCGTCTCGCCGACCGCGCTTCTGGACGACGAGCGTGCGTGGCTCGCCGTCGCGCTGATCGCGGGAAGCATCGTCGTCGCGAGCTACTACCTGAGTCATCCGTACCCCGCGTACGCGACGGCGCTGTTCCCCCACATGGCCGAGGTCCTGCTGGAGAACGGTTATCGACGACCCGAGGTCGTCCCGCTGTACACGGAGGGCGGGCTCCCGTTCGCCTATCCGCCGCTCATGTTCTACGTCATGGCCGTCCTGATCGATATCGGGATCGACCCGTTGTTGATCGTGCGCCTGCTTCCGGGGGTCGCGTTCGTCCTCGTGTTGATCCCGTACTTCTACCTGTCCCGGGAGTTCGTCCCGGTCAGGCAGGCCGGGTTCGCGACCGTCATCTTCGCGGTTGCGCCCCAGATCGTGCGCTGGCACATCTCCGGCGGCGGCACGGTCCGGTCTCCGGCCGTCCTGTTCCTGGTCGCCGGGTTGTACGCCGGCGTCCGACTGTTCAAGACCGGCGACCGGCGGTGGGTCGTCGCCGGAGCCGTCCTCTACGGGCTGACGATGCTGACACATCCGGTTCAGATGACGTACTTCGGCATCTCCTATCTCGTCCTGTTCGTCGCCTTCGATCCCTCGGTCCGTGGCCTGTTGAACGGCGCGGGCGTCGCCGTCGGCGGTGCGATCATCGGCGCGCCGTGGTGGCTCTACGTGTTTCGCACCTACGGCCTCGATCCGATCCTGAGTGCCTCGTCCACCCACGGCGGGCTCTTCGAGTCCGACTTCGAGACGATCCTCAACAGCGTCGTGCTCTTTCACGATGCGGGATACCCCTCCGAGACGCTCATCGGCTTTCTCGTTCTCGCGGGCGCGATCTACGCGCTCTCGAATCGCCGCTATGTCCTGCCGGTCTGGTTCGCCGTCACGGCCGTCGTGATCACCCAACGACGCTTCGCCTACATACCGGGTGCGATGCTGATCGGCATGGTCGTCGCCGGGGCGGTCATTCCGTGGCTGGCCGACGTCATCACAGAATGGCGTGAGCGAAGGGATGTCGAAGGGGATCGGGGCCCCTCCGACCAGCAGACGGCGTCCGCTTCTGGGACGGCGCGCTCCTCGGCGCGGGCGGGGAGCGCCTGGGACGGGAGTCGTGACGTCGTCACGGCAGTGGCGCTCGTGGCCTTGGTGTTGACGACGACCTGGTTCGGCGCGCTGTACGTGGCCGGTGATCCTCCGGGTGAGGATCGGACGCCGATGGGGGCGTACGTCGACGACGACGACATCGAGGCCATGGAGTGGGTCGCCGCGGAGACGCCGCCCGACGCCCAGTTCGCCGTGACGGGCGGTGCAGCCGAGTGGTTCCCCTTCGTCGCCGAGCGTACGAGCCTCGTCGGGTGGTGGGGCGTCGAGTGGACCACGCCCGAGCAGTACGACCGCCAGCGGACGCTCCACGGCGAACTGAGCGCCTGTGAGGAGGCCGCTTGCGTGAACGGGACCCTCGACGACACTGACCTCGACCCCGACTACGTCTACCTCCAGAGCCCGGATGACGGGATGCGCGACTCGATGCTCGAGAGCGATCGCTACGAACTCGCCTACGAGAACGAGGACACGATGATCGTCCG
>CAYVQH010000213.1:0-2799 GCA_964454105.1 uncultured Halobacteriales archaeon | reverse complement strand
CCGACGACGAGGAGGTCCGCGATCGGCTCGTCCAGCGCGACGACGACACCGAGGAGACCGTCAAGGAGCGTCTTCGAGTGTTCGAGGAGAACACCGAGCCGGTGATCGAGCACTATGAGGACCACGCAGGCTTCGTCCGGATCGACGGTGAGCAGGCCCCTGATGCGGTCTGGAACGAGATCAAGAGCGCGGTCGACGAGCGCGTCGAGTAAACAGGTTGATTAGCCGCGATTTCCTACGGGCAGGGTAATGGGACGAACCGCGGAGAAGGTACGGGACCTCATCGGTCAAAACCCCGATATGGAACACGCCCTCGGGGTCGTGCTACGCCGGTCCGAGAACGGTAACGGCGAGGTCGAATGGGGGGACGTTCGCGACGAAATCACGAGCGGGCAGTGGGGGCGGCTGATCGAGAAAGGGATCCTCGTCGACGGTCGGGACGGGTTCGAGCTCCGTGACCGCCAGGAGGTTCGCTCGGTCATCGACTCCGACGCCACGACCGAAACCGGAACCGCGTCGGCCGCGGACACGAGCGACGCCGGCACCGACGACGAGGATTCGAGCTGGTCGAAGTGGGACAAGATGGCGGCCGGCGGGGTCGCGCTGACGTTCCTCGGGTACGCGTGGTCTCCCGCCAGGAACGCGATCGCCGGCGCGATGAACACGTTTCTGGGTCCGCTCAGCGACGTGTTGCCCTTCTATGCCGTTATCCTCGTGCTTGCCTTGCTCACGGGCCTGTACTCGTCGTTGTTGCAGGCGAACCTGATGGACACCTCGAAGATGAGCGAGTATCAGGGCAAGATGCAGGAGATCCAGGAGAAACGCGAACGCGCCAAGGAGCGGGGCGACGACGAGGCCATGGAGCGGATTCAGGAGGAACAGATGGAGGCCATGGGCGAGCAGATGGGGATGATGAAAGAGCAGTTCCGCCCGATGGTCTGGATCATGCTGATCACCATCCCGGTGTTCCTCTGGATGTACTGGATGGTCGGACGTGGCGGCCAGGCCCATCTCGACGGAGCGGCCTCGATCGTGATGCCGCTCACGGGTGAGGTCGAGTGGACCAGCGGCGTGCTCGGGCCCATGCAGGCGTGGATCGTCTGGTACTTCGTCTGCTCGATGGCGTTCACCCAGCTCATCCGGAAATCGCTCAACATCAGCACGACGCCGACGGGCTGATGGAAACTTCTTTTAGCCTCTCGGGGAGAGAGGGGATATGTTACTCACCGTTTCCGGCCCGCCGGGCAGCGGCAAGAGCACCGCCGCGGCCGGCCTCGCCGACGCGCTCGGCCACGAGCACGTGAGCGGCGGCGACGTCTTTCGTGAACTCGCCGCCGAGCGCGACCTGTCGATCGAGGAGTTCAACGCGCTGGCCGAGGAGGACGACGGGATCGACCGCGACCTCGATCGACGGCTGCGCGAGCTCGCCGAAACCCGCGAGGACCTCGTACTCGAATCCCGACTGGCGGGCTGGATGGCCGCCGAACACGCGGACCTCAAGGTGTGGCTCAGCGCACCGCTCGACGTCCGCGCCGAGCGGATCGCGGACCGCGAGGACAAGCCCGTCGAGCGCGCTCGGGAGGAGACCGTCTCGCGCACCGAAAGCGAATCCGGCCGCTACCGCGAGTACTACGACATCGACATCACCGACCTCTCGATCTACGACCTGGCGGTCAACACCGCACGATGGGGACCCGATGCGACGATCGACCTGCTCGTCACCGCCGTCGAGCGCTACGATCCCACGACCGACGAGGGCGCGTTTCCGGTGACGGACGTTCGTTACGAGTTCTGATGCTTCGCGATCCGCCCGGGGAACGCTCGATCGACGCTCTGCGGGAGTTCGGCGTCCTCAACCTCGACAAACCCCCCGGTCCCTCGGCCCACCAGGTCTCGGGCTGGCTTCGGGACATGCTCGGCGTCGAGAAGGCCGCCCACGCCGGCACCCTCGATCCGAAGGTGACCGGCTGTCTGCCGACGCTCACCGGCGCCGCGACACGGCTCGCCCCGGCCTTCCTCGAGGGACGAAAGGAGTACGTCGCGGTGCTCGAACTGCACGGGCCCGCTCCCGCGGACACCGAGCAGGTCGTCGCCGAGTTCGAGGGGGACCTCTATCAGAAACCTCCACGAAAGAGCGCGGTCTCCCGGCGGCTGCGCGTCCGAACCGTCCACAACCTCGACCTGCTCGAGGTACGAGAGCGCAAGGCGCTGCTCCGGATCAACTGTGAGAGCGGGACGTACGTCCGGAAGCTCTGTCACGACATCGGCCTCGCGCTCGGGACGGGCGCACACATGGGTCACCTGCGGCGCACCGGAACCGAGCCGTTCGACGACACCTCGCTGTGCTCGCTCTACGATCTCGCCGACGCCATCGCGTTCGCCGAGGAGGGCGAGCAAGAGCCGCTCCGTGACCTCCTCGTGCCGGCCGAACGGGCGCTTACCCACCTCTCACGGGTGACCATCGCGCCGAGTGCGGCCCGCGAGGTGGCCCACGGCGCGCAGGTCTACGCCCCGGGAGTCATCGGCGCGGAGGGTGACCCCGAGGTAGAACCACTCGTGGCCTGCTATACACCCGACGGCGCGGCGATCTGTTTGGGGCGACTCGTCGGGGACCCCGCCGCCGACTCCGGACGGGTCGTCGCGCTCGAACGCGTGTTGGTGTAGGCCAACCGGTCGGCGGAACGATCGGTGTCGAGCGACGCGAAACGACACGCTTAATTGGTCGACGGACTTCGGTCGAACTGCGGGACCGTGGGGTAGTGGTATCCTCTGCCGATGGGGTCGGTAGGACCTGAGTTC
>CAYVQH010000212.1:0-2813 GCA_964454105.1 uncultured Halobacteriales archaeon | reverse complement strand
CGGACGAACCGCCGGAGGAGACGAAGATGATGGTTCGACAGTGTCACAGCCCCGATCCGATGCCGAAGGACATGACCGCGGCGGACGTCGTCGCCGAGAAGAACCGCGGCGAAGCGCCCGCCGACGACTAGACCAATGTACGAACGCATACTCGTTCCCACGGACGGGAGCAAGGTCGCGGAAGCGGCGGTCGATCACGCGGTCGACATCGCCGAGAAGTACGGCGCAGAGGTTCACGCGCTGTTCATCGCGGACACGGACGCCATCGCCTACGGCCTCGGTACCGAGCAGGTCGATCGGATCCGGCAGGGCAACTTCCAGGGGATGACCGAACTCCGCGAGGACGCCGAGGCCGCCACCGGTTACGTGAAAGAGCAGGCCGAGGCGCTCGGACTCACCGTGGTCGAACGCCATGCGGGCGGTCAACCACACGACATGATCGCCGACTACGCCCAGGAGAACGACATCGACCTCGTCGTGATGGGGAGTCACGGCCGCTCGGGGGTTCGTCGAGTGCTGCTCGGGAGCGTCACCGAGCGCACGCTTCGGTCCACCCGCGTGCCCGTGCTCGTGGTCGATTACGTGAAAGGAGACGAGTAGATGGTCGTCCTCCTCTCGGAAGAGTGAGGTGAGCGCTCTCCGTGGACATTCCGTCGTGAACGCCCCATTACCGAACGATTCGCCCGAGACGACCTCATGAGCCTCGCAGATCGCATCCGAGAACACGTTCGCGAGAACCGGACCGGAATGATTCACGACCTGATGTTCGCCGTCGTCTGGGTCGGCGTCGTGTCGTTCCTGTTCGATTTCGTCTTCACCAGCGCGCCCACCTGGGCGTTCTACATGTTCATGCTCGCGGGGATCCCGGCGTACTTCGGTTTCTTCATCTCGCTGGAACTGGCCAAAGAGCAGTGACCGCGGTTCGCCATCGATCTTCGTATCGATTCGGCGGAGAGACGATCCACTCGATCGGGACGCAGAGACACCGCCGGCGTCTCAGCCGTCCTCTCCGGCGGCGAGATATCGTTGTCTGAGGCGGAAACAGAGGACGCTGGCGCCGCCGAAGATGACCGGGAGCGCCAGATCACCCGGCGACCCCGACAGGGCCGGAAGCACGCTCATTCCGGCCATCAGCGCGAACACGAACGCCAGGAGTCCGGTTATCGGGACGGCGAACCCGTCCGAGAACGCGCCGTCGCTCCGCCCTGGTTCGCTTCCCATACCCGCTCTTCGGACGGCGTGCGATTAAAGATCCCGCATCGGCGTCCCGAGTCACGATCGGCGAGAACACCGGTCGGGAGGTCGAAACCATCGAGGTCCGAACCGAAACCCCCTACCCGACGCCGCCCCGAGCGAGGGTATGCAGGACACGCCCGAGGTCTGCGTCCTCCGGTTCGGACATCGCCCCGGACGGGACGACCGGATGACGACCCACGTCGGCCTCACGGCACGTGCGCTCGGCGCCGACCGTGTGGTGTTTCCCGACAACGCGAGCGGGTCACGGGACACCGTCGAGGGGGTCACTACTCGCTTCGGCGGCCCCTTCGCGGTCGGGCTCTCCGACTCGCAGAAGGCGTTCGTCCGCGACTGGGAGGGAAGCGTCGTCCATCTGACGATGTACGGCGAACGGATTCAGGACGTCGAGGGCGAGATCCGCGAACGCCACCGCGAGGACCCCCTGTTGGTCGTCGTCGGCAGCGAGAAGGTCCCCTTCGAGCTCTACGAGCGCGCCGACTGGAACGTCGGCGTCACCAACCAGCCTCACTCGGAGGTCGCGGGGCTCGCGGTCTTTCTCGATCGGCTGTTCGAGGGACGCGAGCTGGATCGCGAGTGGGTCGACGCGGAGCGTCGCGTGATCCCGCAGGCGACGGGAAAGAGGGTCGAGGAGCGATAGTCGGCCGCCCGAGCCGTTCGCCGACGCGATCGGATCGCGTCACACGACGTCGGAGTCCGCCGCGGACGCGCTCAAAAGACTTAACCGCCGGACGGGCAAACCACGTGGTAATGGCTTTTGAGGATCTACTCGAGGACCCCGTCATCCAGAAGTACCTACACGAGCTGGTGGGTCCGAAGGGGATGCCGGTCGCGGCCGCCCCGCCGGACGGCGAGGTCACCGACGAGGAGCTCGCCGAGGAGCTCGGTCTGGAGCTCAACGACGTACGCCGGGCGCTGTTCATCCTGTACGAGAACGACCTGGCCTCCTACCGTCGGCTCCGGGACGAGGACTCGGGCTGGCTCACCTACCTCTGGACGTTCGAGTACGAGACGATCCCCGAGAACCTCGCCGAGGAGATGGAGCGGCTGCTCGAGGCGCTTGAGGAACGCGAGGAGTACGAGCGAAACCACGAGTTCTACCTCTGTGAGATCTGCTCGATCCGCTTCGAGTTCGGCGAGGCGATGGACTTCGGCTTCGAGTGTCCCGAGTGTGGCTCGCCGCTGGAATCGATGGACAACGACAGGCTCGTCGACGCGATGGAGCGTCGGATCGCGGAGCTGCAGGCGGAACTCAACGTCGAGGCCTGATGGTCGTCCTCGCAACCAAGGTGTCGGTCCACGCCGGCGCCCGCGAGCGCGCTCTCGACGGGCTCCGATCGCTCGTCGAGAACGCGATCGGCGACCTCGACGCCAGCTACGAGATCGGCGTCCGCCACGACGACTTTCCCACGGTCACGGTCGAGGGCGAGGACGCGGTCGCCGCCAGAAACGTCCTTCGCGAGGAGTTCGGCGAGATCACCGAGGAGTTCGAGGCCGGCGAACGGTACGTCGGCACGCTCGAGTCGTGGGACGACGAGGGGTTCGTCCTCGACGCCGGC
>CAYVQH010000211.1:0-2826 GCA_964454105.1 uncultured Halobacteriales archaeon | reverse complement strand
CGATCCGCTCGACGAACTCCGCGCGCGAGAGGTCGTCGGGGTTGCCGTGGTGGTGAGTCAGGCTCTCGGCGATCGGGCGGGGCTGGCCGTCCGCGACGTCGCGGGCCTGGCCCTCGCTGATGCGCTCGCTGAACGCTTCGAGGGTCGCGTGCGTGATCGACAGGGCCTCGTCCTCGTTTTCGAACTCGGCTCGCTCTTCGACGCGATCGTAGAACTCGGCTTCGTCCATATCGATACACCGGCCGCGGAAACCGTCGGTGTCGTGCCTGAATCTGCAGGAGCTTCAAGAGCAAACGGTTTGGCCGGCGGGCGTCTCTCCCCGCCATGTTCGAGAAATCCAGCTGGATCCGCCTCCCGCGGAACGTGCTGATCGGCCACGGCGTCCTCGACCGGGCCGCCGAGGCCATCGACGAACTCCACCTGACGGGCCGTCCGCTGATCGTCACCAGCCCGACCCCCCGGGAGGTCGCCGGCGATCGGGTGCTCGACCAGTTCGGAGCTCGGGGGATCGAGCCGGCGGTCATCGTCGTCGAGGAGGCGAGCTTCGCGGCCGTCCAGGAAGTGATCGAGGCCGCCAGAAGCGAGGAGGCGGGCTACCTCATCGGGATCGGCGGCGGGAAGGCCATCGACATCGCGAAGATGGCGAGCGACGAGATCGGAACCGGCTTCGTCTCGATACCGACTGCAGCGAGCCACGACGGGATCGTTTCCGGACGAGGGTCGGTCCCCGAGGGCGACACCCGTCACTCGGTCGCGGCCGACCCGCCCGTCGCAGTGGTGGCCGACACGACCGTGCTCGCGAACGCGCCCTGGGAGCTGACGACCGCGGGCTGTGCGGACATCATCTCGAACTACACCGCCGTCAAGGACTGGCGCCTCGCCAACCGCCTGCAGAACGTCGAGTACTCCGAGTACTCCGCGGCGCTCTCGGAGATGACCGCCGAGATGCTCGTCGGAAACGCCGACTCGATCAAGAAGGGCCTCGAGGAGTCGGCCTGGATCGTCACGAAGGCGCTGGTCTCCTCGGGCGTGGCGATGTCCATCGCGGGCTCTTCCAGACCCGCCTCGGGCGCCGAACACCTCTTCAGCCACCAGCTCGACCGGATCGCCCCCGGCCGGGCGCTCCACGGCCACCAGGTCGGCGTCGGCTCGATCATGATCGAGTACCTCCACAGCGGCGAGAACGGCCGCTGGAGCGCGATCCGCGACGCGCTTGCGAGCATCGAGGCGCCGACCACGGCCGCCAAGTTGGGACTCGACAACGAGGAGGTGCTGGCGGCGCTGACGAGCGCCCACGAGATCCGCGATCGCTACACGATCCTCGGCAACGGCATGAACGAGCGGGCGGCCCGCGAGGCCGCAACCGTCACCGGCGTGATCTGAGTTACTCCGCCTCCTCGGTCGGCAGCCAGCCGTGGTCTGCATCGACTCTCCCCGCGAGAACGGCGTTGAGGATGACGCCGAACAGCAGGCTCAACCCGCCGAGATAGAGCCACGTGAGCACCAGCAGAACCGCGCCGGCGACCCCGAAGAGTTTGACGCTGCCGGAGGTCGTGGCGTACACCCTGAAGAACAGCGCCGAGAGCGTCCACGCGACCGCCGAGAACGCGGCGCCGGGCAACGCCTCGCGGGGGGTGACCGACTCGCCGGGAAACCGGTAGTACATCGGAAGGAAGGCGAGCAGGAACGCGCCGAACAGAAGCGGCACGCTGAGGACCGTCCAGGCGACGCTGTCGATGAGAAGCGAGACCGCGACCCCGACGCCGCCAATGAGTGCGAGCGCAACCACCACGATCGCGAAGATCAACGCCGTGTCCGTCACCTTCCGCAGGGCCGAGCGGCGCTTTCGAGTGCCGTAGATCTCGCTGAATGCCACGTTCACGGCCTGGAACATCGTCGCCGTGCTGTAGGCGAAGATCCCGCCGGCGATCAGTCCCGCGCGGGTCCGGGCCCCGCCGTTCCCGAGGACCTCCGTGAGTACCGTCTCGATCTCCGCGGCGCGGAGTCCGGTGGCCGACGCGAGCACTCGAGCCGTCGTCGCGGGGTCTTGAACGATCGATATCGCGATCGTGAGAAGCAACAACAGCGGGATCAGCGAGTTAAAGGCGTAGTAGCCCAGTCCGGCGGCCGTCACGGTGACGTGCTGTTTTCGTCCCACCGCGACCGACGTCTTCAGCGCCCGCACCCACTCGCGGTACTCGATCATCACCTCCACCCTCTGCTCGGATACGGGTAGGTACTTCGGATCGCCGGCAGGGAGGACTATACGACTGGCCGTCGAGCGACCGGACATGGCGGACGATCACGATCACGACCACGACCGCAGGCTGGTGTCGGGCTGGGAGGGGCGTTACTTCGAGGACTTCGCGGTGGGCGACGTCTACAAACACCCCTACGGACGCACCGTCACCGAGACGGACAACGTCTGGTTCACCAACCTGACGATGAACCTCAACCCGATGCACTTCAACGAGGCCTACGCCGCCGAGACGGAGTTCGGCGAGCGCCTCGTCGACGGCACCTTCGTCATCGCCCTCGCGGTGGGAATGAGTGTCGTCGACGTCTCGATGAACGCCACCGCCAATCTCGGCTACGACGCGATCCGGCATCACGCGCCCGTGTTCCACGGCGATACGATCCTCGCCGAGAGCGAGGTGACGGAGAAACGCGAAAGCGAGTCCCGGGAGCACGTCGGGATCGTCACAACCGAACTGCGGGCGTACAACGAGAAGGGTGAGAAGGTGCTCTCCCTGGAGCGCACGCCGATGGTACTCAAACGGGAGTACGCCGAACCCTCCGCGGCGCAGCCGACCGGGTGGCCCGAGG
>CAYVQH010000210.1:0-2863 GCA_964454105.1 uncultured Halobacteriales archaeon | reverse complement strand
CAAGTTCGGCGTCGGCGACGAGAACGCCGGCGCCACGGAGACCGAACGCCAGGACTTGGACTTCGATTTCGTCGCCAAGGGTGACGTTGAGGCCGCCGTCTACGACCTCGTCGAGAGCGGCCTCGAGGGATTCAACAACCGGATGCGCGATATCGACGAGGTCTCGCGGTGGGCCCAGGAGGGCGCCTTTATCGTCGAGCAACACCCCAACCACCCAGATCACCTCATCGCGGAACTCGAGACCTCCCGCGGCTGTGCCTATCGCTGTTCGTTCTGTACGGAGCCGCTGTACGGCAACCCCTCTTTCCGGCCGCCGCCGACGGTCGTCGGCGAGGTCGACGCCCTCTCCGATTTCGGCGTCAAACACTTCCGAATCGGTCGCCAGGCCGACATCCTCGCCTACGGCGGCGACGGCGAGGCGCCGAATCCGGACGCCCTCAGACAGCTCTACAGCGGCATCCGCGAGGTCGCGCCCGACCTCGAGACGCTGCATCTGGACAACATGAATCCGATCACGATCGTCAACTGGCCCGAACAGAGCCGGGAGGGGATCCGGATCATCGCCGAGCACAACACGCCCGGCGACACCGCCGCCTTCGGCCTCGAGTCGGCCGACCCCGTCGTTCAGGAGGAGAACAATTTGAACGTGAGTGCGGAGGAGTGCTTCGAGGCAGTGCGGATCGTCAACGAGGAAGCCGGCTGGCGTCCGGGCGAAGATCCCGCCGACGCCCCCACCTTCGGCGACGACGCCCCGCGTCGGCTGCCCAAGCTCCTGCCCGGGATCAACCTGCTGCACGGGCTCAAGGGCGAGCGCGAGGAGACCTACGAGCGCAACCGCGAGTTCCTCCAGCGGGTCTACGACGAGGGCTACATGCTCCGGCGGATCAACATCCGGCAGGTGATGGCCTTCGACGGCACCGACATGAGCGATACGGGCGCCGAGATCGCAAACGAGCACAAACAGCTGTTCAAGCGGTACAAGAAGCAGGTTCGCGAGGAGATCGACAATCCGATGCTCGAGCGCGTCGCTCCGCAGGGGACCGTCCTCCCGAACGTCCACCTCGAGTACCACCAGGACGGGAAGACCTTCGGCCGTCAACTGGGCACCTACCCGCTGTTGGTCGGCATCCCCGGCGAGCGCGAACTCGGGCGAATCATCGACGTCGCGGTCGTCGACCACGGCTACCGCTCGGTGACCGGCGTTCCCCACCCGCTGGATATCAACGCCGCCTCGATGGACGAACTCACCGCGATCCCGGGAATCGGCGACAGCACCGCCGGCGACATCGTCGTCAACCGGCCCTACGACTCCGTAACCGACGCCGATCTCGGAGGCGAGGTCGACCTCGAGGGGTTCGCGACGACCCGAGCGCTCGAGGGTGCGGACTGACCGCGCTCCGAATCACCCCCGTTGTGACGGCTCGTCGACTGACGACTGCTCAAGAACCGAGGGCGTTCGACCACGTTTTTCCACCTCTTCACCTGCAAATAACGGCTCTCGGTCGGTAGTTCTATTATGGAGGCGCTTCAGAGGTGAAATTGAGGGTCTACCTGTGGAAATATCTGAAAAACTCCTGTGTCTGTTCAGCGCGGACGTCTCGGCAGAGGAGGACCGATACGTCATCGAGGTACCACGTCAAGAAGTCGAAACCGGCGACATCGACCCGGAGGAGGTCTACCGCGTCGCGCTCATCTCACGCGAGGAGGACGACGCCGAGGAGTCGACGGCACAGCCACAGACGGCGCCGTCGGAACCGCAGCCACCGGTCGACGTCGGCGAAACACGCTACGTCGAAATCGAGGACATCGGCAAGCAGGGCGACGGGATCGCTCGCGTCGAACGCGGCTACGTCATCATCGTCCCCGGTGCCGACGTCGGCGAACGCGTCAAGGTCGAAGTCTCGGAGGTCAAGTCCAACTTCGCCGTCGGCGAGATCATCGAAGAGACGTTCTAACAACGAACTTTTTTACTCGGGTCCTCGCGCGGCCGAAGTTCGCGCTCGAACCCGAGCAAAAAACTTCGATGAAAAACACCGAGAGAGCTTCGCTCTCTCGAGCCCTCGTTCGTTCCTTCGGAACTCACGAGGAAGACCGAGCGCGCCGTCGGCGCGCTCGGGGAAATAGCGCGCTCTGCGCGCCGCATGCTGGCGCTCGCTCGCGATTGCAAGTAGTCCGTCTGCAGTGGCGCGTGCTGTCGGTCCGGCCGAGCGAAGCGAGGTGCAACCGGAGGGAGCACTTCGAATGCGAACAGGGAACGAAGTGACCCGTGAGCGAAAGCGAGGACGGCCGATGACAGCGCGCGAGGTCGTCGCGAGTAGTGCGAGACCGGGGTCTCGCATACCATGCAAACGGGCCGTACGAGGCGGTTTCACCGCCTCGAATTCGCGGCGCTGCGCGCCGCGCATGGCCCGTGAGCAGACAGTCGGGAGTGACTCTCCTGAGAGCCACGACATCGAGTTACGGTGGCAGCGATCCTCTCTGACCGTTGGAATCTCCCGGTAGGGTTAAATGTAGTGTGATTGAACATTATCCTATGCGTGCGTCTCCGCTCTCAGTGATCGCCGTCGTCGCCCTGCTGGTCCTCTCGGGGTGTGTTGGACTTCCGAACGCGGATGAGAACCAGCCGCCGCCAGACGTGTCCCCCGACGAGTTCCCGAACGCGTCGGCCATCGATCAGTCGGTGTTCGACACCCACGCGACCGAGATGGGGAACACGAGTTTCACGCTCACGTTCGAGCAAAACCGGACGGACCGCAATCCTTCAGTCCTAGAGGATGATTTCAGTCACATGAACGACACGAGCCGGACTCTCGTCGAGCCCGACGCCTCACAGTACCTCGAACACACCACCGGCTACTTTTCG
>CAYVQH010000209.1:0-2933 GCA_964454105.1 uncultured Halobacteriales archaeon | reverse complement strand
GAAGAGGAGGAGTAGCTCAGTCCTCGGCCTCGTAGGCCGCCCAGACGTACTTCGTTCCCGCCGATCGATAGGGTTTCCACGCGTCGGCGATCTCCCGCATTTCGGCCCGCGTGAGTTCCTCCCCGTCGTTGTAGAGGGCCTCGATCCCGCGTCGAACCGCGAGATCGCCCAGCGGGAGGACGTCCTCGCGTTCGAGGACGAACAGCAGGTACATCCGGGCGGTCCACTCGCCGATGCCGCGGATTCGGGTGAGTTCCTCGATCACCTCCGCATCCGTGTGATCGGCCAGCGCCTCACGGGTGAGATCGCGTTCGAGAAACGCCTCGGCAGCGTCGTTGACGTACTCGGTCTTTCGTTTTCCGAGTCCCGCCTCCGCGAGTTCGTCGTCGTTCGCCGTGAGGATGGCCTCGGGCGTGATCGCCCCATCGAACAGCGCTGTGACCTGCTCGCAGACGGATCGGGCGGCCGCCGTTGAGATGGATTGGCTGATCACCGAGATCACGAGCCGTTCGAACTCCACCTCCCATTCGGGTTCGGTGTAGCGGTCGTGTTCGTCGATCACCGCCGCCATGACGGGATCGTTCCGGAGATGTATGAGCGCCTCGTCCGTCATGGAGCCCACTACGTTTCTGGACCACCTGACGGTGTCGGTCCTCGATCGGAGCAGCCGTCTGCCGGAGCGTCCATCGGATAGGACGAAGCGCTGGTCGGGATGGTTTCCCGAAATAAACTGCACACGGGTTGTTGATCTCGGATAGGGAAACGTTGAAACGGGTTGCAGACCCATCGAGGGTATGGAGTTAGAGGACGTCAACACTATAACGGTTCTCGGCGCGGGCAACATGGGCCACGGGATCGCGGAGGTCGCCGCGATAGCCGGCTACGACGTATACATGCGCGACATCAAGGACGAGTTCGTCCAGAACGGGTACGAACAGATCGAATGGAGCCTCGGCAAACTCGCGGAACGGGACCAGCTCACCGACGAGGAGGCGGACGCCGCCCTCGATCGGGTCACGCCCGTCGTCGACATGGAGGAGGCCGTCTCGACCGCGGATTTCCTCATCGAGGCGGTCCCCGAACAGATGGAGATCAAAAAGGACGTCTACGGTGAGGTCGAGCAGTATGCATCCGAGAACGCCGTCTTCGCGACCAACACGTCCTCGCTTTCGATCACGGAGCTCTCGGAGGTGACCGAACGGCCCGAGCGGTTCTGCGGAATGCATTTCTTCAATCCGCCGATCAGGATGCCCCTCGTGGAGGTGATATCGGGAGCCCACACGGACGAGACGGTCCTCGAGTTGACGGAGGCGCTCGCGGAGGACTTCGAGAAGACGCCCGTGCGCGTCCACAAGGACTCGCCGGGATTCATCGTCAATCGCGTGCTCGTACCCCTGATGAACGAGGCGGGCTGGATCGTCCATGACGACGTTGCGACGGTCGCCGAGGTCGACTCGACGACCAAGTTCGACATGGGCCTGCCGATGGGGAGCTTCGAACTCGCGGATCAGGTCGGGATCGACGTCGGCTATCACGTCCTCGAATACATGCACGAGACCCTCGGCGAGGCCTACGAACCATGTCCCGTTCTGGTCGAGAAGGTCGAGAACGAGGAACTCGGCAAGAAGACCGGCAAGGGGTTCTACGACTACGAGAACGGGGGCGTCGACGTTCCGACCGATGCCGCGAACGAGGAGGTGAGATCCCGCCTGCTCGCGGTGATGGCCAACGAGGTCGCGAAGCTGATCGGCAACGACGTCGCCGACGCGAGCGCCATCGACGAGGCCGTGATGCTCGGGGCCGGGTTCCCCGACGGGCCGGCGAAGATGGCCGACGAAGCGGGGATCGACTCGCTGTACGAGACGCTTTCGGCCCTCCACGAGGAGACCGGCGAGGAACGCTACGCACCCGCGGAGTACCTCCGGGAGCGTGCCGAAAGCGGGGGGTTCTACGCCGGTGACGGGAACGACGGCGGGGAGGGCGGATACGACTACGAAACCATCGCCGTCGAGATCGATGACCGCGTCGGTCACCTCACGGTCGATCGTCCACATCGGATGAACACCATCACCACGGACATGATCGAGGAGATCGACGACGCCCTCGATCGTCTCGTTGAGGACGACGATGTCCGGTCGATTCTCCTCACGGGCGCCGGTGATCGCGCCTTCTCGGCCGGGTTCGACGCCTCCACGGCCGCCGCCGGCAGCGGTATCGAGGCCGCCGAACTCTCCCGGCTCGGTCAACGGGTGTTCGGCCGCCTCGAATCGATCCCGATGCCCGTCCTCGCCGCGATCGACGGCTACTGTCTCGGCGGCGGCATGGAGCTCGCCACCTGTGCCGACATGCGTCTCGCCAGCGAACGGTCCCAGTTCGGCCAGCCCGAACACAACCTCGGTCTCCTCCCCGGCTGGGGCGGAACCCAGCGTCTCCCCCGGATCGTCGGCGAGGGCCGGGCCAAGGAGATAATCTTCACCGCGAAAAACGACTACGAGCCCGAGACGATGTACGACTACGGGTTCGTCAACGAGGTCGTTCCCACCGACGAGTTCGAGGAGCATGCCCGGGAACTCGCGCGCGACTTCGCGGCGGGCCCCCCGATCGCCCAGAAGTTCACGAAACGGGCGATGCTCGCCGGCCGTGACGACGTCGACGCCGGACTCGAAGTCGAGTCGTCCTCGTTCGGCCATCTGTTCACCACGGACGACCTCTGGGAGGGCCTGTCCGCGTTTCAGGGCGACCGCGAACCGGAGTTCGAGGGCAAGTAGGCCAGCATGGAACGGAACGTTTAAACGAATCTGCCCGGAACCATTGGATGCGAACGTTCGGATGTCCGGTATCGTGGTGCTATACGGGGCATAAACGCGATCCGGACGCCTGCTCGGTTGGTGTAGTCCGGCCAATCATTTCGGCCTTTCGAGCCGATGACCGGG
>CAYVQH010000208.1:0-2954 GCA_964454105.1 uncultured Halobacteriales archaeon | reverse complement strand
CAGCCGCACGGGTGCTCGATGATGCCGAAGCCCGTGGCTGGGTCAGGTCAGAGGGAAGCAGGTACTGGCTCACATCATTGGGAGAGGCGATGATCATGGAGTTCCGGAGGTATTTGGCGGCAACGGAGGGGATCCATCACCTCGGCCCGGCGATCGACTGGTTGCCGGAGCCGGCCTGGGAGCTCGATTTTCACTGCTTCCGTGAGGCCGAGGTCACGACGCCGACGGAGACCAATCCGACTGCCCACTTCGACCGAGCGATGGATCACTTCCGAGAGAGCGACAGGTATCGTGGACTCACACAGAACTCACTCCCTGAGTACATGAACGCGCTTCACGGTCGTGTCGCTGAGGGAGAGCTCGATTTCGAAGGCGTCATCGAAGCAAGCTTCATCGATGCTTTGGATAATGACCCACAGCGGGTGGCTCTCTGGCAAGACATTGCTGATCGGATGTGGCTCTACGACGGGCGCGTGCCGCTCAATCTGCACATTGTCGATGGAACGGTCCTGCTCTGGTTGTGTGACGAGAATCAGGCCGGCGACGATGTGCTTGTGAAAGGACTCTTAGAGAGCACGCATCCGGATGTTGTTTCGTGGGCGGAGTCACTCTACCAGGAACACCGGGCCGATGCAGAGCCACTCGATCCCGCAGTTTTACCGTCGGAGTGAGTGAACACCATCTCTACGGGCGGTATCAGAAGAAACAGCCAATAACTACAACTGCTATCAATACATGCAGTGGATTCAGCGCGGGGTGAACGATCGCGGGCTACTGACTACACCCTCTGTATGCAGCACGTGACTCCTGTCAGCTGTGGGAACAGGGACGTAGATTCTCGTGACGCGCCGACCGGGCAGTAATCCCCGCCAACGGACGGGCTCGTGAGCGGATGCCTCGAATATCTCGTCAGTCGCCGCAAGGCCGTCTTCGATTCAGGGCCCGAGACGGCTATGGAACTGCGATAGCGTTCACCGACCGAGAAACGAAAGCGCAACTGCCGGAAGAAGAATTAGCCACCTAACCAGCAATAGATGCCCTGAAACGCCCGAATTCGGCTACCTGTTCTCCCGCTGCTCCACCTTGTTCAGCTCGATCAACAACCGGAAGACCGCCTTCACGAGGTTGGAGTCGACGTCGAACCGTTCCGCGTTCTCGCCGGCGCGGTCCATCACGCGCTGCTCCTGGGACTCGTCGGTCGTGGGCAGCTCCCGTTCCTCCTTGACGTCCGCGATCGTATCTGCGACGTACGTCCGTCGCGCGATCAGCTCGACGATGTCCCGATCGATCTCCTCGATCTCCTCGCGGAGCTCGTCGAGACTCAACCCCTCCGGGCGCCGTCCGTCCGCGTCGTTGTCAACCATGTGGTGCCGTCTCGTGTCTCCCACTCTGAGCGGAGGTCCGTTAAAACGTGTCGGTCCCCGACCGCCACGTAACTGGGACCGGTGCCCGAGAGCGAGACCCCCTCCACACTGGGAAGCGCCTCGAGAAGCGGCGCGGTAGGGAACTCGAGGGCCCCACAGAACGCGAAGCCGTTGATCGACATCGCCGCCCCGTATCGACCCTGTAGCGCGAGTTCGCCGATCACGTCCGCGATGGGTGCGATCCGCCGACAGGAGGCGACGTCGGCGTCCGCGCTGAACGCCTGCTCCGGCGGGGTCCACACCAGCACGTCCCGCTCGAACGGCTCGTGGGCGAGCAGTTCGTCGGCCGCGTTGTCCGTGACGGTCACCCCGCCCAGCATCGACGCCGAGGCGTCGTCGAACGCCCCCGTCACGGTGACGCCGGCCTCGCGGGCCGCGCGAACGCCCAGACGGCAGGCCTCCACTCCGTCGAGTTCGACGCCGAGCGCGTCGAGCGTCGCGAGCACGGTCGCGTTCGCGGCGGCGCTCGAGCTCTTCAGCCCCGCCGCGAGCGGCACCTCGCTCTCGGTGCGCACGCGGGCGCCCCACGCGCGTTCGGCGTGTTCCTCGATCGTGAGCCCGACGCAGCGTTCGATCAGCGTCGTATCGGCGTCGGGGGCGCCGTCGATCTCGCCGGTGACCTCCGAACCCTCCTCGAGGCTGACGTCGGCGGTGGTCTCGAGGTCGATGGCGAAGGCGGATCCCGTCCCGTTCGCGAGCGCGTTCAACACGGTGCCCGCGGCGGGGGCGCTGGCGCGGCCGTTCATGTCTCGACGAGGCAGGGTCGGTACTTATACTGTCGGACATCGGCGATCGACCCCGTCGATTCGGCGGACTCGCGCGAACGGTCGACCGACGCGACGTGGCTCGCGAACACGCCGCTTTTGCCCCGGGCCGTCCAAGGGCCGGTAATGAGCCAGCGAAGCAACGTTTCGCCGTCGACGCTGGGAGTCGAACTCCAGGAGAGCGGGGTCGCGGTGCGATACACGGACGGCCGCGAGGCGTTCTACCACGGCGTCCCCGAGAAGGTGAGCGGAACGCTGAAAACGCCGCCCGGAAAGGAGGTTCACGTCCTCGTCACCGACCCCAGCGAGACCGAGGGCGTGATGATGTACGTCAACGATCGCAACACCCACGACGAGGTGCTCGAATCGACCGGGGTCGGACGCGTCCTCCTGGACCAGGACGAGTCCGAGGAGCTCTTTCCCGGCGTGAGCGTCGCCACCGAGGGGTACAGCGTCCTCGTCGACGCCGATCCCGAGGTCGCCCGCGGACGGGTGTTCGTCTTCGCCGAGGACGACATGAGCGAGCACACCTACGAGATGGTCAACGACGAGTAACGGATCCCAACGGGACCGACCCGCGACAGAAGCGATCGTTTCGACCGCTGGCGGGCCGGTTCAGGCGTCGAACTACCGGTCGATCGTCGGCGGGTCGACTGAGCGCTCGCGCTCCGAGTCGAACGTTCCCGTCGCGGTCCCGACACAGAAGAGCGACCTACTGGATGTACGACGGCTCCTCGGCGTCGCAGTTGTCCTCGTGTCGACGAGC
>CAYVQH010000207.1:0-2994 GCA_964454105.1 uncultured Halobacteriales archaeon | reverse complement strand
CCTGACAGAGGTGGCCCGAGACGTGGATCTCGTCGTAGATCCGCGCGCCCTGCATCCGGAGCAGGTTCTCCGATTGGTAGCGCTGGCCCTCGTTGGTCGGCTCGGGAATGACGCGCGCCGAGAACAGCACCTTGTCACCCTCGTCGAGCTGGTAGGGCGTCTCGCCCCGACCCATTCGGGTGAGCATCGCCCGGGGCTCGCCCTGGTGTCCCGTGACGACAGGCAGGAAGTTCTCCTTGCCCTCGTTCATGATGCGCTTGAACGCCCGTTGGTACGCTTTACGGTGACCGAACATCCCGACGTCGTCGGGGAAGTCGACGAATCCCAGTCGTTCGGCGGTGCCCGAGTACTTCTCCATCGACCGACCCAAAAGCAGGGGCGTGCGGTCGATCTCGTGTGCGAACTCGACCAGCGATTTGACGCGAGCGATGTGACTGGAGAAGGTGGTCGCGACGATCCCGCCGTCGTAGTCCTCGATGCTCGTGACGACGTCCTTCAAGTGCCGGCGGGCGACCGCCTCGCTGGGGGTTCGTCCCTTCTTGTTGGCGTTGGTGCAGTCCTCGATGTACGCCAGCACGCCCTCGCCCTCGCGGCCGATCTCGCGGAAGCGCTCCATGTCGATCGGATCGCCGATGACGGGCGTGTGGTCCATGCGCTTGTCGAGCCCGTAGACGATCGCGCCCTCGGGCGTATGGAGCACGGGGTTGATCGCGTCGATGATCGAGTGGGTGACGTTGACGAACTCGAGTTCGAGTCCGTTGCCGATCTCCATCGTGGAACCCGCCTCCATCTTCTGGAGGTCGTTCTCGACCATGAACTTGTTCTCGTCCTCGATCTCCTGTTTGACGAGCTCGATCGTGAAGGGCGTCGCCACGATCGGAGCGTCGTATCGGTGGGCGAGTTTGCTGATCGCGCCGATGTGGTCGAGGTGACCGTGGGTCGGGACGATCGCCTGGACGTCGCCCTCGATGTCGGACATGACCCGGTCGTCGGGGATCGCGCCCATGTCGATCAGGTCGAGGCTGTGCATCTTCTCGGTCTGTACGTTGTCGTGGATGAGGACCTTCGACAGGTTGAGCCCCATGTCGAAGATGACGACGTCGTCGCCAGCGCGGACGGCAGTCATCTGCCGACCGACCTCCTCGTAGCCGCCGATCGTTGCGATTTCGATTTCCATTGTGGATGTATATAGCGGTTCGCCTGATGGCGAACGCGCTCATTGAAAACCGCGGACGCTCCCGGCACCGAACCGCCGTGAGTCGACAGGTCCCGAACGCTTTCGAGTTCCCGCATGCGGACGAGCCGCATTACCCGCGGGTTTCGTTAGGCGGCGCTACGCGACCCGCCCGTATAAACTACGTGGGTTCGATCCCGGTTCGTACTCCAAATCGATCATCCGAAAGGAAGTGACGACGTGCTGCTCTCGAACCAGCGCGCCACCGTCGTGCGATCGCCGCCGACGTCCTCGACGGTGAACTCGGTTCCCGGCCACCACGGCCCGCGGCGTTCGAGACACAGTCGCCCGCCGTCTCGCCCGGCCGTCTCGATCCGCGAGCGAGGGACGAACGTGCTGACGCGCGCGCCGCTGTCCTGGCGGATCAGCCCGCCGTCGACCAGCCGGTAGGTCCGGGGCCGACGAGCACCCAGAACCCCCGAAAACAGCACCGAGAAGCCAAACCCCATCACGAGCGACCGGAACACGGACGGAATACTGACCAGCCACACTCCGACGATCAACACCACGCCGACGACCCCGAACAGCACCGCTTGCCGTCGGCGCGTCCGGGCGGTCGGACGCACCCGCAGGTGGACGATCCGCTCCGATTGCTCCTCGTAGTGGTGCGCTTGGGCGTTCGTGACGCTTGCGTACAGTGCGACACCGGTCATCGACCAGAGCAGGAGTAGCCACGTCACCAGGTCGGCGGGCGAGACGGTCGCCGTGCCGGGAACGTAGACGGCCACGAGCAGGGGTGCGAACGGAACCGCCGCGAGGACGGCGTGCAGGCGACGGCCCGCCAGCGCGACGGCCGGATGCGGGTGAAGCCGTCCCAGAAACGCCACCAGACCGACGCTACTGGCGGCGGCGACGAGCACGATCGGGCCGCTCAACCCAACCCCGTCGACCGTCAGGATGAGCAGCGACAGCGCGAGGAGATACGCGCTCGCCGAGACGGAAACCCATCCCGGTGTCCGTACCATACGCAATACATATATGGAATTAGACAAAAGCGTTCCGGCGGCCTCAGTCGATCCGAGTTCCGGCGTCCTCGCCCGCGAGAAACCGCCCGAGGTCGTCGGGACCGAAGACCGAGGCCGGGGCCTTCAATTCCAACAGCGTGCGCACCTTTCCAGCCATCCCCCCGGTGACGTCGGTCGAGTCGCTCTCGCCGAGGTAATCCGCGACCTCGTCGTAACTCCCGATCCGGGGAATCACCGCGCCCGTATCGTCGAGCACGCCCGGGACCGTCGAACACAATCCCACCCGGTCTGCTTCCAGCCCCTCCGCGAGCGCCACGACGAGTTCGTCGCCGCTGACGATCGTCGCGCCCTTCTCGCGCTGGGAGATCACGTCGCCGTAGCACACCGGGACGAAACCCTCCCCGAGCATCGTCTCGATCCCGTCGAGTGGTAGCGACAGCTCCCCGCTTCGCGCCCGGTAAGCGACCGAAAACGGATCGACCGGGACCGCCGGTATGCCCGCTCCCGCGAGCGCCGCCAGCACGCGCTCGTTCAGCCGCTCCATCGAGCCGTGGATCTCCCGAACCGCCGCCGCATCGTGGGTTCCATCGGTTCGCGAGACGCCGTGTTTCGCAGCGTAGCGGTGGCCGAAGCTCCCCGCACCGTGAACGACGACGAGGTCCTCGCGACCCGCGAGTTCACCCGCGAGTTCCGCGAGTCGTTCCTCGTCGACCGTTTCCGGCTCGTCCTTCTCGGTGATCACAGACCCGCCGAGCTTGAGGGCGATCACTCGACGCGCACCCCCTCGTCGTCGAG
>CAYVQH010000206.1:0-3003 GCA_964454105.1 uncultured Halobacteriales archaeon | reverse complement strand
CGTCTCGACACGCCGTTCGGTCACGCGCTGGATGCGGCTGGTATCCGGCCGAGCCAGTCCCTCAGGAGCGTTCGCGTCGGCGAAACAGACCACGTCCCCGGTCACCGCCCGGTCGAATGGCAGGCCGCGTTCGAGGCGTTCGCTCAGGATCCGGTTGAACAGGTACGACTGGGCGGCGTTGACGAACAGCCGCTGGAGGTTCGTCGGGACGGCTTCGAGCGCGTTTCGGAAGTCCTCTCGAGTCTCCGCGCCGTCCTCGACCAGGCGGTGGAGCATCGAGCGCTCGAAGCCGAGTTTCCGGGGAAACCGGTCGAGCGCCCCCTCCCAGTCCTCGGTGTCGTCGACGTATCCTCTGGCCGCCTGCGTGTCCTCGGGCTCGGCCTCGCGGGGGTTTCCGAGATACGCCACGACCGCCCCGCGCCAGTCGCCGCGGGCGATGGCAAGCCCCACTCGATGGGTGACGGGACGCCGGCTCCCGAAGCGCTGCTGGCCGAAGTAGTTGGGAACTCCCACTCGATCCCCGCCGAACTCACGGAGCCGGTCGGTGATCGCGTCGACGCCCTCGGGGTCGGCCTCCCGAACCCGTATCTCGAATTCGTTGCCCGCCAGATCGCCGAACTCGATCGAGCGACCGGCGCGGCCGATCACGTCGATCCCCGCGCCGCGGATCTTGGGGAGCTTCTCGGGGTCGCCCTTCATCACGCTGAACAGCTGGGTCGTCACGGCGCGTTTGTCCTTCGTCCCGGCCCACGAGACGCGCTCGCGGCTGATTCCCATCGCGTCCGAGAGCCGCCGGGCGAAGTCGTTGGTGTCCCAGCCCTGGAGGGTCGCCCGGAGCACGAGGTGCGGATAGGCGTCGGGGTCGGCGTCGATCGATCGGACCTCGAAGTCCTCGATCTCCCGGACGCGAAAGTCCTCGTCGCGATCGCGGATCCGCCCGTCGATCCCGTTCGGAGCGCTCACGTAGTACTCCATGCCGACCTCGCGCTCGATCGGATGTGCGGGTCGAAGGTCGCCGTCCATGCCTGTCATCTCGTCGGCGAGCGGATAATCCCCCCGAAGGGCGTATCGCGGAAGTTTATACGTGAGGACGGGGCCAGCGGGAGCGTGGCTCACTGTACGCTGCTCGCTCGACGGCGGGAAAACGGCGCGTACACGTTGTTCGAGCGCCGCGAGCCGTCGAAGAACGATCCCCGACCGCTTGCGAGCGCCCTCTCGCGGACCGCGGTCTTCGAGTCCGTCGACTTCGACGTCCACGACGCGGTCGTCGTCCGAGAAAACCGCGAGACGACCTATCTCGTGGTCCCCTTTTCGATCCCGACCGCCGACTCGTTTCGGACGGTCGGCGGGGCCTGTATCGCCCCCAGACCGGAGGCGGGGCTGAGCGAGGCGTATCTCCGTGGCTGGGTTCACGCGATGAAGGAGGTACTCGGGGACGCGATCGAGACGGGAGTGCTCTCCGAGCGGGCGGCCCGAACCTACTTCGCGGAACGGGTGCGTGCGTTCGGCGACGTGACGGAAGTGATCGTGCCATAGCGTGACTTTTCACCCCGGAGCCGGTAGGAAGGACAGTGACAGCGACCGAGGAGGGGACGGTGACGCTCTCGGAGCCCACTGCCGAGGAGGCCCGCGGCCAGCTATCGCGGGCGATCGGCCGCGACGGGTTGGTGACGGTCTTCGGCCGATGTACCGTCGAGTACGACGGCCGCGCGGCGAGCCGACTCGGCCCCGGCGACCGCCACGTCATGTGCAAACCCGACGGGACGACCCTGGTCCACACCGACGAGGGCCAGAAGCCCGTCAACTGGCAGCCGCCCGGCAGCAGACAGGAGGCCCGCGTCGAGGACGGAGAACTCGTCCTTCACAGCCGGCGCTCGAACCCCGACGAGGAGCTCGTGGTGCGATTCGAGCGGATCGACCACCTCGCGATCTTCGAGGCGGACAGCGCCGAGGATGCACGCCTGTCGGTGACGGGCACCGAGGAGGACATGAGACGACGCATTCTGGAGGAACCGGAACTGATCGAACCGGGCTTTCGGCCGCTCGCGACCGAGCGGGCCACCCCGGCGGGCGCGGTCGACGTCTACGGCGAGGACCGGGAGGGGACGGTCGTGATCCTCGAACTCAAGCGACGGCGCGTCGGTCCGGACGCGGTCGGCCAGTTGAACCGGTACGTCGAGGCGCTCGACCGGGACCTCCACGCCGGCGTCGAGATCCGCGGGATCCTCGTCGCGCCGTCGGTGACCGACCGCGCCCGCCGGCTGCTCGCGACCAACGGGCTGGAGTTCGTCTCGCTCTCCCCTTAATCGAGGTCGCGTTTCAGCCGATCGAGCGTCGTCAGCGCCTCGATGGGGGTCATGTTCGCGACGTCGAGCGCGCGCAGTTCCTCGGCGAGCGGGTCGGACTCCGGCCGAGAATCGGTACCCAGGTCCGACTCCGCAAAGTCACCGACGGCGCGTCCGCCGTCCGTTGCACCCTCCGGGGCCGCTTCGGCGACGAGCGCGCGCGAGCGCTCGACGACGCTCTCGGGCACGCCCGCGGCGCGCGCGACCTCGATCCCGTACGAAGCAGTCGCCGCCCCTCGCGAGACGTCGTGCTGGAACGTGACGCCGTCGTCCCCCTGAGTGGCCGCGAAATGGAGGTTGAACGCACCGTCGAGTTCGTCGGCGAGCACCGTCAGCTCGTGGTGGTGGGTCGCGAAGAGCGTCATCGCGCCGACTTCGTCGTGGACGTACTCGGTGATCGCCCGCGCGATCGCCAGCCCGTCGGCGGTGCTCGTTCCCCGTCCGACCTCGTCGAGCAGGACCAGCGAGCGCTCGCTTGCGCCCCTGAGGATGGTCGCCAGTTCGCTCATCTCGACCATGAACGTCGAGCGCCCGCCCGCGATGTCGTCGCTCGCGCCCACGCGGGTGAACACCCGGTCGACGATTCCGATCCGCGCGGCGCTTGCGGGCACGAAGCTCCCGATCTGGGCGAGGATCGTGATCAGCGCGACCTGGCGCA
>CAYVQH010000205.1:0-3059 GCA_964454105.1 uncultured Halobacteriales archaeon | reverse complement strand
CCGTTCATCCGGAAGGAGAGCACCTTGCCGCTCCAGTCGTGGCTCTGGGCGGCGTTGATCAGGGGCTCTCTGGCATCCGGCTTCGCGTTCGGTGCGACCGAGTCCTCCAGATCGAGGAACACCTCGTCCGCCGCGCTGTTCGAGGCGCTCTCCATGAAGTTCTCGTCGCTCGCCGGTGTTGCTAGTTGTGTGCGTCGCAGTGTCACGTCACTCATGGCTGGTTCACTCCGTTCGTTACTGGAAACGACTGGTCCATAAAGATATCCCTAGGAGTCCGCTGACGACCGGTTCTTACCGATGAAGCCACACATTCATGAGTGATGAACGCTATAATACCCAGATAAATACTATTTCGGAGAGTATTATGGTCATATATTGTTTTTTCTCTGAATCTGTGCCAGTATATATCACTTCACGTCCGAAATCGGATCGATCAGACAAAGAGCATCGGTGTTCATCTTGAGTGAACGAACAGTCACTGGGGTCGGAGACAATCTCGGTGGGGATGAACACTGCGGCTGGAGAGCCGATCAGAACCGGTTTCGGAAGCCGATCGGGAGAGCGTTCCATCACTCAGAGATATCGTTCATTCTACCGGAACGCCCGTCCGTCCTATGGAACTATTAGGTCGGATGCGGTACTCGACGGCATGGCTACGGACCAACCGACGACCGTGCGGGCGACCGAGACGAGCTTCCGGATTCTCGACGCGCTGCGGGCGCTCGACGGCGCCGGAGTGACCGAGCTCGCGGGCCATCTCGACCTCCCCAAGAGCACGGTTCACAACCATCTCCAGACCCTCCGGCGCAACGAGTTCGTTACCAAACACGGTCCGGAGTACGACGTTGGCCTTCGTTTCCTACAGTTCGGCGAGTACGCGCGTGATCGGCGACAGATCGCCACGATCGGCCCGCCGGAGATCGACGAGCTCGCGGAGGAGACCCGCGAGATGGCGAACCTGCTGGTCGAGGAACACGGACGGGGGGTTTTCCTCTATCGAGCGAAGGGGGCCGACGCCGTCCACATGGACACCCATGCCGGAAAGCGGGTTCCGCTCCATACGACCGGATTCGGGAAGGCGATCCTCGCCCACCTTCCGAAAGAACGCGTCGAGGCGATCCTCGACCGACACGGCCTCCCCAGCGTCACGCCGAACACGATCACCGACCGCGGTCGGCTCATGGACGAGTTCGACGTGATCCGTGACCAAGGGTACGCCTACGACGACGAGGAGCGTCTCGAAGGGTTGCGATGTATCGCTGCCCCGATCGTCGTCGATGGCGAGGTACTCGGCGCGGTAAGCGTCTCGGGGCCCAAAAGCAGGATGTCCGGCCACTGGTACACCGAGGAACTACCGGCACTGACGATGAGCGCGGCCAACGTCATCGAGATCAACAGCACGTACGCCTGACGACGTATTACATAAATACGAATGTAATCGAACGAAGCTACCGACCGTAAATCGTCCCGTGAGCACTGTCTCGAACGACAACCTGTTCTCACCGTCGCTTTCGTTCCGGACTTCCGATCACCGACCGAGGCCTTTTGATATCTCAGGATACGGTTTATGTCCTATTGGAAGCGATAAATGTTCTCCTCGTACGTCTCACGAACGTCATCACCCCAGTTGTGGGTGTACGTATCGATAACGTCGTCGGCGACGTCGCCGCGGAGGTATTTGACGACGCCACGCTCGCCCGTCTGCCCGCGGAGATGGGTAGTGAAGAAGTGACGGAAATAGTGGGGAGTGACGTTCTCGCTTGCACCGCCACCGGTCCGATACCAGTCTCTCTCGCGAGCATGGCGTTCAACGATGTGGTGGACGGTCTGTGGTGTGATTCGAGCCCCCCAATGGCTGCTCGTACCCATGAAGAGGGGTTCGGCCGGCGACCGCGGATCGGGTCGGATCGCGAGCCAGCGAACCAGGGTATCACGGAGTTCAGCGTCGACCGGCACCACGGTGGGGCGGCGACGCTTGTTCGAGGCAGTGCGTTTCTCGTCGTTGACGACGTGCCCACGGGCCGGCTCGGGTGAAACGTAGATCGAGTCCGGTTTTCCGTGGACCTCCGGTCGGGGTTCGATGTCGATCTCGATCACATCGGTCGTGAGATGAAGGTCACGGAGGTCGAGATTACACAGTTCCCCGGCGCGCATCCCCGTTTTCAGTAGTGTGACGATCAGGGCCCGAGAGAGGGGGTGACCGATTGAGAGGACGAACTCGCGCATCTCCGGGAGACTGATCTCCCGGCGTGTCGGATCTACGTCGATGGATTCATCCATCTGCTCGACGACCAGTGCCATGGGATTCTCCTCGAACTCGCCGATCTGGGTCATGTACGCGTAGAATCGGTGGAGATAGGAGGCGTACGTCGCGAGCGTGCTTTCTGCGACTTCGCTACGTTGGCCGTGGATCCACGCCATACACGTCCGATGTGTCGCCTCCGAGAGCGTACTAACCCGTGACTCCTCCCGAAGGAACGACTCGAAATCGCGGAGGACGCGTTCGTACGCCGACCGGGTGCGTTCGGTCTTCCCCTGATACTCGATGTCCTGGAGGAAGTACCTGACGGGATCATCCGTCCCTCCGGAGCCGGACACGCTCATGATCGTTCGTTCAGGGTATAGCCACCGCTTCGACCACTGTATCGAACGCGGTTCTCCTCTTGAAGGGACTGAAGAACCTGCTCGAGACGATCTTCGAGGTCATCGGTCAAGGCGGCGACGAGGTCGTCCCAGGAGAGCGGGTCGGCCCCCGAGAGGATCGACTCGACGCGTGCGTCGAGATCAGCTGTTTCTCCCCCTCTCGTTCGCACCGGTTCCATGGACGGCGAGTCGTTCCCCGTGGACTCGAATCCCTTTCGACCCGCCTGTACCATCGTTCTGAGGAACTCGCTTTGGCTCATCTCGAGGGCTTCTGCGTGATCGACCCAGATGCGTTTTTGATACTTGGGAACGTGTGTCTTCATCACCGTCCGTGACGTGTCGTCGTCTGGATCCGCCATGGACGCGTGATCGTGAGCCGTCCACTTCAATGTACTAGATAGGAAGATAACTCTCCT
>CAYVQH010000204.1:0-3064 GCA_964454105.1 uncultured Halobacteriales archaeon | reverse complement strand
GCGCCTCGTCGGCGTCCTCGACGCGGATCATCGTGTGGTCGATCGACCAGAGCGCCCCCTGGTCGGGATCGCGCTGGACGATCTCGATCTCGTGGCCATCGGGGTCCTTGACGAAGGCGTACCGGCCGCCACACGAGTCGGGGTCCCGATAATCGTCGACGCCCTCGTCCATGAGCTGCTGGTAGTAGTCCTCGAGTTCGCCCTCGGGGACGCGAACCGCGATGTGGCCCCAGGCGTCGCCGATCTCCTCGGGGCCGCCGTCGTGGTTGTGGGTGAGTTCGAGCATCGCGCCGTCCTCGCCCAGCTCCTCGGGGCCCAGATAGACGTTGGTGAAGTTGTCGGCCTCCCAGCGGTCCTTCTCCTCGTAGCCCAGATGCTCGCCGTACCACTCGAGCGATTCCTCCAGGTCCGAGACGCGCATCATGACGTGGTCGAGCGTCGCTCCCATGGACGGGCCATCGGCCGCCGGGCGCAAAACACTACCGAGAGCCGACGGACTTGCCGCCGATCCCTCGTGGGCGGTCGTACCTCCAGAAGAGACCGAAGATCGCGCTCGAGACCGCGAGCAACACGATGGAATCGACGTGAGCGCCGCTCGCGAGAACGCTCACGACCGCGAGCACGACGCCGATCCCCAGCGCGACGGTTCGACGGGCCGCCGGCCGGTCGTAGCGGGCCAGCAGCCGGAAAGCGAGGTACAGGAACACGACGCAGACGACGATGCCGGCGAGCACGTCGACGAGATAGTGCACGCCGAGAACGACCCTCGAGAGGCTCACAACGGCGATGAGACCCGTAGCAACGGCGTACCGCCGCCGCCGGGTGCTCACTGGCAGGGCCTCCGCGAGCGAGAGGTAGACGGCCGTCGAGACGACGGCATGCCCGCTCGGGAAGCCGTAGCCGCTTGCGTGTGCCGTCGACGCATAGACGGGTCGAAACACGGGGGAAACGGTCTCGATCGCGACCAGCGGTTGCTCGGGTCGGGGGAGCGCGAACAGATACTTCAGGCTCAACACCAGCCCGATCGCCCCGATCACCAGTCCGCCGACGACGGCGATCCGGTCGCGATCGAACCGGAGAAACGCCGCCACGAGCAACAGCGTCACGAACCAGATGTCCCCCAGTTGGGTGAGCAGCGAGACCACCACCGCGAGCGACTCCGGGACGAACCCCTGCACGAGATCGAACTCGCCGACGCCACGGGACATACGGGATGGTTTGTCCCGAAGGGCATAGATGGCTCGGCTCGATCCGAGAAGTCAGTGGACCTCACCGAAAACCCGCGCGGCGCCCGCACGGCCTGGGACGGCTCATCGCCGGAGGATGAACTTCACCACGTCCTCGTCGGCGAGTTCGTGGTCCGTTCCGACCTGCTGTTGGTCGTGTTTGGCGCTCGGACCCGAGACGCGGGCGAAGCGAAACCGGTCCTCGAACTCGCCGCCCAGTTTCTCCATCGCGTCCTCGATGGTCGCGCCCCGCCGGAGCACGAGCGGTTCCTCGTAGTCGACCCCGCGACCGGGCTTGTCCATGTAGATCCGGATCAGCCCGAGTTCCTCCCAGATCCGTTCTTTGAGACCGTCCAGCCCCCTCTCGGACTCGGCGGAGATGAATGTCACCTCCTCGGGGTCGAGGCCGTGTTCGCGCAGGTTCTCGTTGACCGTTTCGAGGTATTCCCGGTCGATCAGATCGGCCTTGTTGACCGCGACGATCGACGGAAGGTACACTCGGTTCTCCATGATCCCGTCGATCAGTCGATCGATGTCGAGCGTCTCGCGGACGGTCACGTTGGCGTTGACGTAGCCGTGTTCGCGAAGCACCTCCTTGATGACGTCCTCGGGGAGGCCGGGATCGTCGCTCGCGGTGACCCGTATCCCCCCGCGTCCCTTCTTCGCGATCGAGATGCTCGGCGGGCGCGAGTCGAGGCGGACTTTGGTCTTGTAGAGCTCCTCGCGCAGGCGCTCGTACTGGTCGATCTCGAACACAGAGAGAACGAACACGACGAGATCGGCGGCTCGAACCACCGAGAGGACCTCCTGGCCGCCGCCTCGCCCGCTCGCGGCACCCTCGATCAGGCCGGGAACGTCCATGATCTGGATGTTCGCCCCGCGGTACTGGAGCATTCCGGGGTTGACGCCGAGGGTCGTGAAGTCGTAGGAACCCACCTCGCTCTCGGCGTTGGTCAGCGCGTTGAGCAGGGTCGATTTGCCGACGCTCGGAAAGCCCACGAGCGCGACGGTGGCGTCGCCGGTCTTCTCGACGGCGTAGCCGTGGCCGCTACCCGACGAGGACTGGTTTTCGAGTTTCTCCTTTTTGTCCGCGAGTTTCGCCTTCAACCGACCGATGTGGGACTCGGTCGACTTGTTGTAAGGCGTCTCGGCGATCTCCTCCTCGATCGCCTCGATCTCCTCTTCCAGTCCCATCGTCTCATACTGGCCGCTTGGATCGAAAAACCCTTTCCGTTTACCGGATCGGGACTTCGACACCTTGATATCGCTCGCATGTCTGTTTAAATATATACGATGCCCGACCCGTCACGGCTGCGAGACAGCACCCAGATCGTGGTCCCGCCGACCGCGATCGACGGCATCAGGGATGACATCGAATCGGAGTTCTCCGTGACGGTCTTCGACGACAGCGACATCGTTCGCATCATCGGTAGTCCGGTCGAGATCAAGGGCGTCAACACGTATCTGACCCGTCATGGGATCTCCGTCCCCTGATCCGATCGACTCCATCGCCCGTCGCCCTTCGTGGCGGATCGAGTGCCCGCTGATCCGTTCCTCGTCGCTAGCGTACTCCGGTCGGAGCTCCTCACAAGCGACCGACCGGCGCGCCGATGCCGTCACGGGGCTCTCCTAGATCGCCGTACTGGTTGTTCGAGAACGTCCAGTCGTGCCAGCCGCTGCCGACGTTGACCTGTCGGTAGGGCACCGGCCGGTGGCTCGTGTTCGCCACGTTCTCCGGCGGTTCCTCGCCCTCGATCGGGTGTGCGAAGTGACACTCCTCCGTGCGATACTCGTCCTCGGGGTAGCCCCGAAAGGCGATGGCCTGGGTGTTGCGGTCG
>CAYVQH010000203.1:0-3069 GCA_964454105.1 uncultured Halobacteriales archaeon | reverse complement strand
CGACGGCCAGAAAGAGCAACGCGAGCAGCGGGATCAGCGAGACGAACGCCTGATACGCGATGCTGCCGGCCATGAACGTGACGTTCTCCTCGCTGACCTCCCGCGCAACCGCCCGCCCGAACGACTTCGCGTTTCCGAGACTCGGACCCATTGGCCGAGAATGAGGGATGGCGAGCGGATAGTCACGTGGCTTGCGATGGCCACCGGGCGGTCCGGTAGAACACACCCGCACGCGGTGCGACTGGTCATCCCAGTCTGCCGACGTCCGAAAGCACAGCAGTGGCGGTTTCGGGCCCGCCCGCGCCGCGCCCGCTGAGGTGCAGTCGGCCGGCGTGGGTCGTCTCGAGTTGGACGATGTTTCGGGTGCCGGCCACCGCCAACGGACCGTTCTCGGGCACCAGTCGCGGGCCGACACGAACACCCTCGGGAGTCGCCTCACCGATCAGCCTGACGGTACGCCCGTCCTCGGCGGCGAGTTCGAGGGCGTTTCCGGGGATCGACTCGATCCCTGCGACCTCCGCATCGGCGAGGGTGAACTCCCGGTCCGAGAGGACGTTCGCCGTGATCACGCACTTCAGGGCCGCGTCGGTCCCCTCCACGTCGAAGGAGGGGTCGGCCTCCGCGACGCCGAGGTCCTGGGCCTCCGCGAGCACGTGTTCGTAATCGAGTCCCTCGGCGGCCATCCGGGTCAGAATGAAGTTCGCAGTCCCGTTGAGTACGCCGCGGACCGCGGTGACGTGTTCGGGGCCGAAGTCCTCGATCGTCGAGACGGCGGGGATCGCGCCGCCGACGGTGGCCTCGAATCGCACTTCGCCCGCGCTCTCGCGCTCGGCCGCCCGGAGGTCGGCGTACCGTTCGGCGACGGGACCCTTGTTCGCCAGCACGATGTGTCGATCGCGTTCGAGGGCCGCGACCGCATGGGAGAAGCCGGGTTCGGCGTCACCAAGTGTCGTGGGCGTGGCCTCGACGAGAGCGTCGTACCCCGAATCGAGGACCTCGTCGGGATCCGTCGCGCCGACTCGACCCTCGTCGTCCTTGCGGGCGAGGACCGTCTCGGGATCCAGTCCGGCGGGATCGATCGCACCGCTCGAGGAGTCGGCGATCGCGGTGACGGAGTGGCCGTACTCGGCGGCGAGTTCCAGTACCGAGCGTCCGACTGCGCCGGCGCCGGCGACGGCGAGTTTCACGCTTCGACCTCCCGATCGAGCTGGGGTTCGATCACGAGCAGCTCCTTTCGATCGGCGAGATCGCGAACCCGGGAGAGGGCGTCCTCGACGCCGTTTGCCGCCGCAGCCAACCGGAGCCGGGCGCTCGGGCGGTCGTCCTCAGGGGCCGAAAGCGAGAGGTCGAGCACCGAGAGGTCGCCACACTCCTCGAACCATCTGAGGGTGTCCGAGAGGTCGGTCTCGATGAGCGGACCGACGAGAATCACGGTGACCTCCTCGGCGTAGCGCTCCTCACCGGCCTGGATGACGTTGATCCCCGCCTCACGCAGGGCTTCGACGATGTCGGAAAAGCGCTCGGGGGCACACTCCAGATCGACCTCGACGGGGATTCGGCCCCGCGGGGTGAGGTTGCCCCGTTCGTGGTAGATCGACAGCAGGTTGCCCCCGTTCTCGGCGATCGGGGCCAGTGCGTTCAGCAGTTCGCCCGGCTCGTCGACGAGTTCGAGCCGGACGGTGTGTGCGCGGGCGTCGCTCACCGACGCCCACCTCCTGGTCGGTACATGTCCCCTCTCGCGCGCCGGCGACTATAAGGGTTCATACAAGAACCCGAAGTCCTCGCGGCCGCTCGGCCGTTGCGGTTCGGACCGGATCGGGCGCGGGATTCCGTGTCGGTTCCGCGAACGCTCGTCCTCCTCCGCCCGGTCCACGAGAGCGTCATTCCCGGCGATGCCGTTCGTACCGGCCACCGCGCGACGAACCGGCCGGACCAACGTTCATGTGCCGGGGCGCCGTCCCCCCGGTATGGGAACAGTTCTCGGCGTTCGAGCGGCGGACGGCGTCGCGCTCGCGGCCGACAGGCGTGCGACGAGCGGGGGCACGGTCAGAAGCGAGAGCCTCGAGAAACTCCTCGAGTACGACGCCGCGGGCGCGGCGGTCGCGGGCGATCCGGACGGGATCCAGGCATTCGGACGGGAACTCGACGCGGCGGTCCGCCGGCGGGAGACCGAACGGGACTCGGCGATCCGGATCGATCCCCTCTCGCGGCTCGCGACCGATCTGGCGAGCGAGGCCGGCGTCGAGGCGATCGTCGCCGCCCGCGACGGCAACCGCGTGGCGCGGCTGCGCGCGATCGACGGCTCGGGAGGCGCGCTCGAGGAGACGGCCGTCGCACGGGGAACCGGCGTGGAGTTCGCGCTTGGCCAGCTCGACGGGATGGATCAGGAGGTCTCGGTCGAGGAGGCGGCCGAAGTCCTCGGATCGATCCTCGAGCGCGTGGCCGAGCGCGACACCGAGACGGGCGGGGACCGCGAGGTCTGGACGCTCGCGGACGGTTAGGGCGATCCGACCGTCCTCCACGCGCGAAGCGCTCGCGGCACCTCGCCATGCTCGATTCGAGCGCTTTCTGGTCGATTTCCTCGTTTGTCAGCCGTGCGACAAGCGGGGGAGACGTCGCCGAACTCCTCCCCGGTTCCGAGATCCGTTTCCGCGGGTAGTAGGGTTTTACCACACGTCACGTTCACAACCGACGTATGGCAGACGACGACAGGTTCGCCACCAGAAGCGTTCACGCCGGCCAGGAACCCGACGAATCCACCGGCTCGCGAGCACCGCCGATCTATCAGACCACCTCCTACGAGTTCGAGGACACCGACCACGCCGCCCGCCTGTTCGCCCTCGAGGAGCCGGGCAACATCTACTCGCGGATCATGAACCCGACCAACGCGATGCTGGAGAAACGCCTCGCCTCCCTGGAGGGCGGGGTCGCGGCGCTGGCCACCTCCTCGGGGATGGCTGCCTTCGATCTGGCGACGTTCATCCTCGCCGAAGCTGGCGACAACGTCGTCAGCGCGAGTGCCCTGTATGGGGGAACCTACACCTACCTCACCCACACCGTCGAGAAGCG
>CAYVQH010000202.1:0-3131 GCA_964454105.1 uncultured Halobacteriales archaeon | reverse complement strand
AGTAGTTGGTCTCGATGTCCCCGAAGTGAAGCGTCTGGGAGTTGTTCGTGTGATGCGAGTTGACCGCCGCGATCTCCTCTTCCTTCTCCAGAAGTGCCACCCGTTCGATGTCGGTGAACTTCGACACCGTATATAGCAGTGATGCGCCACTGATCCCTCCACCGACGATGACGAGGTCGTATGTGTCTACCATGATTTGAAACCCTTCCGGAACGACGACCGTTTCCGTTGGATCGTTCGGAGACTCGACTACTTCCCCATGTCGGTATCGGACGGTAGAAACGTTACCACTCGACGGTCGAATCGACGACCATCGGTGACCGTCGACCGGGTGTCGGTTTGACCCGCGATCAGACCGAGAACACTCGCTGCGGGAACGAGGAGAAACGTTCGGCGCCGTTCGCGGTCACGCGAAAGGACTCGCTGATCTCGACGCCGAGTTCGTCCGTCCAGATCCCCGGGATCATGTGGAAGGTCATGTTCTCCTTCAGCACCGTCTCGTCGCCCGGTCGAAGGCTCGCGGTGTGCTCGCCCCAGTCAGGCGGGTAGCCAAGTCCCATCGAGTACCCGATCCGATCCTCCTTCTCGATGCCGTGTTTCGCGATCGTCTCGCGCCACGCCAGTTCGACCTCCTCGCAGGTCACCCCCGGGGCGGCCCGATCGAGCGCCGCGTTCAGACCCTCGACGACCACGTCGGCGACCCGCGCCATCTCGTCGGGAACCCCGCCGACCACGGCGGTCCGAGCCAGCGGGGAGTGATACCGGTGGCGACAGCCCGCGAGCTCGACGATCACGGGGTCGCCCTCCTCGAACGGCTCGTCCGACCACGTGAGATGCGGCGTGCCGGTGTGCTCGCCGGAGGGCATCAGGGGAACGATCGCGGGGTAGTCCCCGCCGAACGCCTCGGTGCCCGCGATCAGGGTGTGATAGATCTCGGCGGCGACCGTCGACTCCGCCACACCTCCCCCCATCGCGTCGATGCCGGCCTGCATCGCGGCCTCCGAGAGCCGGGTGGCCTGCTCGATCAGCTCGATCTCCGCGTCCGATTTCACCACGCGGACCCAGCTCACCAGAAGGGTGGCGTCCGAGAAGGTCGCCTCCGGGAGTCGTTTCTGGAGGCGCTGGTGGGATTTGGCGGTGTAGTAGTAGGCGTCCATCTCGACGCCGATCGTGGTATCGTCCCGTCCCATCCCCTCGATGACCTGCGCGACGACGTCCATCGGGTGTTTGCCGACCGGCGAGTGGACGTGGTCGTCGCTATAGGCCCGCAGGTTCTCGTGGTCGATCCAGACGGTCGCCTTCGCTCCGTTCCTGTCCATCTCGCGCCCGATCCAGACCGGCTGGTCGTGATCCAGCGAGACGACGAGCCCCTGATGGACGTAAAAGGACCACCCGTCGTATCCCGAGAGGTAGTTCATGTTCGCCGGATCGGTCACGAACAGCGTCTCCACGCCTTTCTCTCGCATGCGCTCTTTCGTCCGTTCCACTCGTCGCTCGTATTCGGATCGCTCGAACGGCTGCACGGTAATCACTATCAAGAACCAACTCTCGGCGCCATTACTTATGTTTTCGTGTACGAGAACAACGGAAGCCGTGTACTACGTCGCGTCGATCGCCTCGCGGAACAGCGAGACTCCGAGGTCGATCTCGCGCTCGGTGGCGTCGAGCGGCGGCAACAGGCGGATCGTTTTGTAGCCACAGCCGAGCGTGAGCAGCCCACGCTGGAGCCCCGCCTTCACGACGGCGTTGCGCCGGTCCTTCGAGTCGAACTCGACGGCGAGCATCAGGCCCTTGCCTCTGACCTCCTCGACACCGTCGGGGTCCGCGTCCCGGAGCAGTTCCTTCACCTGGGTGCCGCGTTCGACGGCGTTGTCGAGGAGGTCGTAGTCCCGGATCGCGTCGATGGTGAGCGCCCCCTGAAGGGCGGCGATCACGTCGCCGCCGCCCCAGGTCGACCCCAGCCGGTTCTTCTCCTCGGGAAAGACCCCCGACCGGGAGATCGTCGCCCCCGAGCGGAGCGCCTTCGCGCTGGTGATCACGTCCGGTTCGATGGCGTAGTGGTCCGCGGCCCACATCTTCCCTGTCCGACCGAGCCCCGACTGGATCTCGTCGACGATCAGATGGATGTCGTGGGTCTCGCAGACTCTCTGTACTTCCTCCATGAAGGGCGTGCTCGGGAAGCGATAGCCACCGACGCCCTGGACCGGTTCGAGGATCAGGAAGGCGACCTCCCGGGGGTCGAGATAGCCCTGCTCAGGGTCGAGCATGCGTTCCAGTTGGGATCGCCCGCCGGCGAAGAACCCACACGAACACGTCGAGCGTGTACAGGCCCGATCCTCGCAGAAGGGAACGGTTCGGGTGCCGGCGATCTCGGGATAGGCGCGCGTGTAGACGTCGCCGGCGCGCGTCATCGAGAGCGTCCCCAGCGTCCGGCCGTGGAAGGCTCCCAGAAAGGTGATCCCGTACTTTCGTTCGGGGGTGTTCGCATACGAGATCTTCATCGCGTTCTCGATCGCCTCCGCGCCCGAGTTCGAGAGGAAGACGGTGTCCATGTCGTACTGCGAGGAGATATCGACCAGCCGCTCCATGAGCTGGGCCGCCCCCGGGATCTCCGGGTCCTCGGGACCGCCGCTGGAACCGGCGTAGAAGTCCTGGCCGGCGATCTTCAGCGGATCGACCAGGTCGAACTCCGCCATTCGATCCATGACTTTCGGATTGTTGTAACCGAGCGGCGCGGCACCGATGTGGCAGGTGAAATCGAGGAAGACGTTGCCGTCGAGGTCGGTACAGAAGGGACCTTCCGCCTCGCCGGAGATATCCCAGGCGAACTCGTGGGCGTGCTCGCTGGGCGCGGAGTACCGGTGGTGGTACTCGATCCATTCGCGGGTCCGCTTCCCGGGGAGCCGCCGCACGCTCGGCTCCGCGTTGTCACGATTCATACACAGAAACCGTATACTTCGTTATTAAACCTTGTTATGGGTGGGGTCGGACAACGGCACCGCTGAAGGGACGCCGAGAGAAGGAGAAGACGGCCTCAGTTCAGCACTCGGACCAGCCACAGGACTCGCAGGTCTTGCAGCCCTCCGAGTAGTACAGCGTCATCGACCCGCAGTCGGGACACTCGGGGCTCT
>CAYVQH010000201.1:0-3135 GCA_964454105.1 uncultured Halobacteriales archaeon | reverse complement strand
CGAGTAGATGGCCGCGAACACCGACCCCGCCGAGAAGACCGCCGACGCGCCCGCGGAGGCGCTCGATCGGGGCGAGGCGGCCGACGCGGGCGGGAGCGCCGAGGAGTACGAGCACTACGAGGCAGTCGTCGTCGGCTGCGGGCCGGGCGGCGCGGCGGCCGCGGCGACGCTGGCGCGAAACGGCGTCGAGACGCTCGTTCTCGAACGCGGCGTCGACGCCGGTTCGAAGAACGTCTCTGGAGGGTTGCTCTACGCCGAGGAATCGGCTCCCTACACCATCGACGACCTCTTCCCCGAGTTCCGCGAGGAGGCCGCAGAGCGCCCGATCACCGACTACTACCTCCACAACGTCGCCGGCAATCGGGTGAAGACGTTCGACATCACCGACCTGCACCACCACGACACCGAGTGGGGTGACGCCGTCCTTCGCCGGAAGATGGACTCGTGGCTCGCAGAGCGGGTCCACGAGATGACGAGGGAAACCGGCGGCGGCCTGTTGACCGAGGTACGGGTCAACGGACTCCTGCGGGACGGCGGCGAGATCGTCGGCGTGACCTGCGACGAACTCGATCCCATTACTGCCGATCTGATCGTCGCGGCCGACGGCGTCAACAGCGAACTCGCGCGGGACGCCGGGCTGATGGACTGGGAGGAGCCCGAGGAGTGGTTCCAGGGCGTGAAAGCCGTGGTGGACCTGCCCGAGGTAAACGACCGATTCGATATCAGCGAGAACGAAGGTGAGGCCCACCTCTTCTCGGGCGATCTGTTCTCGGACGTCCGGGGCGGGGGCTTTCTCTACACCAACGAGGACTCGCTGTCGATCGGCACGGTATTCCACCTCGACTCGCTGGTCGCCGAGGAGGCCGAACCCCACGAACTGCTCGACGCGCTGCTCACCCACCCGCTGCTGGACGAGTGGCTCGACGACGAGTATCACGAACGCGAGTACAGTGCGAAGCTGGTTCCGGACTCGAAGAAGGTCGCCAACCCCGAGCCCCACGAGGGTCGGCTCGTGCTCGTGGGCGACGCGGGCGGGCAGATGCAGGCTCAGGGGCCGATCATCAAGGGGATGAACCACGCCGTGACGGCGGGCGCGCTCGCCGCGGAAGCGTTCGTCGAGGCCCGCTCGCGGGGCGACTCCACCCTCGTGGGCGAGCGCTACGCGAAGCGCCTGCGCGACGAGGGCGTGATGGCGAAGCTCCGGCCGCGGCGCTACGAGGCCGCAAGCACCCTGGGCGAGCGCGCCCCCGTCGCGAACCTCACCGACCGGCTGGTCGACTCCCGCGTGGGACGGACGGGGATCCGCGCGCTGTCGCGGGCGAACGGGCTCGAGCGCCTCTACAGTTCGCCGTACCTCTCGATGATGGTCCCCGACACCGCGACGCCGTACGTGACGTTGCCGACCGTCATCGCGGAGGAACTGGGCGAGCCGGTCGAGGGCGAGAACGACGTCGAGCCGCCGAGCCTCGCCGACCGGATCGGCGAGTTGACCTACGACACCGACGTGGGCAACCCCCACATCGAGCTGCTCGATTCGTCCGTCGAGGCCAGCGGCGCGGCGGTGACGGCCTGTCCGGTCAGCGCCCGCGACTTCGGCGGGGGCTGTTATCGCGAGGAAACGGTGAAGACCAACGGGGACGAGGAGCGCCTCATCAGCCTCGATACCCAGCCCTGCGTCGAGTGTGGGACCTGCGCGATCGTCGCCGACACCTGCTGGGAACACCCACGCGGCGGGAAGGGCGTCGAGTTCCGCGAGGGATGAGCGCGAAGGGTGAGGACCGTTACGAACGGATCGAAGCGCTTGGGGAGCACGCCCGCCGGGAGCGCGAGGGGTTCGATTCGCCCGAGGACCCGGACGAGCGGGCGCTCGCCTACCTTCGGGAGGGGCTGTGGCCCGTTCTGGAGCTCTACATCGAGGTCCGGTCGAACGGCGAGCGACTCTCACAAACCGAACACGCCACGTTCGAAGACGCGCTCAACGAGTGGCTGGAGCTGTACGCGCTGTGTTACGGCGTCGGGATCGACGCGGAGTTCTCGGTCCGCGAGACGGCGGAACTGTTCGTCGAGACGCATAACGTCCGGGACACTGCACAACTGCTCACGCACGTCCCGACCCGTCGATAGGTTCGGACGCAAGGTTCTTGATCCGTGATGTGGTATCACAGATCATGAACGCACAGACCGAGCCCGACCTCGATCACAACGACCGGGAACGCATCTACGAGTACGTCAAGGAACACGGCCCGACGGACCACGAGAAGGTTCAGCAGGCGACGTTCCCGCAGGATCCCGGCGGATTTCGCCACCACGTCGCCATCATGAAACGAAACGGCCTCCTGGAGGAGGCGCTGGGTGGCGGGCTCCAGGTTGTTCCCGAGTTGGAGGGCGAGGAGGAGGAGTTCACCCGGGACGACGTCGAGTTCCACGTCCGGCCAGCACGACAGGCCGATCTATCAGGTATTCTCGGCGTGCTCAGACAGGTCGCCGAGAAGCGCACCTACATCGTCGCCGAGACGGTCGCCCAGGAGTTGGATCACGAGCGCGAACTCCTCCGTCAGGACGACGTCGAATCCCGCGTCTTCTTCGTCGCGACCGTCAACGACGAGGTCGTCGGCTGGGCCCACCTCCAGTCGCCCGAGATCGAGAAGCTCTCACACACCGCGGAACTCACGACGGGCGTCCTCGAGGAGTACCGCGGCTACGGGCTCGGTGGGCACCTGCTCGAACGCGGCCTCGAATGGGCCGGATCACAGGGCTACGAGCGGGTCTATCAGAGCATCCCCTCGACGAACGAGGCGGCGATCGAGTTCCTCGAGGGCCACGGTTGGGAGGTCGAGGCGGTTCGAGAGGGCCACTACAAGATCGACGGCGAGTACGTCGACGAGGTGATGATGGCGGTCTCGTTATAGGTCCATCCCGGCGAGCGCGTCACGTCTCCCGGCGTGGTCTTCGGGCAGTCGTGACTGGCCGGTCATGGTCTCACGCAACGTGTCGCCGTCGTAGGACCCCCTGACGAGTCCACGTTCGCGAAGTTCGGGCACCACGAGGTCGACGAAATCACGCAGACTGTTCGGCCGGACCACCTCCTTGACGTTGAACCCGTCGACGCCGACCTCGCGGAACCAGTGCTCGAAG
>CAYVQH010000200.1:0-3135 GCA_964454105.1 uncultured Halobacteriales archaeon | reverse complement strand
TCAGCGAGGTCGGCTCCGTCCTCATCGTCGGGGGCAACATCGCCTACGCCGACGGGGAGGCCTACACCCGGAACCTCACGACCGCGATCCAACTGGAGGCACGCCAGGGGCGCTACGAGACCGCGCTGTTTCTCGGGGCGATCCTCGTCGCGATCGTCCTCGCGGTCAACTGGCTGGTCGGCCGGCTCGGCGGGGGTGGACGGCGATGACGGTGATCCTCGACGTCGAGGAGCTCCGGCACGTCTACGATGAGCCGGTGTTCGATGACGTCTCGCTGTCGGTCGAGCGCGGCGAGACCATGGCGATCATCGGACCCTCGGGAGTCGGGAAGTCGACCCTGCTTCGGCTGCTGGCGCTGTTCGAGCGGCCGGACGCAGGCACGGTCAGCTACGAGGGGACCGACGTCTGGGAAGTGCCGGAGAGTCGCCGCCTCGCGCTGCGCCGGAACGTCGGCATGGTGTTCCAGGAGCCGAGCCTGTTCGACGCCTCCGCGCGAAGGAACGTCGAATACGGGCTCCGAGTGCGCCGGTCGTGGTCCGAGCGGCTCAGGCGAAACGCGGCGGAGCTCGTCGGGCGGCGAAACGGAACGAGCGAGGCGGCCAGAGAGGCGCTCGGCGTGGTCGGCCTCGCCGACAAGGAGGGCCAGAACGCCCGCTCGCTGTCGGGCGGCGAGGCCCAACGGGTCGCCTTCGCCCGCGCGCTCGCGTACGACCCCGACGCGCTGTTGCTCGACGAGCCGACCTCCGACCTCGACCCGCGCAACACCGCACTGCTGGAGGAGGCGATCGCGAAGGCCCGGGACCGCGGGATCGGCGTCGTGATCGCGACCCACGACATGCACCAGGCCGAACGGATCGCGGACCGGGTGGCGGTGCTGCTCGGCAGGTCGGTCATCGAGGTCGGCCCGACCGAGCGCGTCTTCGAGAACCCGCGCGACGAACGCGCCCGGAAGTTCATCGACGGCGAACTGATCTACTGATCCCCGTCGGGGATACCGCTCGAAGTCGGGCTCCTCGGAGGGTCCGGTGGGAACGGTCGACCGGTGGCGCGGAGCGCCTCGACGAACGGTCCGAGCGAATCAGCGTTGGGACCACCGGTGGATTGATCGGGTCGCCGGTGCTCGGTACGGTAGAGCATGGGCCGCAACGAGATGCACGAGGCGTTCGAGACGCGACTGGCCGTCGGCGACGTGTCCGTCACCGCCCGCGACGTCGAACTCCTCTCGGCGATCGACGAACACGGATCGATCCACGCCGCGACGAACGCGCTCGAACGATCCTATGCCCATGCCCAGCGCCGCGTGGTCGAGCTTGAGGAGGCGGTCGGCCCGCTGGTCGAACGCCAGCGCGGCGGATCGGGCGGCGGCGGCAGCACGCTCACCGACGAGGCAAGAGATCTGCTCGCCCGGTTCGAACGCCTCGAAACGGCCGCCGACGGGCTGACGGCCGTCGAGGGGAACGTCCTGTCGGGCCGGGTGGTCGAACGCGACGGCGAACTCGGAGTCGTCGAGTGCGAACCGGGTCGGATCCGCGCGCTCGTCCCGCCGGAGGGGGACGCGGTCGAGGTGGTGATCCGCTCGGACGCGGTCACGCTGACGCCGCCCGCGGAGACGCCGGCACCCGAGGAGACGAGCGCCCGCAACCGGTTTTCCGGGACCGTCGAGGGCGTCGAGAGCGGCGAGCGGGTCGCCCGGGTTCGCCTCGACGTCGGTGCCGACACGGGGCTGGTCGCGCTCGTGACGCGGGCGAGCGTCGAGCGGCTGGGTCTGGAACCCGGCCGGGAGGTGGTCGCGTCGTTCAAGGCGACGGCCACCCGGGCGACGCCGACACATCCCGATTAAGTAGCCCGACCCGCAAGCGGGAGTATGAACCTCGAGAATTCGCGGGACCTCTACGACCGGGCGCTCTCCGTCCTGCCGGGCGGGGTGAACTCCCCCGTCAGGGCGTCGATCCAGCCGTACCCCTTCTTCGTCGAGCGCGGCGACGGCGGTCACGTGATCGACGCCGACGGCAACCGCTACATCGACTGGATGATGGGGCTGGGTCCCCTGCTTCTGGGCCACGACCTGCCCCAGCAGGTGCAGTCGGCGATCCAGAAGGGCGCGAGCGACGGTCCGATGTACGGCGCGCCCGCCGAGATCGAGGTCGAGCTCGCCGAGTTCGTCGCCCGACACGTGCCAAGCGTCGAGAAGCTCCGGTTCGTTAATAGCGGAACGGAGGCGACGGTCTCGGCCGTGCGCCTCGCGCGTGGCTACACCGGCCGCGAGAAGGTCGTCGTCATGCAGGGGGGGTATCACGGCGCCCAGGAGTCGACGCTGGTCGAGGGCGACGCCGACAGCCCGGCCCCGAGCACGAAGGGCGTCCCCCAGTCCTTCGCCGAGCACACCATCCCGGTGCCGTTCAACGACAGCGAGGCCGCGGAGCGCGTCTTCGAGGAGCGCGGCGAGGAGATCGCGGGCGTGCTCGTCGAGCCGATGCTGGCGAACAAGGGGATCGTCTCGCCCGTCGACGGGTACCACGAGACGCTCAGGAAGCTCACCCGCGAGCACGGGTCCCTGCTGATCTTCGACGAGGTCATCACCGGCTTCCGGGTGGGCGGACTCGCCTGCGCACAGGGGAAGTTCGACGTCACGCCCGATCTCACGACGTTCGGCAAGATCGTCGGCGGGGGCTTTCCCGTGGGAGCGATCGGCGGCCGAGCCGAGATCGTCGAGTCGTTCACACCCTCGGGGGACGTCTTCCAGGCCGGCACGTTCTCGGGTCACCCGGTGACGATGGCGGCGGGACTGGAGACGCTGAAGTACGCCGCCGAGAACGACGTCTACGACCACGTCAACGGACTGGGCGACCGGCTTCGATCGGGGCTGACCGACATCTGTGCGGACCAGGCCCCCGAGTACACGGTGGTGGGGACCGACAGCCTGTTCAAGGTGGTCTTCACGCGCGAGGCACCCGTCGAGTCCGAAAACCACTGCGAGGCGGGTTGTGAGCAACGGACCGACTGTTCACGCTACACCCGCTGTCCGAAGACGGGTGCGGACGTCGCGAGCGCCGAGGTCGAGCGCTGGAACCGACTGCTGTGGCCCGCGATGCACGAGCAGGGCGTGTTCCTCAGCCAGAACCAGTTCGAGTCCCA
>CAYVQH010000199.1:0-3180 GCA_964454105.1 uncultured Halobacteriales archaeon | reverse complement strand
TCGATGCCCGCCTACCTCGACGCCGGCTCGTGGGACGCCGCCGGGATCAAGTGGGTCAACGTCCACCCGGACAACCCGAAGAAGGACCTCCCCACGGTTCTGGGAACGATGATCTACTCGGATCCCGAGACCGCAGTACCACTGGCGATCATGGACGGCACGGAGCTCACCATGCAGCGCACCGGCGCGGCCGCCGCGGTCGCCACCGACCACCTCGCGGTCGCCGAGGCGAGTTCGATGGGGATCGTCGGCGCGGGCGTCCAGGCCTACACCCAGCTAGAGGCCATCGCCGAGATCCGCCCCATCGAGCGCGTCGTGATCAGCGACCTCGACGACGAGCGCGTCGAACGGTTCGTCTCCGCGTTCGAGGATCGCTTCGACGTCTCCGGTGGGTCGATCGAGGAGGCCGCCTCGTGTGACGTCCTTTCGACGGTGACGCCGGTCGAGAACCCGATCGTCTCCCGAGAAGCCGTCGGCGAACACACCCACATCAACGCGATGGGCGCCGACGCCGAGGGGAAACACGAGATCGCCGACGAGGTCCTGCTCGACGCCAAACTCGTCATCGACGACCACGCCCAGACCACCCACTCGGGCGAGATCAACGTGCCATACAACGAGGGCACGCTGACCGACGACGACATCCACGCCGCGATCGGGGAGATCGTCGTCGGCGACCGCGACGGCCGGACGCCCGAGGACGGCCTTACGGTGTTCGACTCGACTGGCCTCGCGATCCAGGACGTCGCCGCCGCCCACGTCGTCTACGAACACGCCGACGAGAACGACAACGGCTACCCCTTCGACCTGCTCGGTCTCAACTAGCCCGTCCTCTGATCGTCCCGAAGACCTTGCTTAGTAGCCAGATGATGACGACGAACGGAAGCAGAGGCACCAGCAGGACCAACAGCACGAGGAAGTACGCGAGCCCGATGAGGTTCATCTCCTCGTCCGGTCGGCCGCGGTAGGGTGGGGTCACCGTCCGTAGGGCCTTTTTCGCCGTGGATTCGTCCGATTCGCTCATACCTCGGATAGGCCGCCCGCCGGAATAACCCTTTTCGCCCTACTCAATGTGTATCGCCGGCCGCAGCGGGATCGCCTTGCCCGCCCGCTCGTCGTCGCCTTCCCCTTCCGGGGCGACCTCGACGCTCGCGTCGAACTCCCGCTCGAGGAAGTCGCTCGCACCCTCGTAGACCGCCCGTTCGTCCACCTCTCGTAGGTCCTCGAGCTCGTCGTCCGTCCGTCCGCGGACGAGCTCGATCAGATCGCCCACGAGGTCGTTGACCGCGTCGCCCCTCTCGCGCAGCTCCTCGCTTTGCATAACCTCGCCCATCACCGCACCCTGGTCGGGACCGGTCTCGACGACGGTGTCGAAGACGTCACGTTTCCAGTCGGCGGCGACGTAGACGCGGATCGTTTCTGGGTCCTCGCCGGTGACGTCGACGATGTCCGCGACGTCCGCCAGCAGGTTCTCGATCAGCCGCTCCTCGGTCTCGACGGCGGGATCGACCAGCGTCCCGTCGACCTCGGGCCAGGGGGCGTCCTCGGCGGAGGTCCCAGTGAGCTGCTCGTGGAGCTCGTTCGCGAGGAACGGAACGATCGGCGCGAGCAGACGCAGTCGCGTTTCGAGAACGGTCCGAAGCGTCCAGCGCGCACCCGGCCGGTCGAGGTCCGCGCGCCGACGGTACCACTTCAGGTGCTCCTCGAACCCGTAGAACGCCCGTTGGCTCGCGGTCCGGGTCTCGAAGCTCTCCATCGCTCCCGTGACGTCCTCGACGGTTCCCTGGAGCTTCGAGAGCAGCCAGCGGTCGATGTGTTCCAGTTCGCGTTCGCCCTTCCCGGATTCGATGACTTCCTGCGCGCGGCCCCAGAACCGATCGAGCTGGTCCCGGGTCGACTCGACTTGGTCGGCGCGCCAGTCGTAGTCCTGCCAGGGCTCCGCGGAGTTGAGCAGGAAGAACCGAACGGTGTCGGCGCCGTACTCCTCGATCGCCTCGCCGGGCAGGACCACGTGGCCCTTCGAGGACGACATCTTCTGACCCTCGAGCAGTCCCATCCCCATCGAGGTGATCCCCTGGGGCCAGTTCGCCTCGTCGAACAGTTCGGCGTGGTGAAAGAGGTAGAACGTGAGGTGGTTCGAGATGAGGTCGTTGGCCGAACACCGGTAGTCCACCGGATACCAGTGATCCCATTCGGCGCGCAACTCCAGGGCTCGTTCGTCGGGGTCCTCGACCGTCTCTGCACCGTAGAACAGCGTGTCGAAGAACTCGCGGTCCAGGTCCTCGGGCGGAATCCCGTCGATCCGGTGGGCGATCGTGTAGTAGGACATGTAGATCGTCGAGTCACTCAACGGCTCGATGACGAACTCGTCGTCCCACGGTAGCCTGGTCCCCAGCCCGTAGTTCCGGATGCAGGGCCACTCGTTGAGCCAGTCGATCGTGTGATCGAACTGGCCGCGGGTGTTGTCGGGGATCGCGTCCATCCCGGCGACCGCGCGGTGGGCCTTCTCCTTCCACTCCTCGTCGTCGTACCGGAGGAACCAGGTGTCCTGATAGGCGACCTCGACCTCGCCGCCACACCGACAGACGACCCTCTCGGTGAAGTCGTACATCCTGTCGAACGCGCCCGACTCGGCGTGGTGATCCCTGTATCGCCCGCGAACGTCCTCGATCACCTCGCCGGCGAACTCCCCGTAGGCATCGAGCAATCGTCCGGCGTGGAACTCGCGGTTGTAGAGCTCCTGGGTGGCCTCCTTCAGCCGGGGATCGTCGCTCGACTCGACCCCGTACTCCTCGACGGCATCGCGGGCGGGGACCTCGCCGTAGCCCTCGACCTCCAGGATCGGGACCGGATCGATCGCCTCGACCTCCTCGGGGTCGATCCCGTACTCCCGTAGGCGCTCGGGGTCCGACCTCGCCTCCCGCAGGGCGACGTAGTCGTCGGGGCTGTGGGCCGGCACCGACATCACGACGCCGGTGGCGTTGTCCGAGTCGACGAACCGCGCGGGGAGGACGGGAACGTCCTCGTCCGTGATCGGGTTGCTGACGCGTTCGCCGACCAACCGTTCGCCCGAGACCTCCTCGTGGATCTCGACCGCGTGGTCCTGTCGGCGGAGCTTCTCCGTGGCCTCCCGGGAGACGAACCACTCCTCGCCGTCGACGTCGGCGATCGCGTAGGTCG
>CAYVQH010000198.1:0-3187 GCA_964454105.1 uncultured Halobacteriales archaeon | reverse complement strand
GGGAGATCGACGTCGGCAGCAACGTCGACGTCGCCGTCCGTAATCCGGAGATCACCGAGGAAGACGAGCGGCTCGCGGGAGAACTGATGACCGAGCCGGACACGGCCAGCCACGTCCGGCTGATTCGCGATATCGTCGCCGAGAACGAATCGTCCTTGATCTTCGTCAACACGCGCCAGACAGCGGAGGCGCTGGGCTCGCGGTTCAACGAACTCGACCTCCCGATCGGTGTCCACCACGGCTCGCTCTCGAAGGAGGCCCGCATCGAGGTCGAGGATCGGTTCAAAGCGGGCGAGCTGGACGGGCTGCTCTGTACGTCCTCGATGGAGCTGGGGATCGACGTCGGCCGGGTCGACCACGTCGTCCAGTACAAGAGCCCGCGGCAAGTGACGCGATTGCTGCAGCGAATCGGACGAGCGGGGCACCGGCAGGACGAGGTCTCGAGCGGGACCATCGTCACGACCCGGCCGGACGACACGTTCGAGGCGCTTTCGATCGCTCGCCGCGCCCGCGACGGCGAGGTCGAACCGGCCGCGATCCACGAGGGGAGCCTGGACGTCGTGGCCAACCAACTTCCGGGGGTCGTTCAGAGCCGCGGCGACACCCGCGTTCGGGAGGCCTGCGAGACGATCACGCGCGCGTATCCGTTCCGCGACGTGCCCGAGGAGACGGTCCGCGAGGTCGCCTCGGAGCTCCACCGCAACCGAATCGTCTGGTTCGACGAGGGCGAGGACTGCCTCGAGACGACCGGCGGGACCTGGCAGTACGTCTACTCCAATCTCTCGATGATCCCCGACGAGGAGACCTACGAGGTCCACGACATCGCCTCGGGCCAGCAGATCGGGACCTTAGACGAGCGGTTCGTCGTCAATTTCGCCCAGCCGGGCGAGGTCTTCATCCAGCGCGGCGAGATGTGGCGCATCGCCGAGATCGACGACGAAGAGGCCCGCGTGAAGGTGAGTCCGATCGAGGATCCCGCCGGCGAGGTGCCGTCGTGGATCGGCCAGGAGATCCCCGTCCCCGCCGCGGTGGCGGGCGAAGTGGGGGAGATTCGGGCCGTCACGGAGCCGCAGTTATCGGCGGGGGCGGACGCCGCCGCGGTCGGCCGCGAGCTGGCTCATCGGTATCCGGGCGACGAGTACACGCTGACCGAGGCCTGCGAGCAACTCGAGCGTCAGGTCGAAAGCGAGGCGCCGATGCCGACGGCGGATCGGCTCGTCCTCGAGCGACGGGGTCGGACCGTCGTCCTGAACGCGCCCTTCGGGCACACGGCCAACGAGACGCTCGGTCGCGTGCTCTCCTCGCTGCTCGGCCAGCAGGCGGGCTCGTCGGTGGGGCTGGAGACCGACCCCTACCGGATCGAGCTCGAGGTGCCGAACTCGGTCGCGACCAGCGACATTCTGGCGGTGCTCGAGGAGACCGACCCCGGCCACGTCGAGGCGATCGTCGAACTCGGGCTGAAGAACTCCGACGCGCTGGCCTTCCGGCTGGCGCAGGTCTCGGCGAAGTTCGGCGCGCTCAAGCGCTGGCAGAGCAACGGCTCCGGTCGGCTCTCGAACGAGCGGCTGCTCGCGGCCCTGGAGGACACGCCGATGTACCAGGAGTCGATCCGCGAGGTGTTCCACGAGGACCTGGACGTCGAGCGGGCGAGCGCGGTCCTCGAGGGGATCCAGTCGGGCGAGATCGAACTGGTGACCCACCGCGGTCGGACGCCGGTCGGGCAGGGCGGTCGCTCGTCGGGCGGGAAGGAGCTGCTGGCGCCGGAGAACGCCGACGCGAGCGTCATCAACACGGTCCGCGAGCGCCTGCAGAACGACCGGATCATCCTGCTGTGTACCCACTGCAAGGAGTGGAAGGCGAAGACGAAGGTCCGCCGCGTGGCCGACCAGCCCGAGTGCGGCGAGTGCGGTTCGACCCGAATCGCGGCGCTGAACCCGTGGGCCGACGAGGTCGTCGACGCGGTTCGCGCTGCAGAGAAAGACGAGGAACAGGAGAAGATGACCGAGCGCGCCTATCGGTCGGCGAGTCTCGTCCAGAGCCACGGGAGGCAGGCCGTCATCGCGATGGCGGCCCGCGGCGTCGGCCCGCACAACGCCGCCCAGATCATCAACAAGCTACGGGAGGACGAAGACGAGTTCTACCGCGATATCCTCTCGAAGGAACGCGAGTACGCGCGCACGCAGTCGTTCTGGGACTGAGCCGAATCTCGACCGCCGCTCGCCGGCGGCGGTGCGCTCGAGTCGTATTGGATCGATATTCCTGATCGGCCGTTTCGGGAGGAAGAGGTAAGATTCCCGATAAATCGGCCGTCTCGCGAACCCAGTCCTTATTATCGCGACCGGTCAATGACGGGCAATGGAATCGGGTCCTCCGTCGGCTCCCTCCACCGGAGATACGGATCGGGAGGCGTCCTCGAGCGAGTTCGGCACCGGCGCGTTGCTCGCCGCGGCGGACGTCGCCACCTTTCGCGTCGGAGCGGACGGAACGATCGCCGCGGTCAACGACGCCTTCGCGTCGCTGACCGGCCACGACCGCTCGGAGCTGGTCGGAACGCCGTTTTCGGAGCTCACGGCAGGCGACGATCCGACGCTCGACTCGCTGGTCGACGACGCGGACGGCACGGGCCCGCTCTCGGCGCAGTTCTCGATCCGAACGAACGCGGAGACGACGATCGCCGTCGACGTCCACGTCGAGGTCCGCGAGACCGACGACAGGCCCCGACTCGCGGGCATCGTCAACCGGCGGCCGACCGCTACGGAGTCGGTTTCCGGCTCGGATCTCACCTACGGGCGGACGTTTCAGGCGCTGGCCAACGCGCTCCCCGACGGCATCATCATCCTCGACACGAACAGCGACGTCCAGTACGCCAACCCCGCCGTCGAACGGATTCTCGGCCACGACCCGGACGAACTCGTCGGCTCGAGCAAGGTCACCATCATCCCGCCGCGCCTGCGCCAGGCCCACCTCGACGCCCTGCAGAACTACCTCGAGACCGGCGAGCGGAACTTAAACTGGACCTACGTGGAGTTGCCCGGACAGCACAAGTCGGGCCACGAGGTCCCGCTGGGCGTCTCGCTCAACGACTTCACCTACGACGGCGACCGCTACTTCGTCGGGCTCTTCCGGGACATCTCGCCGCGAAAGGAGGCCGAACGGACGCTCAAGGCCAAGGTCGCCCAGCTCGAGT
>CAYVQH010000197.1:0-3267 GCA_964454105.1 uncultured Halobacteriales archaeon | reverse complement strand
TCGGAGATCGCCCTCCAGTGTACCTACAGCGCGATGTACGAGGACTTCGAACGCGCGCTCCGGCTGATCGCCTCGGGCGACGTCGATCACGCGACGTTCCTCGACGACCGCTTCAGCCTCCTCGAGGCCGACGAGGCCTTCGAAACGTTCCTCGAGGGCGAGACCTGCAAACCCGTCTTCGACGTCTCGGTCCTGCGCGACTGAATCCGTCACCGTCAGTACGACCGTGGGTGCGTCCGGCCGAGCGGCCGCGGAGACGTAGTCGCGAGCCGGTAGAAGCGCCGTCACCGATCCGTTCCGGTGTCGAACGCGGTGGTTCCGACCCGTTCTCGATCGTCTGCTGCGCTGCACTGCAGCGGTTACACCGATCGCCGACTCCGAAAACGGTCCGCCCGGTTCAGAATAGACGAACGCGGACCTGGCACTTCACTCGCCGTACAGACGGTTTACTCGTCGTCGGTACGCGGGTCCCACTCGTTCCACTCCCGCTCGACGAGGAGGTCGTCGAGTTTCTGCTTGGGGTTCTCGAAGACGTGCGAGCCGTGGAAGACCAGCACCGTATCGAAGTCGTATCCGAGCAGGTCGTAGAGGTTGAGTTCGGCGGCCTCGTGATCGATGTTGAATAGCGCAGGCGGTGGAAGAAGATACCCCGGCGGCATCCCGCCGCGGTCGGACCCGTCCAGGGCGTCGCCGGAGATCAGAACGCCTCGGTCCTCGAGCAGCAGCGCCGACGTCGCTTCGGTGTGACCGGGCACCTGAATCACGCGGATGTCGCCCTCGAGCAGATCGCCGTCCTCGTAGGCGACGTCGGGCTCGATATCGAGACCCGCCTCCTCGAAGTGCTCGTAGAGTTTCGACTCGTCGGCCGGCATGACGAGTTTCGGGTCGAACGCGTCCATCACGTGCTCGAGACCGCCGTGGTGACCGTGATCACCATGCGTGAGAATGACGCGGTCGATATCTCCGTACTCCGCCTCGAGGGTTTCGACGAGTTCCTCGCCGTTCTCGTCGAACGCGGTGTCGACGAGCGTCGTCTGGCCCTCCGGTACGTCCTCGAGGACCAGCACCCGAACGTGGTCGAACTGGACCTGATCGATACCGTCGGTTACGTTGCTCAGGGTCATTAGCAGTTACTGATTGCGGCACACCCCTAATTAAACCTGTCGGAGGAACCACCCGTTTGCGGAATCGAGCGAGCGGCCGTGAACGATCCCGACCGCGCCGTCGGCGGACCGCTACGGAGAACCGGTCACGGAGCCGAAAATTCCGTGAGACCGTGCTCGAGACGGCGAGATCAGTAAATTTATGCCGGTCCGTGAGAGGGTGTGTACTACGAGGACGGGAGATTAATGATTATAAAAAAGGTGACGCGCAATATCCGTCAGATCGACGCGGATACAGTGAAGTCGAATCCGCTTTCGATAGCATTCATACTGTTTTCGCTCGCGGTTATCTACTACGCGAACCAGTTCCCCGACGGGGGCGAAATCGGTCCCGGGTTCTTCCCGATCATGCTGTCCGCCGGGATCATCCTCTTTGCGATCGTGGACATGGCGACCGACGACGAGACGGAACTCGATCTGAGCGACGTCGAGGTGGCGCCGATCGTCGTCATCAGTGGGATCCTGTTCGCATACGTCTTCCTGATGAAGTATACGGGCTTTTTAGTCGGGACGATGCTGTTCCTCCCGATCGTGCTGTACTACTCTGACGTGCGGTCGAAACTGCTGATCGCCGCCATCTCGATCGGCTTCCCGATTCTGCTGTTCTACGTCTTCAGTCGCATCTTCATGGTCCGACTGCCCGAAAGCCAGATCCTCCCCGTATCGCGGCTCCTGCCGCAGCTCCCGCTGGTGGTGTTCTGATGGCGGTCGAACACATCCTGCAGGGGCTCGCGAACGTCATGGATCCGGTCGTGTTGAGCCTGATGATCACCGGGATCTTCCTCGGTCTGTTGATGGGTTCGATCCCCGGGATGACGGCGACGATGACTATCGCGGTCCTGCTGTCGTTTACCTTCACGATGGAGCCGGCGACCGGGATGATGCTTCTACTGGGGATCTACGGCGGCGCGGTCTACGCGGGGTCGATTCCGGCGATTCTGATCCGGACCCCGGGGACGCCGTCGGCCGCGGCGACGATCTTCGACGGCTATCCGCTCTCTCAGAAGGGGGAAGCCGGCAGAGCGATCCGCATGAGTACCGTCGCCTCGTTTATCGGCGGGATCATCAGCGTGCTCGTGCTCATGTTCTTCTCGCCGGTCGTCGCGGACGCGGCACTCCGGTTCCGGTCACCGGAGTTCTTCGCGCTGGCCGTGTTCGGTCTGACGATCATCGCCAGCGTGAGCGGCGATTCGCTCGCGAAAGGGATGGTATCGGGTCTGCTCGGTATGCTCGTTGCGACCGTCGGAATCGACCCGGTCACGGGCTATCAGCGGTTCACGTTCGGGACGCCCGAACTCCTCACGGGCGTGGAGTTCATCGCGGTGATGATCGGGCTGTTCGGCATCGCCGAGGGGCTCCGAACGTACTCCCTCGGCATCAGCGACGAGCAGAACAAGGTCGATCAGGAGATCACGGGTATCTTGCCGTCGTTCGCGGACGTCAAGTCCATCGCGCCGATTTCGATCGGGTCGGGGATTCTCGGCTCGCTGGTCGGTGCGGTTCCCGGTGCCGGCGGCGACATCGCTTCGTTTATCACGTACAACGAGGCCACGAGGTGGCTCAAGAACACGACGCCGTCGTTCGGCGACGGGAACATTCGGGGCGTCGCCGCGGCGGAGTCCGGGAACAACGCCAGTACCGGCGGCGCGCTGATTCCAACGTTCACGCTCGGGATCCCCGGCGACTCCGTCTCGGCGATCCTCATCGGCGCGTTGCTCGTCCACGACGTCAATCCCGGCCCCGCGCTCTACCAGGAGGAGACCGCCCTGCTGTACACGATCTTCGTCGGCTTCCTCCTCATCTACGTGTTCATCCTGATCTTCGGACTCCTCGGAGCCAACTACTGGGCGCGGCTGATCAACATCCCGCAATCGCTCATCTGGCCCGTGATCTTCGTCCTCTGTGTGATCGGGGCGATCGCGCTTCGCGGAAACGTCTTCGACGCGTGGATCATGCTCGCCGCCGGCGGACTCGGATACGTGATGCGATTGCGCGGCTATCCGCTGGCGCCGATGGTGCTGGGACTGATCCTCGCGCCGATCGCCGAGGAGAACCTCCGGCGCTCGCTGGTCCTCTCCAACGGCTCGCTGGACATCTTCTACAC
>CAYVQH010000196.1:0-3275 GCA_964454105.1 uncultured Halobacteriales archaeon | reverse complement strand
GCGAGGGCAAGAAGATGTCCAAGTCGGTCGGCAACGTCGTCCAGCCCCACGAGGCCATCCAGAGGCACGGCTCGGACGCGATGCGCCTGTTCCTGCTCTCGGTCAACCCGCAGGGCGAGGACATGCGCTTCTCGTGGGACGAGATGGCGACGATGGAACGGAATTTGAACATCCTCTGGAACGTCTTCCGGTTCCCGTTGCCGTACATGCGCATGGACGGGTTCGACCCCGAGGAGACCGATCTGGAGGCGGTCGACGGGGATCTCGAACTCGTCGACGAGTGGATCCTCGCCCGGCTCCAGACCGTGACCCGCGAGATGACCGAGGCCTGGGACGACTTTCGCCAGGATCAGGCGCTCTCGGCGCTGATGGAGTTCGTCGTCGAGGACGTCTCTCGATTCTACATCCAGGTCGTCCGCGAGCGGATGTGGGACGAGGAGGACAGCCCGTCGAAAAACGCCGCGTACGCCACTCTGTGTCACGTTCTCCGAAATGTCTGTGCGCTGCTCGCGCCCTACGCCCCGTTCATCACCGAGGAGATCTACGGCGCGCTGACCGGCGACCGGGGTCACGACACCGTCCACATGCTCGAGTGGCCCGAACAAGAGGAATACTGGACCGACGAACAACTGGAGACCGACATCGAACTCGTTCGGGCCGTCGAGGAGGCCGGCTCGAACGCACGCCAGCAGGCAGAACGCAAGCTCAGATGGCCCGTCTCTCGGGTCGTGGTCGCGGCGGGCAACGACCGCCTCGCCGAGGCCGTCGGCCGACAGCAGGCGCTCCTCGAGGAGCGGCTCAACGCCCGCGAGGTGCGCGTGATCGCCCCTGATGAACGCTTCGACGAGCTCGCCTACAGCGCCACCGCGGACATGAGCGTGCTCGGGCCGGCGTTCGGCGATAGAGCGGGGGAAGTCATGGGCGCACTCAACGACGCCCGCATCGAGGAACCCTCGCTCGACGCTCTCGAGTCCGCCGTCTCGAAGGCGCTCGGCGAGGACGTCGAGCTTCGCGAGGAGATGGTCGAGTTCACGGAGGAGACCCCCGAGGCGATCTCGGGGTCGCGGGTTACGATCGAGGGCGACGGGCTGGGCGTCGTCTACGTCGACACCGAACTCACGGAGGGGATCGAGAGCGAGGGCTACGCCCGTGAGGTCATCCGCCGGGTCCAGGAGATGCGAAAGGAGCTCGACCTGCCCATCGACGCGGCGATCCGCCTCGAACTCGGGGTCGCCGACGATCGGGTCGCCGACTTGGTGAGCGAACACGAGGACCTGATCACCGAGGAGGTCCGCGCGGCGGAACTCGGCGCGGTCGAGGACGGCCACCGTCGCGAGTGGGACGTCGAAGGGGTCGAAATGGAGATCGCGATCGAATCGTTAGAGTGAGCGGATCGCCTCGGCTAGCGGCCGGGCGACGCTGACCTCGCTCTCGGCGCGCTCGATCGTGTCAGTTCCATAAACCCGCTCGACGCCCGCCCGTGCGAGCTTCGTCCGGGCGTTCGCTGCGAGCATCGGATGGACGCAGGCCACGAACACCCTTCTCGGCTCTTCGAGCGCGGAAATCGCCCCGCTCATCGTCGAGCCCGTCGCGATGATGTCGTCCACGATCACCACGTCCCGGTTCTCTACCTCCACGTCGCTGGGCGTGATCTCGACCTCACTGCCCGAGTGGCGTACCTTCTCGAAGTAGTCGACCTCACCCTCGCCGTAGCTCTCCCGAACGGTCTCGGCGAGGTCGATCGCCCCCGCGTCGGGCGAGAGGAAGACGGGGTTCGTGAGATCCGGAAGCGGGTCGGCGAGGACCGTCGCGCCGTCGACGGCGTGAGCGGGTACGGAGAAGTGTTCGAGCGCGCTCTCCTCGTGGGGCGAGACGGTCAGCACACGGTCGGTGCCCGTACTCACTGCGCGGGCGACCGCGCGCACCGAGACGGGCTGACCCGGCTCGAAGGCGCTGTCCTGGCGGGCATATCCCATGTACGGCAGTACGGTCGTGATCTCCGAGACGCCGCTCTCGCGCAGCGCGTCCTGCAGTTGGAGCAGTTCGAGATGGGCGTCGCTCGTGGTGGTCGAGGCGACGATCACGGCCGAGTCCATTTCGATACCGGGGGCCGCCGCGAGCAGCTCGCCGTCTGGAAAGCGCTCGAACTCGACGGGCGCGAGCGGCCGGTCGAGTTCGCTCGATAAGGCCGCCGCAAGCGACTGTGAGGACGAACCGGGTACGATCATACCCGATGGATCGGCGCATGGTGTAAACCCGTTTTCGGTCTAGCCTACCAGCATCGCCCGCACGCCCGAGACGCCGAGCGCCTGCGAGCGCCAGCCGTCGCCCGCGTCGACGTACAGCGTTCCCTCGGGAGTCGCGCCGTAGATCGCCTCCCCGATAGCGACCGCCGCGAACGGCTCGGGCGAGTCGCGTTCGTGCCACTCGCCGTCGTAGACGGACAGTCCGTCGCCGTCGCCGAGCGCACACGCCCGTTGGAGGTCGCCGGCCGGCGAGTCCCGGTCCGCCGCGACCCGGTCGAACGTACCCTCCACGTCCTGCATCCAGCCGTTACCGAGACGGTAGAGCCCCGAGTCGGTCGCCGCGAGCGGGACTCCCCGCGCCGAAACGTCGTTCGCGTCCTCCAGGCCGACGTGCCGGAGGCCGTTGCCCACGCGATGGATCCCGTCGCCCGTTGCCAGCAGGTCGCCGTCGGCCGCTCGGACCTCGTCGACGTGCCCGAGATCGACCCAGCCCTCCGAATCGTAGCGCGCGACCCGCCCCTCGGGGCTGGCGGCGACCGGGCGCTCGGTCCCGCCGACGGCGACCGCGGGGCCGAATCCCGAGGACTCGCCGTCGAGCAGGACGTCCCCGTCGGTCGCGACCGCGAGCTCCCCGCAGTACGCGAGATCACGGGCGGTACAGCGGTGTTCGATTCCGAAATCCCCGATCATGTCCTCGGAGACCGAGACGCGGACGACGCCGACCTCGCTGGCGAGACGGACGACCGTCTCGCCGCCCTTCTCCGCGTAGACGCGCTTCTCCTCGATGCTACTCATACCCCGTATTCGGGCCCGTATGTCAAATGGCTGTTCCGGAATCCATTTGCCCCGTCGCTTCCGAGAGTCACCCGATGGACGTGTTCGGATCCAGCGGGACGCGCGGGGTCGCAAACGAGGAGATCACGCCGGCGTTCGTCCTGCAGGTCGTCGCAGCCACCGGAACGGTCTGGGGAGCCGACCGGGTGGCCGTCGCCCGCGACACCCGTCACACCGGACGCATGCTCGAGAACG
>CAYVQH010000195.1:0-3303 GCA_964454105.1 uncultured Halobacteriales archaeon | reverse complement strand
GTCTCGATCGAGAAGACCGCGTCGCCCGAGACCGACTCGATGGTTTCGACGGCGGTATCGAGTCGTTCGAGTTCCTCGGCCGCGGAGAGCACGTCGAGGCGTTTGTTCGCCGATTCCAGACCGACGTCGACGATGTCCGCGTCCTCGTCGATCAGCTCGCGGTCGACGTACTTGGCCGCCCGGCCGGGATCGGCGAAGACGCTCGGATCGTAGGGCGACTCCTCGCTGACGTTCAACACGCCCATGATCCGCGGGGGGTGGTCGTCGCCGATTCCCAGTCCAGCGGCCTCGACGGTCTGCATGGGTACGGGTAGGGAAGCGGTTCGGATAGGCGGCCCGGTTCGCTGTGGGCGATCCACGCGGTTTTTACCGGTTGCTCCGGTAGGACGGACATGGGCAAAGTGAGCATCGGGCTTCGTGGGTGGCGGTTCGACGAGGCGGAGGTGTTCGACGGGGACGGGGAGTTCAAGGACCTGGCGGAGATCGCCGAGGAGACGCGTCTCCGCCTCACTCGCCTCGAACTGCTGGTCACCTCGCCGTGTCAGGCCTGCTGGCTGATCCACGGCGACGAGAACATCGAGGAGTGCAACGTCGCGGAGGCGGTCTACGGCGAACCCCGTGCTGAAGTGCTCGTCTGTGACGAACACGAACCGGACTTCCTCTACTGGTTCCGGGAGGACGGCGGGCGCGAGTACATGGGTGAGGACGAACTGAAGGACGCCTTCCATGAGTGGTTCGCCGACGGCGGGCGCGCGCCGGGCAACTACGAGGGGATGACGCACGTCGAGACAGACCCGGAGGACGTCCCCGAACCGAGCGAGGTGGACTTCGAGGAGATGAAGGTCGAACCTCCCGAGGACGGCAAGCGGATCGACCTGCGGGACGTGGACCTCGGACGGGAGTATCCCTCCTCGTGATCAGCGTCGTCGTGGTCGACGCCGAGACCCCCGGCAACGTCGGCACCATCGCCCGCGCGATGAAGAACTTCGGGTTCGCCGACCTGAAACTCGTCGACCCGCCCGAACTCGACCGTGATGGGGAAGCCTACGGCTTCGCCGGCCAGGCCCGCGAGGACATACTGCCGAACGCCGAGGAGGTGCGCTTCGAGGAGGTCGTCGAGAACTTCCACACCGTCGGCTTCACCGCGACGACAAACAAGGACGCCCGCAAGCACGTCCGGTTCCCGTTCCGCACTCCCGAGGAGCTCACCGAGGATCTGTCGGGGGTCGAGACGGACGTGGCGCTTCTGTTCGGGCGCGAGCGCGTCGGGCTGACCAACGAGGAGCTCGCCCAGTTGGACCAAATCTGTGCGATCCCCGCGAGCGCCGACTATCCCGTTCTCAACCTCGGACAGGCCGCGACGGTCGCGCTCTACGAACTCCGGGAGCTGGCGATGGGCGACTCGCAGCTTCCCGATGTGACCCACGAGCGCGCCGCAGAACCCGAGATCGAACGCTTCTACGAGCGCCTCGATGCGACCCTCCAAGCGGTGGGATATCCCGAGGGCAAACGCCCGAAGACGATGCGACTGGTCCGCAGGCTGGTCGGACGTGCCCACCCGACCGACCGGGAGATCACGACGCTACACGGCGTGTTGCGGGCGATAGAGCGCGCGACCCGGGAACGATAGGGACTCGAAACGATCTACGTCCGCTGCTGGATCTCTTCTCTCAGAGCGGTGCTGACGACCTCGCCGTCGGCTTTTCCACCGAGTGCGCCCATCGCCTCGCCCATGAGTCCGGAGAAGGCGGCCATTCCCTCCTCCTCGACCTGCTGGGCGTTTCGCTCGACGACCTCGTGGACGGCCTCGCGGACCTCGTCGTCCGAGGCCCCGCCCAGATCCTCCCGTTCGAGCGCCTCCTCGGCGGTGAGGTCCGGGGACTTCGCTATTGCCGTGAGTAGGTCGCCCACGCTCCCTTTCGGGAGGTCGCCCTCCCGGGCCAGCGCGAGCGTTCCGGCGATCTGCTCGTCGCTCAGGTTCTCGACGGGAACGTCGTCCCGCCGGAGTTCGGTCAGCGTGGATTCGAGCGTGCCGGCGGCCAGGGTGGGGTCGACCCCTTCGTCCACCGCTCGCTTGAACAGGGGCATTCGCCGGCCGTAGGCGACCTGCTCCGCGAGACCTGCGTCGAGACCGTGTTCGGACTGGTAGCGCTCTACCTTCTCGGTCAGGAGTTCGGGCGTCTCGACCTCGCTCGGATCCGGTTCGACCGGCGGAACGTCCGTCTCGGGGTACATCCGTGCGGCGCCCGGCAGGGGACGGAGGTATCGTGAGGTTCCGTCCTCGTTCGCGCCGCGCGTTTCTTCGGGCACCCCGTCGAGTGCGGTTTCGGCTCGGACTGCGACCGCCTGGATCGCGCGCTCGGCGGTGGACGTGTCGTCGGCGACGATGGCGACCGCGTCGTCCTCGCCTGCACCCACCGTCTCGCGCAACGCCGCGACCTCGTCCTCGGTGACGCCGTAGGCCGGTAGCTCGTCGGTGTGGAAGATCCCGCCCGCGCCGTGGCGTTTCGCGTGATCCGAGAACTCGGTTCCGAGTCGGCGGTCGGGCTGGATCTCCCGGCCGACCATCCCGTCGAACCCGTAGAGCGGAACGGCCATCACCGATCCGTCGTTCGAGAGGGCACCTCCGATGACGCCGCTGTCGGTATCGGAAAAGACCTCGGTGGCGTCGATCAGCTCGCCGACGCTCGCTCCGAATTCTTCGAGTTCGTCCGCGATCTCAAGCAGTTCGACCTGCCGGCCGACCTCCTCGCGAACGAGGTCGTCGATCTCGTCGAGGCTCTGGACGCCCTTCATCTCCACGCGGGCGCCCTCCGCGATCGAGACGTTGACGTCCTGTCGGATGGTGCCGAGCCCGCGCTTCACGGTGCCCGTCGAGCGAAGCAACATTCCGATCCGTTCGGCGGCCTCGAGGGCCTGCTCGGGCGAGCGGATGTCGGGGCTCGTGCCGATCTCCACCAGCGGGATGCCGAGCCGATCGAGGCTCCAGCGCACCCCCTCGTCGGTCTCCTCGATGCGCTGGGCGCTCTCCTCCTCCAGGAGGAGGTCCTCGATCCCCACGGGGCCCTCGCTCGTCTCGATCTCGCCGTCGGTGGCGATCAGCGACGAGCGCTGGAAGCCCGTCGTGTTCGAGCCGTCGACGACGATCTTGCGCATGACGTGGACCTCGTCGACGACGGCGGCGTCCAGCAGCGTCGCGATCTCCATGGCGACGTCCATGGCCTCCCGATCCACCCGGCCCGGCGGCTCGTCGTCCTCCTCGACGAGGCAGGTCGTGTCGTAGGCGAGGTACTCGAACTCGCG
>CAYVQH010000194.1:0-3372 GCA_964454105.1 uncultured Halobacteriales archaeon | reverse complement strand
TCGCGCTGGGTCGCCCCGCCGCTTGCCGGCGCGCGCATCACCGCGAAGCCCGCCTCGTCGAGCCGGTTGACGAGTTCTCGTTCCCGCCGGTCGCCCTTCCTGTTTGCCATCTCCGTCCCTCGGTTTCCCCCGCTCACATATAAGCGGCCTCCTGTTCACCTATCGGCCGAGCCGTTGGAGGACCTCAATGAGTCCCGAATAGGCGGACTCGTCGTTACTAGCCAGATCGAACCCGATCGCGGGTCGGTCGTCGGTGATGCTTGCGGCGGTCTCGACGGTCAGCGTCGATGTCTCCTCGCCGACGGTGAGTTCGTATTCGCCGGGTTCGACGACCTTCGGCAGGATCCCCGGTACGTCGCCGGGAACGACCTCGAGTGCCGAGAGGTCGGCTTCGAGTTCGACAGTCGTCGACTCGCCTGCCTCAAGGGCGACCCGCTCGTAGCCGAGCAGCCGTCGGTTCGGTTGGAGCACCGACCCAAACGACTGGGTGTTGTAGACCTCGACGACGTGCTCGCCGGCCTCGTCGCCGGTATTCTCGACGCCGACGCTGACCGTGACAGTGGACGTGCTCGCCGGATTCGAAACGGATCTCGGCGAGACCGAGAGGTTCGCGTACTCGAAGTCGGTGTAGCTCAGTCCGTGCCCGAACGCGTACAGCGGCTCCTGGTCGTCGAGCGGCGGGTAGGCGTCGTAATTGTTCGGTACCTTTCCGACACTCTCAGGCCAGTTGAACGCGAGCTTACCTGAAGGATTGTTCTCCCCGAGAAGCGTCTCGGCGACCGCATGGCCGCCGTCGCTGCCCGGCTGACCGGCGAACACGAGGGCGTCAAGCGAGTCGAACGTCTCGGACGTTCCACGGGGACTGCCCGCAAGGACGACGCCGACGACCGGGGTGTCGGGTGCCTCGTCCTCGATGGCCGCGACGAGTTCCTGTTGGGCGGGATCGAGTGCGAGTTCGTCGCGGTCGCCGAAGCCCTCGTTGTGGGGTCCCTCGCCGAGGACGACGACGACGGCGTCCGCGGACCCGGCGGCCTCCCGGACGTCGGCTTCCTGCCCGTCGGTGAAGTCGAAGTCGCCGTTGGCATCCGAGGTCTCGTTGTTGTACGGCTGGGCCCGGAAATCCGTGGGGACGTGGGTGAGCTCCCCGTCGAAAGCGTCCTCCATTGCGTTGAGGACCGTCTCCCCACGCGGCCGGGGTCCGCCCTCGCTCGGGGCACCCTCCTCGATACCCTGCCAGCCCAACGTCCAGCCGCCATGTCGCATCAGAAACCGGTTTTCGAGGTCGAGATCCGGGTCATAGCCCGGTCCGGTCAGGAGGACATCCTCGCTCCCCGAGAGCGGCAGGGCGTCCTCGTTCTTCAGTAGCACCATCGACTCCTCGGCGAGCCGCTCGGACTCCGCTTTGCCCCCGCCCAGCACCGAGTCGATCCTCGACTCGTCGACGGTCGGCGCCTCGAACAGGCCCAACTCCTCCTTGAGTTCGAGGATCCGCCGGACGGACTCATCGATACAGTCCATGGACACCTCGCCGTCCTCGACGAGGCTCACGGTCGTCTCGATGAACTCGACCGGCCCGGGCGCCTCGCCGCCGTTACCGATCATGTACATGTCGACGCCGGCGTTGAGCCCCTCCTTGACCGCTCGCCGGAAGCTGTCCGTGTAGTCGTGGTTGCTGAGCATCCGGTAGAAGTCGTCGTAGTCCGAGACCACGACGCCGTCGAAGCCGTAGCGCTCTCGGAGCATCTGCGTGAGCAGCCACTCGGAGGCGTGTGCGGGCTTACCGTTTATCGCCCCGCTGTTGACCATCACGGTCCTCGGTTCGGCCTCCAGGGCCGTCCGGTAGGGCGGCAACAGGTTCGTCCGCAGGTCCCGCATCGAGGTTCGGGCATGGGCCCGATCGTTGCCGTTCTCGGGGATTGAGTACGCCCCGAAGTGTTTGACCGTTGAACAGAGCCGGTCGTTGCTCTCTAAACCCCGTACCCGCGCCTTCGAGACCTCGCCCAGATAGGTGGGGTCCTCGGTGATCCCCTCGTAGAACCGTCCCCAGCGCGGGTCGCGCTGGAGATCGGTCGTCGGCGCGAACGTCCAGTGGGCGCCCATCGCCGCCGCCGAGTCGGCTGTGTGGCGCGCCGCGTCCTCGATCAGATCGACGTTCCGGGTCGCGCCCATGTTGATCCGTTGGGGGAACGACGTCGAACCCGCAAGTAGCGTGTTGCCGTGCAGGGCGTCGACGCCCCAGAGGAACGGGATGTCGTGCTCGGCGTTGTCGAGGTTGTACTCCTGGAGGGCGTTGATGCCCTCGACGGTCTCTCGAGGATCAAAGGTCGGCGGCGAGGCGCCGCCAGAGATGATCGATCCGAGTTCGAGCTCCGAGAAGTACTTCCCCAGCGTCTCGACCCCGAACTCGTCGGGGATCTCGTCGGATTCGGGGTCGAAGGTGTTGACATCGACCTGCGTCATCTGACCGACCTTCTGTTTGAGCGTCAGCCCCTCGAGCAAGGCGTCGATGTCGGTTTCCTCCTCCTCCTCGGCGGTCGCGCTCACCGTCCCCGTTCCGACGCCTGCGGTCGCCGTCGCCGCTCCAGTCGCCTTCAGGAAGGTTCGTCTGGATGTATTCGCCCGCTTTCCGTCGGTTTCGTCCGCCTGATCGTCTACCATCACACGATACACCACGGATATAGATTATAATAATTTTTCTACAATTGAGTTATTCTTTACTAACGGACCCGTAATCCGATGGTGATTCGAGATCCGTCGAAACTATTGAGTTCGAGCGAGTGATTGACGGGGAGTACGTGACGGTTGGGACGGGTTCGTGCTCATGCGGTTGCTCTTTGGCCCGATACACACCGTATCTTCGTATCCGACCTGCAAGGGACCGAGAACGATGTATACGACGTGTCGCGAACCGTTACTCGTCCGCCCTTTCCGCACCTTTCGCCTGTGCGAGATGCGTGAGCGTCCCGATGCCGAGACCACCGACGACGTTCCCGGCCGTGACGATGCTCGTCGTGACGAGAAACGCGCCGATACTGATCTCGGCCCCGAACAGGAATCCGAAGAGGACGTGAAGCATCGTCACGATGACGTGGTCGAACGGGCCGAGCGCCAACAGAAATCCGACGGCGTAGGCCATGCTGGCTCGTGTACCGACGCTGTCGGAGGCCGCGAGCAGGAACGACAACAGCGTCACGAGGACGCCACCCGCAATGGAGTCCGCGAACTCCGCCATTGCTCCCCGGGCGACGATCTCGGTGGCGGTCGTGCGCAACGCGTGTCCGGTTCCGGGCGGCAACGCGCCGTCGACGGAGAACACGAGCGCCATCAACGCGCCACCGGCGAGGTTGAGGACGAACGTGACGCTCCAGAGGC
>CAYVQH010000193.1:0-3402 GCA_964454105.1 uncultured Halobacteriales archaeon | reverse complement strand
CCCTGCTGCTGGTGCCAGATCAGCTCGTCGAAGACGAGTTTGTGGCCGATGTGGGGATCGCCCGTCGGCATGAATCCCGAGAGGGCGGCGAAGGGGTCGCCCTCGCGCATGGCGCGAGCCACGCGGTCGTACTCGCGGTGGCCGAAGATGACCCCACGGCGCATCAGGTAGTGGGGGTCGGACACGTCCGGGAGGATCTCATCGAACTCCTCGATACCGAACTGCTCGAAGAGGGTCCGGTAGTCGTCGACCGTCGAGGAACCCCACGGGTCGAGGGCGGCGTCGTCGGCGCCGGCGACCCCTCCGTCGGGTAGCGGGGCCGCTGGCTCCCTTTCGTCGGCGTCTGTCAGCGTGCCGTGTGAGCGTTCGTCCTCGGCTTCGTTCGCGGGTTCCTCAGTCATGGTGTGAGCCTGCCGACCGAAATCAAGGCCGGCTCCGTACCGTCGTTCGCGCTCGTCAGCGCAAAAACCATTCGCTTTCTGACCCCGTGGGCGAGGCGCACGTCGAGTGCGAGGTCCCGTGGCGGGAAGGCGTGGTCGGACGGAAGTACCCGAAGGAGGTACTCGGAGTGGCCGAGATCGGCCACGGATTCGACGTCGGTGTACACCCGAAAGTCAGCTCCGAACTTGAACCCCGTTTTGGGAACGACACCACGTTCGCGCAGGGCAGCGTAGACGGCCAACCGGCGGTCGAACCGCTCGCCCTCGACCGCCCGACCGCGATCGAGAACCGGATCGGCGGTCGAGAGGACACCCCGACGGGCGAGATACGCGGCTTCGATCAGCGAGAGTTGGAGCGGGCCGCCTTCGCCCTCGCGCCCGGCCAGCGGCTGGCCGTAAAAATGGTTGGTAAACAGCGGTTCGGGTGGGTCCCAGACGATCGCGCGATCCGCGAGCAGGTCGGCCCCGATGCTCCCCGAGAAGTCGGCAGACGATCCCTCGATCGTCGGACGGGCCACCTCGAAATACGTCACCTCGCTCTCCTCGTCGACGACGGCGAGGGTGCCCTCGAGGGCCGCGACGGGGAACGATTCGCGCTCGCCGGCGACCCGAAGCTCGTAGAGGCGGTCGTCCTCCCATGGCCCCGACCCGCGCTCGTAGACGACGAACTGGGCGTTTTCAGGTGGGTCATCGACCCACCCCTCGCGTGCGGGCGAGAGGTAAAAGCCCCGCTCGCGGAGATCGGCGTAGACGAGGAACCGAACGAGGAAGGTCGGATCCTCCATCCGCCGAACGAACGCCGGAAAGTCGAGGTCCCCCACCCTGAGGTCGCCCCGGGAGAGCAGGTGGGCCGCCTCGACGGGCGCCAGCGCGATCTCGTTGCCCTCGATCGGGCGGCCGTATCCCCGAGAGTCGTAGAAACGCTGGCGGGCGTCGCCCCCGACGCGGATCACGTCGTCATCGATCCGTCCCCGCGGTTCGTTCATACCAGTACCTACGGGAGCCTCCCCAAAGGCTCACCGATCACCGTTACACGTGGAGTCGAGACAGCGCTCCCCTCGGGGGGTCTCGAAGCGCGGCAGCCCGCACTCGCAGCTCCCGGCGACGACCCCGTCGGGGATCACGTAGCCGACCTCGCAGTCGGGATAGTTCTCACAGCCCGCGAGCAGTCCGCCGCGGCGGATCACGCGGAGCGAGCCCCCGCAGTCCGGACAGCCCCACTCGCGGTCGAAGCGCTTTTTGACTACTGAATCGAGCGACTCGCACTCCCGGGAGAGACAGAGTTCGAAGCGCTCGCCGCGCGCGACCGACATCCTGGGCAGCCCGCAGTCACACTGCTCGTCGAGGACGCTCGCGCCGTCGGGCAGCCCGTAGCGTGCGTCGCAGCCGAGACAGGAGACGGCCCCGCCGGCGCGTACGAGAACGCGCTCGCAGTCGGGACAGTCCCCGATCGGGATCCCCGCCTTCGATCCGGGATACTCGCCGAACCCGTAGGCGCTCCTCGACTCGACGCGGAGCGTCCTTTCGCCCGCGATCGCGGTCACGGAGAAGCCGCCGTTTCGGGTCCGGGCGACCGAGTCGGCGCGCGTGAGCCACGCGACGGGCTGATAGCCGTCAGTGTCGTGGACGAGCACGGTGTTGTCGGGCTTGAGCAGGACGACCACCTCGCCGAGGTGGGTCCCCTCATCGGTGTGGACGAGGCAGTCGCCGGCGAACACGGAGAGCGAATCGACGTCTGGCATGGGCCACCTGGCCCGCCGTCCGTATATGAACGTTCGCTTCGGCAGGACTTTCCCGCGGGAGCCGGCAAGTCCGGTATGGACTGTGTGCTGTTCGACATGGACGGCGTGATCGTCGACTCGGAGGACTACTGGGTCGAGCGCGAGCGCGAGGAGCTGCTGCCGGCGGTCGTCGAGGAGGACGTCCCGGTGAGCGAGATCACCGGCATGAACTACGAGGAGATCTACGAGTACCTCGACGAGAACTACACCACCCAGGTGAGCCGTGAGGAGTACATCGACCGGTTCGAGGAACTCGCCCGCGAGATCTACACCGAGCACGCCGAACTCATGCCGGACTTCCGCGACCTGCTCGCCGATCTCCACGACCACGGGGTGCGGAGGGCGATCGTCTCCTCGTCGCCGCCCGACTGGATCGAAACGGTGACCGAGCGGTTCGAACTGGAGGGGTTCGACGAGATCGTGAGCGCGGACCACATCGACGGGCCCGGAAAACCCGAGCCGGCGATCTACGAACACGCCGCCCGGGAGATGGGCGTCTCACCCGAAGAGTGCGTCGTCGTCGAGGACTCCGAACACGGCGTCGAGGCCGCCGCCGCGGCGGGCGCGTACACCCTCGCATACGAGACCGCCACGAACGACGACCACGACCACTCCGCCGCCGACGAGGTGGTCTCGGAGCCCGATGAGCTCCGCGAGCGGCTGCTCGCGCTATCGAACGCGGACTGAACGGCTCTCGAAGCGTGGCTGGAGCGGCAGGTCCGGAAAGACCACCTCGACGGTGTAGGTGAGGTCCTCTGCATTCCCGCCGAAGACGCCGACCGGAACCGTCGTCGAGCCGAGAAACGTCTCGCTTTCGGTCATCTCGACGTCGTTCACGGTGACGCGGACGGCGGCGTTGGCCCCACCGGCCGTCGATTCGACCGTCACATCGCACATCTCGTTTTTGCCGCGAGCGATCTCCTCGGGGAACGCACCCCAATCGATGGCGACGGCGGGCAACGAGCCGGCGTTCTCGAGGACGCGCTCGGCGACGCTCTCGGTCAGCCCGGCGTCGACCAACCCCTCGATACCCGCCGCCCGCACGTCGCCCGGCGAGGTGAACCCCTCGCGCGCGAGCTTGCTCGCCCGGCCGGGGCCGATCCCGGAGACCGCCGTCAGGCCGACCGCGTCGTCGCTGACGCCGTACTCGACGCGGCCCTCGATCCGGCCCACGAGGTTCG
>CAYVQH010000192.1:0-3415 GCA_964454105.1 uncultured Halobacteriales archaeon | reverse complement strand
ACGGCGCTCGCGGCGGCCGGTGCGTCCATCGTCATTCACGTGACGGCGGACGGGATCCCGACGGGGCATCCGGTCGTGCCGGTGCTCAAGGTGACCGCCGACGAGACGACGGCGGCGGCGCTCGCAGCCGATATCGATCTCGACGCCCGTACCGCCGAATCGGAGGAGGTTCTCGATGAACTCGTCCGGGTGGCCGACGGCGGTCGGACCGCCACGGAGGAACATGGCCTGACCAAGTTCGCAATAAACCGCGTCGGACCGTCGCTATGACGTCGCCTCGAGGGGTTGCCAAGAGGACTACCGATCGCGATAGCCGTACCACACACAATGAGAGCCGATTCCACTACGAGCATGACAGCTACTGATCAGCCAGACGGAGTCACGATGGATTCCCTCACAACGAGTACAACTCATCGGTCGGCACTCGAGCAGAGAGCATGAAATCGACAGCACTCGTTGACGCAGGGACGGTCGAAGTCCGGTCCCGAGAGCGACCCCAGCCGGACGCATCGGAGGTCCTCGTCGACGTGAGCGACGTCGGCATCTGTGGATCGGACCTCCACTGGTACGACCACGGCCGGATGGGTGATCGGATCGTCGAGGAACCGCTGGTGCTCGGCCACGAGAGCGCGGGCCGGGTCATCGAGGTCGGCCAAGACGTCGATCGCGTCGCCGTCGGCGACGAGGTCGCGATCGAGCCTGGGGTCCCATGTGGACGCTGTGAGTACTGTCGAAGCGGTCGGTACAACCTGTGTCAGGACGTGGAGTTCATGGCGACGCCGGGCACCGACGGGGCCTTCAGGGAGTACGTCGCGTGGCCGGCGGACTTCGTCTACCGGCTTCCGTCGTCGGTCACCACCCGCGAGGGGGCGCTGTGTGAACCGATAAGCGTCGGCATTCAGGCCGTCCGACGAGCCGACATCGACGTCGGCGACACCGTGCTCGTCATGGGGGCGGGGCCGATCGGGATCCTCGCGATGGACGTCGCGAAGGCGGCCGGTGCCACGGACCTGGTCGCCGTCGACATCGTTCCCTCGAAGTTGGACCGGGCCGCCAAACGGGGCGCGACGCTGACGATCGACGCCCGCGAGACGGACGTCGCGAAGGCGGTCCGCGACGAGTTCGGCGCGGGTGTCGACGTCGCGATCGAGGCGACGGGGGCACCGCCGGCCATCGAAGCGACGCTCGACGCGCCGCGACCGGACGGCACTGTCGTCTTGGTCGGCCTCGCCCCCGATGAGACGGTCCCGATGGACACGTTCGAACTCATCCGTCGGCAGATCGACGTCCGCGGGAGTTACCGGTTCGCGAACACGTACCCGACGGCGATCTCACTGCTCGCGGGCGGCGAGGTCGACGCGACGGGAATCATGGACTTCGAGATGCCCCTCGACCGCATCGGGGACGCCTTCGAGCGAGCCACCGAGTCCGACGTGATCAAAGGTATGATCTCGATGGACTGAGACGGCCGATCGGAACACTCAGCGTACTCCGTTCAGGAGAACATTTATATTGGAACCGACATCCCTCATGATATGGTCATCGTCGCAGCGATTAGTGGCTCCGAGCAGTCGAGAGACATCGCCGCACGGGCAGACGAACTGGCACAAGCGTTCGACGAGGAACTCCACCTCGTGCACGTCATGGAGGAGACCGAATACACGAGAATCGTCGAGAAGCAATCCAACACCAGGGAGACCGGGACGGGGTCCGTAGAGGACAACGTCGCTGCCCAAGCCGCGGACGGACTCGATGAGGTCATTTCCGCCGACTACGAAGTCATCGGCCGAGTCGGGAACCCCGGCAAGAAGGTCGTCGAATACGCAGAGGAGGTCAACGCCCGCTATATCGTCGTCGGCGGACGAGCCCGCTCTCCGGTAGGAAAAGCGCTCTTTGGAAGCGTGACCCAGTCGATCCTCCTGAATACGGAGCGACCTGCCGTCACGGTCCCGGCACTCGAGTAGCGAGTGCCGATCCAGACGAACCGTGAGGAGACTCGGTGCGGCTCCACGACACCACAAATATCCATCAGCCCACCGACAGGAAGAGTGTAAGGTTTATCATCAGGGATTACTAGTCACATGGTATGAGTGCGGGTTCGGTACAAGAGTTTCAGCAGTCACTGGCGCATTTAGACACGGCGTCGACCGTCGTCTCACCCGACGAGTTCGAAGCCGAACTCGAGGACATCATCGAGGCCCCGGCAGTCGGTGCCGAGCTTCCCTTCGATGACCTCTCCCTGTCGGACCTCCCGGTACAGCTCGAACCGTCCCCGGCACAACTGCGCGAGGCAGTAACGGGCGTGACGGGCGCTCGGATGAGCATCGCCTCGCTTGGGACCGTTGCCGTCGAATCACGTTCGGAGGGCGACGAGTTCGTCGCACTCTACCCGGAGTTTCACGTCGTCGTCGTCAAAGAGAGCGACATTCGAGCAACCCTCTCGGACGCCTTTTCTTGGCTTCGGACCGAGTTCGAGGCGGGCCGCCAGTCGCTCATCCTCGCGACCGGGCCGAGTTCGACCGGCGACATGGGTGCGCTCGTACAGGGTGTCCACGGACCCGAGCATGTCCACATCGTCATCATCAGAGACAATGAGTGAATCAACACAACCGAAGGCCGACCGTATCCGCGCATTGCTCGAGACGGAGAGCGACGAGATCAAGGAGAACACACGTCTGTTCAACGCCGCCCGATACGATGCGGTCGAAGCCGTCGGAGAAGAGACACACGAGCAGTATCGAACCCGAGCACGGGAGATAAAGGAGGAGTCGATCGAACGGTTACCGGACCTCATCGACCGGACCAGAACGGCCGTCGAAGCCAACGGGGGAACGGTGTACATCGCGGACGATGCCGAGGACGCGAATCGGTACATCACGACGGTGTTATCGGATGAAGAGGCCGACAGCGTCGTGAAATCGAAATCCATGACGACCGAGGAGATCGACCTCAACGAGGCCATCGAAGCGGACGGGTACGACGTTTGGGAGACGGATCTGGGCGAGTTCGTCATTCAGGTCGCCGAGGAAGCGCCCTCGCACATCGTCGGTCCTTCGCTGCATAAGTCCCGCGAGGAAATCACGGAGCTGTTCGAACGGGAGTTCGATCCGGACGAGCCGCTCGACTCCGCGCAGAAACTGACGGCGTTCGCGCGGGAGTTCCTCGGCGAGCGCATCGACAAGGCCGACGTCGGCATCACCGGGGCGAACTTCGTCATGGCCGAGAGCGGGTCGATCGCGCTGGTGACCAACGAGGGGAACGCACGCAAATGTGCCTCGATCCCCGACACGCACGTCGCCGTCGCCGGGATCGAGAAGATCATCCCCTCGATCGGAGAACTGGAACCGTTCGCGGAACTCATCTCGCGGTCGGCGACGGGACAGGACATCCCACAGTACCTGTCGCTCCTGACGCC
>CAYVQH010000191.1:0-3416 GCA_964454105.1 uncultured Halobacteriales archaeon | reverse complement strand
GCAGCCTCCTCGAAGCGAGATGGGGAGTCGATCAGTGCGAGTCCCTCATCGACGGTCATCCGATCGCCGTAGGGAACGAACTCGTCGACGCGAGCGGTCCCCCACGTTCCGACGACCGACTCGAACTCGGCGTCCGCAGCGCGTCGGGTGATCCGCTGAGCGCTCCCGGGTCGGGCCCCGTCGCGCTCGCAGGCCGCACGGATCTCGTCGGCGACCGCGTCGGTCGCGCCGCGGGCGGGGGCGGCGTCTTGGTGTGGAGCGAGGCGTTCGGTGCCGGCGACGACGACTCGCGCGCCGGCGTCGAGCAGCGCGTCGACGGTCTCGCCAACGAGTGGGTCCGCGATCTCGCGGGTCGATCGATCGAGATCCGAACTCACGACGCCGACGGTGAGGTCGGCGAGGGTCGCGTCGGTCCGATCGTCCGACAGGGCGGTTTGCGTCAGTTCTTCCGTGGCATCGATCCCTTCCTCGATGCAGGCTTCCGAGCCGCCGGCGTCCTGGATGGCCGTCTCGCGAACTGGAACGCCTTCGGCGGCGATGCGGTCGGCAAAGGGCTTGCTCTGGAGGTGCTCACAGCCGAGGCCCACGACGGTCGTCCCCGCGACGTTGGGGTTCCGTGTGAGGTTCAGCAGGGTCCGCTCCGTCTGGTCGTGGTCGGCACCGATCTGGCCGCAGCCGTGATCGTGGGGCGTGCAGACGGCGCGGTCGTTGGCGTCCGCGATGCGCTCGGCGACGATGTGCGAACAGATCACGGACGGTGCGACGAGAATCCGGTTTCGGACACCGACGCGGTCGTCGTCCCGTTGGAACCCCGTGAACGTCTCTCGGTGGCGGGAGCGAGAGCTCTCCGAGGTTGGTATCGACATCAGGCCACCTCCCCGTCGGTCGTGCTGCGGTCGCCCCGCCCGCGGGCGCTCTCACAGTTATGCGTGTGGACCCACTCGCCGGGCTCGATCGATTCGACCGCCTCACCGATCGGTTCGCCGTATTTGACGATGGTGTCGCCGGGGCCGATCGGTACCAGCGCGATCTTGTGGCCGAACGGCACGTCTTCGACGAGTTCGATCGTCGCCTCATCGGAGGAAATCTCCGTGCCAGCGTCGAGATCGGCGATGGCCGTGATGACGTTGTCCGCTTGTGCCATATGTAATCCGCAGTTGTCCAGTATTGCTCCCTTCATGCGTTCCCCCGTCGTTTTGCCAGTTCGTTCGGCTGGAGTTCGTTGATCGCGAACTCCTCCAAGCGGCGTTGCTCCGCGGCGGTCCGCGTGCCGCTCGCGGCGTCCAGCAGCGTCTCGTAGATCCGCTCACCGACCGCGTCGATGGACTCGCCGTCGATGATCGTGCTGGCGTCGACGTCCATGTTCGACGCCAATCGGTCCGCGGTCTTCGGGTTCCCCGTCACCTTGATCACTGGCGCGAGGGGGTTTCCGGTCGTCGAACCCCGGCCCGTAGTGAACGCGACGATCTGTGCACCGCCGGCGACCTTTCCCACGACGCTCTCGATGTCGTATCCCGGCGTATCCATCAGCACCAGCCCGCCACCGACGGGGAGCGATTCGGCGTAGTCGACGATCCCGCGAATGGGGGTCGTCCCGCCCTTCGCGATGGCTCCGAGGCTCTTCTCCTCGATGGTCGTCAACCCGCCCTCCTGGTTTCCGGGACTTGGCTGTGCGCCGCGGAGGTCGACGCCCATCAGCTGGGCGGTCGACTCCCGCCGATCGACGCGATCGAGGAGGCGCTCGCGGACCTCGTCGTCGACGCATCGGTCCGCCAGGATGTGTTCCGCGCCGATGAACTCGGGCGTCTCCGAGAAGCTCGCGGTGCCGCCGTCACGGACGAGCCGGTCGCAGGCGGCCCCGACCGCCGGGTTCGCCGCGATCCCGCTGGTCGCGTCCGACCCGCCACACTCGACGCCGAAGACGAGTTCGCTTGCGTCCCGCTCTTCGCGTCGGGCATCGGCGATTCCGTCCCAGAGCTCGCGAGCGAGGGTGACACCCGCATCGACCGTCGCCGCCGTCCCGCCGGTCTCCCGGATCGAGAGCGTCTCGACGTCCCGCCCGGCGCCGGCGATCTCGTCGGCGATCGCGTCAGCGTCGATCGTTTCCGGACCGAGACTGACGACGAGCGTCGCCCCCACGTTCGGGTTTCGCCCGACGCCCGCAAGCGTTCGCTCGATCTGCTCGCGTGCGGCCTTCGGCGGGTCGATCCCCATCTGATGGGGCGTCGAACGGACGTTTTCGGTCGCGCGGTCGGCGATCGCTTCCGCGACCGCAGACGCCGCGACCGACGTCGGTACGACAGCGACGTAGTTACGGACTCCCGCGGGACCGTCGGGTCTCGGGTAGCCGTCAAACGTTGCCATGGGTGATCCACCCAGCCAATCAGTAAAAGCGTTTTCCTCCCATCGGTCGGTGAGCAGCTGTGGTTCGAATTTCGGAACGAGACGAACCGAACGTTGAACGAAAGAGGGTAGGCCGCCTTAGCCTCCCATCATCCCCGTTGCCGGGTACGTGACGATCTCGGGAACGAAGATAGTGAGCAACAGCACTAGAAGGATCGGCACGTAGTAGGGAAGCACCGCCTTCATCGCTTCCTCCAAACTCGCGTCGGTCACCTTCTCGAGAACGAAGAGGATGACACCGAACGGTGGGGTGAGAAGGCCGAGCATCAGCGTGAGGATCATCACGATACCGAAGTGGAGCGGATCGATGGCCGTTATCTCCAGGATCGGCATGAAGATCGGAACGAGGATCGTGATCGCGGCGATCGTCTCCATGAACGTCCCAACGACCAGCAGGAGACCGACGAGGAGTAACATCACGATGGTGGGGTTGGTCGAGAAGTTCGTGATCGACTCGGCCATCAGGATCGGGAGGCGAAGCTGTAGGGCAACGAGGCCGTACAGCGACGCGATACCGATGATGAACGTCAGTGAGAAGGTCTCGACCATTCCGTACTGGAGTTCCTTGAAGAGCCCTCTCAGGGTGAGCTCGTGGTAGATGAACATCCCGAGCAGGACGGTATAGACGACGGCGACCGCCCCCGCCTCGGTGGCGGTGAACGTGCCGGTGAGGATTCCGCCGATGATCAGGATCGGTGCAAACAGTGGGAACACCGCTTCCTTCAACCCTTTCCAGAAGTCCTGAAGGTCAAAGGAATCGTCGGCCTCGTATCCTCGTAGATGGACGAACAGGAAGACGAGCGCCATCAGAAAGACGCCGATGAGGACGCCGGGGATGATGCCGCCGAGGAACAGCTGTCCGATCGACTCCTCGGCGAGCACGGCGTAGATGATGATCGGGACGCTCGGCGGGATGATGGGGCCGATGATGGCCGACGATCCGGTGACGCCGAGCGAAATGTCCTTCTCGTAGCCCTGATCGCGCATCGCGGCGTACTCGACGCGCCCGAGTC
>CAYVQH010000190.1:0-3429 GCA_964454105.1 uncultured Halobacteriales archaeon | reverse complement strand
GACGAGGGGTTCGCGAGCAATTCGGACAGAGCGGTCGTCACCTCGGAGAACACCGGGGTCGACTTCGCGGGCGACTACACCGCGTGGTGGATCCGTAACGAGGTCACGAACCCCCGGTTCGAACAGGAGTACGCCGAGTCGCCCCTCTCGGAGATCCCCGGCGGCACCCGCGAGGCGCGCCCGACGGACACGCCGATGCGAAACGGTGCACACACGCCGCTGACGGTAGACGCCGAGAACGTCTACCTGAGCGTTCACGAGTCGAACCTCGCGGACTACGCCGCGGCGACGCTCGCGCCCCGCTCGGAGGACGGGGGAACCGAGTTCGCAACCGAACTCACGCCGCTGCCCGACGGGACGAAGGCCTCCCTGGAACTGCCGGCGGCGACGCCCTGGCGGACGATCCAGGTCGGGAGTTCGCCGGGCGACCTCGTGGAGTCCGAGCTGATTCCACTACTGGCCGACCCGCTGGAGGAGTCGGCGCTGCCGACCGTGGGAGGAGAGCCCGACACGGACTGGATCACGCCCAGGAAGTACGTCGGCATCTGGTGGACGATGATCGCGGGCTCCGCGAACTGGGAGTACCGCCCCGACGATTCCTTCGAGAGCCCCGAGGAGGCGGCGGGCTACATCCACGGCGCGCGCACCGAGCGGATGAAACGCTACATGGCCTTCTCGGCCGAGAACGCCATCGACAGCGTGCTTGTCGAGGGGTGGAACGAAGGATGGGACACCTACCCCGGCGACGGCTCCGGGTTCGACTTCTCGGTCGACGGCTCTTATCCGGACTTCGACGTCCCCGAGGTCACGGAGTTCGGGCGGGGGCTTGGTAACGAGGTCGAGATGACGATGCACAACGAGACGGCGGGCAACCTCCCGAACTACGAGGACCAGATCCTGAACGACGACGTCTTCGAGGGGTACGAGGACGAGGGTATCCACTCGATCAAGAACGGCTACGTCTCGGATCCGGGCCTCATCATCACCGACGAGGGCGAGAACCCCCAGCCGACGCACAACCAGCACAACCAGCTCGCGGTCAACCACCACCGGCTGGTCATGCGCGAGGCCGCGGACAATCGCCAAATGCTGGAGATCCACGAGGGGGTCAGGCCCACTGGCGAGATCCGCACGTACCCGAACGTCGCGAACCGCGAGGTCGTGAAGGCCCAGGAGTACGACGGGTTCGGCCAGTTGGGTTCGAACGTCGGACGGGATCACCACGTCACGCTGCCGTTTACGCGGATGCTCGCCGGACCGACGAGCTACCAGCCCGGTATCTTCGACATCACCTTCAACGACGACCGGGGCGGGCAGATCCAGACGACGCGGGCCAAACAGCTCGCGATGTACCCCAACTACCTCAGCGGACTCCAGATGGTCGCCGACCGGATGGAGGCGTACGTCGACAGCGAGTTCGAAGTCGGCGAGGCGCTCCAAGCGGCTTCGGGCGACCTCGACGGGATGATCACCGACGACTCGTGGCGAAACGCCTTCGGGACGAACTTCGTCGCGGTCGACCCCAACCGCGTCCCGAGCGGCTCGTCGGTCTCCGTCACAGTGCGGGACGTCCCCTCGGCGGGCACCTACGACCTGCACCTCCGGTACGCGAGCGCGCCCGAGGACAACGCCGCGCGCGTGATCGAGGCCGGCGGACCGCGGGCGACGCTGCGGGTCAACGATGCCTCCGAGACGATCGAGCCCGGATTCACCGACTACTGGGACGAGTGGGAGGTGTTCACGACCGAGGTCGACCTCGAAGCCGGCGACAACGAGGTCGCCATCGAACTCGACTACGAGGACGGCGAGTCCTTCGCGGGCGACGTCGGCGGGTTCAATCTCAATACCGTCGCGGTCACCGAGGCCGGCGAGCCATCGCCGGTCCCGGCGGAGTACGTGGGCTACACGCCCGAGAACGAGAACTTCGTGACGAAACCCGAGTTCACCTTCATCGAGGACGTCCCCGTCGACTGGGACGAGACCCGGGTGGTCGATTCGACCATCGGCGACTACGTCGTCACCGCCCGACGGTCGGGCGAGGAGTGGTACGTCGGCGCGATGACCGATGCGGGCGGGCGCGCGATCGACGTTCCCCTGGAGTTCCTCGCGCCCGGCGAATCCGGCAGCGGGGGACGCGGTCGGGGTCCCCGCGGCCCGAAGTACGTCGCCGAGATCTACTCCGACGGCGTCGGCGCCGGGGTCGACAGCGATCCCACTCCCGTGCGGATCGACGAGATGATCGTGAACCCGAGCTCCACGGTACTGGCCTCGATGGCGCCCAGCGGCGGGACGGCGATCCGGCTGCGTCGGGCGACGGGTCGGGAGCGAAGCGAGCTTCCCGAGTACGAGCGCCCCGAACAGGACCTCGCCTACTCGATCGACTCGGAGGCCGGACTGGACGAGGCGTTCATCACGGCGACCGGGTCGAACGACGCCGAATTCGTCGGCGGGACGACCGTCGAGATCGAGATCGACGGCGAAGTCGTTGCCGTCGACAACGTCCGGCTCCCGCCGGGGGCATCGAACGAAACGGTCGAGCTGGGCTACCGAATCGGCTCCATCGGAACCTACGACGTCGTCGTGCGCGATCCCGCGGACGGGAGCGAACTCGCCTCGGGGACCGTCAGCGTCGAGCCCGGCGAGTCCATCGCCGAGTTCGAGGACCCGAGCGGCGACGACCACGGCCCCGGCGAGTACGTCTATCCGACCGACGGCGCCTTCGAGGACGGCGCGTTCGACCTGCGCTCGGTCGGCGTCTACGAGACCGAAACCGAGTACCGCTTCGCCTTCGAGGTCGAGAACCTCTACGACACCTTCGGCGGGGAGTTCTCGCCCCATTACTTCCTGCTCTATCTCCGCGACCCCGCGCGGGCGGGCGGGCGGACGACCGAACTCGACGATCTGGGCCTTACAGCCGACTTCGCCGAGGAGTGGCACTATCGGATCGACGCCAGCGGCTTTTCGAGCGGCGTTACCGACGCCGCCGGAAACGATCTGGGTACGCCGACGGTCTCCGTCGACTTCGAGAGCGGTACCGTGATCGTCTCGGTCGGGAAGGACGCGCTGGGCGGTCTGGACGTGGCCGACGCGGAGGTCGCCCCGATCGTCGGGAGCGAGGACAACGGAACGCTCCGCCCGGTCGAGGTCGAGGCCGGCCCGTTCGTCTTCAGCGGCGCGCGCGAGGGCGCGGTCGGGAACGCCCCGCGGATCGTCGACCTCCTGACGCCCGCGGACGTCGACCAGGCGGAGGCGCTCGCATACGACGACGAGTCGCTCGCGACGGTACCGTTCACGCCGCTGTAGGGCCAGCGCGATAGGACCCGTTTTTACGGTGGGGATCGAAGCGCCCCCATGCCACGCGCGCTGGTCGTCGCCGACGACCTCACCGGCGCGACCGACACCGCCCACGCGTTCGCGAAACGGGGCTAC
>CAYVQH010000189.1:0-3460 GCA_964454105.1 uncultured Halobacteriales archaeon | reverse complement strand
GGACGCCCTGATCGATTCGCTGAATTGAGGCGCTAAGCCCCCCTCCTCCACGAGCGACCGACGGGCGCGAGTAGGGAGGGGATACAGCGTTCACAAGAGCAAAGCTCTTGTATGCGAACGAGACGCGAAGCGTCTCGTTAACGCCGCACGGTTCTCATACGTAGTCGGTAGCAGAGCCACAGGCCCACACTATCGAATCAATGTGTTTATGTCATTCAATATACCACTCTGAAGTGGTGTACTACGCCTACAAATATCGTCTCACGCCGTCCGACGCCCACCGCGAGGAGTTGGATCGCCACCGCGATATTTGTCGGCAAGTCTATAACCACGCCCTCTACCGATTCAATCGGATACCCGAGAACGCAGGCACCCTCAACCAGCGCGTTCGATCTATCCGCGATGAACTCCCCGACCTCAAGCAGTGGTGGGACGAACTCAACGACGTGTACTCGACGGTGCTACAAACCGCTGTCATGCGTATTGAAGACAACATCAATTCACTCGGGGGACTCAAGCGGAACGGCTACGGCGTGGGGTCGCTCCGATGGAAAGCGCCACGGGACTACCGATCATTCACCTACAGTCAATGCGGCTTCAAGCTCGACAAGAAGGGCGGTCGCAACGTACTGTGGTTGTCGAAGATCGGCAACATCCCGATTCGACTCCACCGCGAGATACCCGACGACGCGACACTCAAGCAGGTCACGGTCAAGAAGGAGCCAACTGGCGAGTGGTTCGCTACCTTCGGCGTCGAAGTAGATCGAGAACCACCGACGCAGCCCGAGAATCCCGAGCAGTGCGTCGGGATCGACGTGGGGATTCTGTCGCACACCCACGACTCGGATGGATTCTCAGTCGGGTCGCTCGACTTATCAGACGAACGCGAACGGTTGGAGCGCGCACAACGGAAGCTCTCGCGGAAACAGCACGGGTCGAACAACTACGAGCGTCAATGTCAGCGGGTAGCGAAGTGCCACGCCGACCTGAAACGGAAGCGACGGGATTTCCTTCACCGCCTGTCAGCGTACTATGCTCGGGAGTACGACCTCGTAGCGGTCGAAGACCTCGACACGAAGGGTCTGATGGAACTCCCGTCGAACAGTCGAAACCGTGCGTCGGCGTCATGGGGAACGTTCCTCCGAATGTTGGAGTACAAGTGCGAACGCGAAGGAACGCACTTCGTCGCCGTCGATCCACGAGGAACGACCAAGGAGTGTTCTGCCTGTGGCGTTTCGACCGAGAAGCCGTTGTGGGTACGCGAACACTCCTGTCCCGCCTGTGGTTTCACGGCGGATAGGGACGTGAACGCGGCGCTGAACATTCTTTCTCGCGGCCTCGATCAAGTAGGAGTGGTTCACTCCGAATCAATGCCTGTGGAGACTGCGCTCCCTGTGGGAACCAATTCGGTTCCTGCAAAGCGCGTCGTAGAAGCAGGAAGCCCTGCTCTCAAGGAGCGAACGGCGTCAGCCGTGAGCGAGTAGGGTAGGGTAGTTCACTCGCGTTCGTCCCACCAGTCGAGCCACGCGAAGAGCGGGCCCGACAGCCCGTCGGAGCTGATCCTGACGGTCCCGTTCAGCCGGACGGTCGCCGGCGGGCTCTCGGCGAACTCCGTTGGAACGTCGATCTCGAGGTCTTCCGCCGTGAACTCGACCGTCTCGTCGCGCGCGAGGGTTGCGGTCGATCACGAGTCGGCCGTGTCGAGCCACGTGGTCGACCCCTCGCGCTCTGTCGCGTCGGCATCGCTCATACCGGCTGTAGGGAACCGAAGGATACTGTAGTTTCCTCCGATACTCGGTAGGTCAGACCGCAGTGTCCTCGGTGTAGTCCAGCGAGTCGGTGTAGTAGTCGAACCCGAGGACGAGGGCGGCGCCGACGACGACCGCGACCACGATCACGACCAGCAGGCCCGCCGTCCAGACCTCGGTCGCCTCTGCGGCCCGTTCGACCGGCATCCGGAGCGCCCCGACCATCAACCCGACGAGGAAGCCGAGCGTCGCCATCCGGTTTCGCTCGAACGCGCGCTTGACGACGCGGGCCATCGTCAGCAGGCCGACGACCGCGCCGGTCATGAACACGACGACGACGATCCCCGGCTCGACGACCGCCGCCGACGATCCGCCGTCGAGAAGCCCGATCAGCGCGTCGATCAACTCGGTGAGCGAACCGAGCATGTACTCGTACTGCCCGAGGATGTAGAGAAACGCCGCCCCGGAGATGCCGGGAAGCACCATCGCGGAGATGGCGATCGCCCCGGCGAGGAAGACGAGCGCGAGGCTGGCCTGGCCGTCGGACTCCGCTGTGCCGCTGACGACGAAGGCCAGGATCGCCCCGACGAGGAGCGCCCCGATCCGTCCGGGCGTGTCGACGTCGGTCACGCGGTAGATCACCACGGCGGAGGCGGCGATCAGCCCGAAGAAGAAGCCGTTCAACACCGCGGGATAGGCCTCGAAGGCGGCGTGGATCACCTGCGACATGGCGAGGACGGCGGTCCCGACCCCCGCCCCGAGGACGAGCAGGAAGGGGACGTCCATCCCGAGCAGGTCGTCGCGAAAGCGGGCGCGGCCGTCGGCGCTCGCGAGCGCGGGCACCGTGGCGACGATTCGGGGATCGAGCGCGGCGATGGCTGCGATCAGCCTATCGTAGATGCCGGTGATTAGCGCGATCGTTCCCCCGGAGACGCCGGGGACGATGTCGGCGGCGCCCATGCAGACCCCCTTCAGATAGATCACGACCCACTCTCTCATCGTCATCGACTCGCCGTTTCGGATGCGGCGGCAAAACGGTTCTCACTCGTCGTCGAGCTATCGCTCCGTTTCGAGGCTCCGAGGTTCCGAAGTGATCGAGAGAAACGGCGGACGGCGAACGATGGACGCAACCGCTTTGAACCCGTAGCGCCCACGCCCGGACGTGACCGAGTACACGACCGTCTCGATCCCGAAGGACCTCGCGGAACGCGTCGAGGAGACCATCGAGGGGACGAGCTTTCAGAGCACGAGCGACCTCGTGCGCTTCCTGCTGCGCAGCATCGTCATCCAGCACCAGAAACGGGGCGAGCTGACCGAGGCGGAGTTCGAGGAGATCACCGACCAGCTCCGCGATCTGGGCTATCTGAAGTGAGCTGACGACGGCCGTTCGATCGGCGGAGCGGGGATGTCAGTCCGGAGCCGTATCGACGCCGAACGCCGGCCGAGGTGATCGGTTCAACGGAACCCACTGCAGACGCTGTCGACACCGGCCTCGGGGCTCGTTCTGTGTGGGTGACCGTGAATCACGTGACGAACGCCCAGGCCGTCGGTCGCGGGGGTGGCTGTTTCACGTTTGGACTACTCGTCGCCGCCTCCACTTTCCCCAGACGCGGAGTCGTCCAATGCGAAGTCGCCCGTCCCGCCGTCGTAGATCGCGCTCTCCGCGACCGTCGCGCTCCCGACGCGTTCGCCCTCGACGCTGATCTCGTAGG
>CAYVQH010000188.1:0-3464 GCA_964454105.1 uncultured Halobacteriales archaeon | reverse complement strand
GGATACCGACGAGCGCACCGTCGAGGCGGCGGCGGACTGGCTCCGCGAGCGGGTCGAGCTGGACGACCGATGAAGCCGCGTCCGTCGGACCGGATGGATCGTCAGAGACGCCGGCATCACACCGTCCGATCGTTGGGATTCGGCACGTTCGAACACGAAACGACCAGGTGTAGTGGTATCGACCCGTACGATTACCGGTACAGGTAGGCCAGCCACGCGAGCGTCAGGACGATGCTAACGACGAGCACCGTAGTGCCGAGGATCTCGATCGGATACGTGCCGTGCTGGGACAACGCGGGCAGGTACATGTCACTGCCTGTGTGACGCTGTTTTATAAGTGTTGACGACTCGGGCAGGAGGCCTATACCACGGATGAAAAGCATGCAACACGGGTTATGAACGGGCGACACCGGCTATATGTGGACGTATCGGCGGCCTGTTCTGGTCCAGAACGGGCACAGGCTCTCAATGGCGGCGGGATCGGTTCGACTCCCGGGTTCTGTGGCGGTCCACTCGTGATCGACGACGGTCTTCGGGCACATCGTTCCTCGAGAGCGGCCGATTCAGGTGACTCGGCGGCCGTTCTACATCGTTCTCCGCGAGCTGGTTCTGGTAGTGCTGGAACCGTTCTGTCGATACTCCGATCGCGGGGTCTTTCCTTCCTCGGAAAAAACCGTCGGTATGCGACGCATCGGTTTCGTTCTCAACCCGATCGCGGGGATGGGCGGGCGCGTCGGGCTGAAGGGGACCGACGGGAAGGTCGAGGAAGCCCGCGAGCGGGGCGCCGAGCCCCGTGCACCCGAACGGGGGATCGTCGCCCTTGAAGCGCTCCGTGAGCGCCTGCCCGACGCCGATCTCCTGACCTGCGGCGAGCCGATGGGCGAGGCGGAGGTCCGCGAGACGGGCTTTACCCCGGAGGTCGTCTATCGGCCCGACGGGGAGACGACCGCGACCGACACCCGGCGTGGGGTGCGGGCACTGCTCGCGCGCGACGTCGACCTGGTCCTGTTCGTCGGCGGGGACGGCACGGCGACGGACGTCGCCGAGGCCGTCGCCGAGGCGGGAAGTGAGACGCCGATCCTCGGCGTTCCGGCCGGAGTGAAGATCTACTCGTCGGTCTTCGGGGTCACTCCGCGGGACTCGGGACGGATCGCCGCGGCGTTCGACGCGACCGAGCCGCGGGAAGTGAGCGACATCGACGAGGACGCCTATCGCGCCGGCGAGGTGCGGACGAGCCTCAGAGCCGTCGTCAACGTCCCGGTCGCGGAGGAGCTACAGCCCTCGAAACAGATCGGTGGCGGCACGGTCGAGGGACTCGCAGAAGGGTTCGTTGCCGACGTCGATCCCGGGACGACCTACGTCCTCGCGCCCGGCAGCACGGTCGGCGCGATCGAGGAGAGCCTCGGATTCGACGGGGCCCCGTTGGGCGTCGACGTCTGGCGGGACGGCGAGGTGCTCGTCCGGGACGGCAGCGAGCGAGAGATCCTCGCGGCCCTCGGCGAACGAAACGTGATCGTGGTCTCGCCGATCGGCGGCCAGGGGTTCGTTCTCGGACGGGGAAACCAGCAGCTCTCGCCCGAGATCGTCCGCCGATCTGACCTCGAGATCGTCGCCTCGCGCTCGAAACTCGACGACATCGGCGTTCTCCGAGTGGACACCGGCGATCCTGACCTCGACGAGGAGCTTCGAGGCTGGACCCGGGTCCGCGTCGGCCGGGTCGAACGCCGGATGATCCAGATCGTCTAACCCGTCGGGTGAATTATATCACGTATAATGAAGAATGGGTGAATATTAAGACCACCCATGGTATACTGAGGGCATGGACACACGAAAGGTCCAGCGACTGGGGCCCTCGACGCTCGCGATGACGCTGCCCGCCGACTGGGCGAAGGAACACGGCGTCGAGAAGGGTGACGAAGTGACGCTCCGGCGCGGAAGCAAGGGCGCGCTGACGGTGATGCCCGAATCCGCCGACCGCGAGGAAAGCGAGGCGATCATCCACGCCGACGAACTCGATGCGGAGGCCGTCGAGCGGGCGATCGTCGCCCAATACGTGCTCGGCCGTCGGATCATCCACGTCCAACAGGAGGAGGGCGCGCTCTCATCGGACCACATCAACGCCGTCTATCGGGCCGAAACCCAGCTCATGGGGCTCGGCGTCATCGAGGAGACCCCCGAGAGCATCGCGATCCGATGTTCGGTCGATCCCGAGGACTTCACGCTCGATAACCTGCTCAAACGCCTCGAGAACACCGGCAGCACGATGCGTGGCGAGGCGATCAAGGCCTTGGCGATGGGCAACCCCGACCTCGCGGAGCGCGCGCTGAACCGCGAGCGCCAGGCCAACAAAATCTTCGTCCTTCTGTTGCGGTTGATCTTCACCGCCTATCAGAATCCGACGCTCGCACGGGCGGTCGGGTTGGACGACGGGTTCGCGCTGATCGGGTATCGATCGATCGCGAAGAACCTCGAACTGACCGCCGACAACGCGGAGGACATCGCCGAGATCGTCCTCGAATCCGAGGATCACTCGCTGTCCGTCGACAGCGCGACCATGCGTCGGATTCGAGAGTTCACCGATCAGGTCGATGAGGTTACCGCGCTGGCAGTCGAGGCGGCCGTCGAGCGCGATTACGACCTGACGATCGAGGTGCGTGAGCTGTTCAAGGAGATCTCGGATCGCGAAAGCGAGATCCTCAACGACCTTCCGGAGATGGACAACGAGGACCTGCTGCAGGTCCGTGAGGTGCTCGTGAGCCTCCAGCAGACCGCTCAGTTCGCGATGCGAAACGCCGAGATTGCGGCGAACCTCGCCCTCAACGAGGAGAGCGAGCACGTGAAGATCCACTGACCGAAAGCTCCCGCTCGGGCCGGGCAGCCTCCGTTCACCCTCGCACGTCCGGAGGGGCGTATAGCGGCCTCCCCGGGTTCCGAAGACGTTCGATCTCCGAGGCCGGCAGGGTCGCTGCGTCGCGGCGTGCGATCGCACGCCGCGTTCGGGTACGCCCGTCCCTTGGAGGTGCTGTTGTGTTCACGACAGCCACGCATCCCCCGTGGTCGGTTCGGGGAGTTGCCCCTTCTTCACCTTTCAATACGGAGGGGGGCGGAGGCCCGTCATGGAGTTCGATTACCCCTGGCAGTTCGCCGGACGACGCTCGGCGGTGATGGCCCCGAACGGCATTGTCGCCACGAGCCACCCGCTCGCGGCCCGAACGGGAACGCGGATCCTCGAGAACGGAGGAACCGCCGCCGACGCCGCGGTCGCGACCGCCGCCGTCCTCAACGTCGTCGAGCCGCACATGACCGGGATCGGCGGCGACGCCTTCGCGCTGACCCAGTTCGACGGCGAGTACCGCGCGCTGAACGCGAGCGGTCGGGCGCCAGCCGGGGCTGACCTCGACGAGTATCGCGAACGAACCGGTGCCGAGGAGAACGGCCAACCGATCATGCCCGCCGACGGCGGC
>CAYVQH010000187.1:0-3489 GCA_964454105.1 uncultured Halobacteriales archaeon | reverse complement strand
CGAACCGGTCGTGCTCGTCGGCGGCGTCGACGATCCCCCGGAGGTTGTCCCGGAAGCGCGCCTCGCTGACGTCGAGGCCGATCTGGGAGGGCTTGACCGAGACGCAGGCGTCGAGCCCCGTGCCCGCGAGGTCCTCGAGCAGCGCGGCGTAGGCCCGCGCGTCGTCGTCGGCCGTGGTGGGATCGGCGTGGTGTTCGCCCAGCAGGTTGAGGATCACGCCGATGCCGCGGTCGTTCCGCTCTCGGGCATGTTCAAGGGCCGTGGCGGGGGTCTCGCCGGCGACGAACCGGCGAGCGATCGGGGGGATCATACCCATCCCTTCGTCGCGGCCGCCTTTAATGGTGGACGTGCGGCGGCGAACCGTGGGACATTAACTTTCCCGACCGCTCGGGTCCGGTATGGGTCCGATCGAACTCCTCGTCGTCGCCTTCTGGGTGATGTTGCCCGCCTACGTGCCGAACAACGCAGCCGTCCTCGCCGGCGGCGGCGCGCCGATCGACGGGGGCCGGACGATGAACGGCCGCCGGCTCCTCGGCGACGGCAAGACCTGGCGCGGGACGATCGTCGGGACGGTCGTGGGAATCGGCGTCGCCTACCTACTCAACCTGCTCCGGCCGACCGCCGTCGAGGTGCTCGGCGTTTCGGTGCCGACCTTCCCGCTCGCGGCGATGATCGCACTGCCGCTTGGCGCGATGCTCGGCGACATCGCCGCGTCGTTCATCAAACGACGTACCGGTCGGGACCGGGGCGCACCCCTGCCCGGGATCGACCAGCTCGATTTCGCCGTGATGGCGCTCGTGCTCACCGCGATCGTCGCCCTGGAGTGGGTGCTGGCGGTCTTCACCCTCGGACTCCTGGTGGTCGTGTTCGTCGTAACGCCGATCCTCCACGTCGTCACCAACGTGTTGGCCTACCTCTTCGGATTCAAACACGAACCGTGGTGACGCCTCCGACGGCTCGATCCTGTACTATGGGTGGCGTGGCCGCTCCCCGCTCGAAACGGACCGGATTCCCCCCCCCTCGATTGCTCGTATAAACCGGCGAATTAAAGCCCCGTTCCCGAGAACGACCGTCATGCGCTCCGCAGAACACGCGACGATCGGTGCGGCCGTCAGCGCGCTCGCCGCGTCCCTCCTCGCGCGCGGGCGCTCGCTCCCCACGAGGCTCGCGCTCTGGACGTACGGTCTGCTGTTGAGCGTCTTCATCGATCTCGATCACTTCCTCATCGCGCGCGTGAAGACCGGGGACTGGTCGCACCTCGTTCGGGCGGTGTGCGACCCGATCTGGGCGTTCACCGAGCAGGAGTCGGTGTTTCCCGACGTGGAGATCTCCCTCGACCGCCTCGCCACCCACGTCGTCATCGGGGGCGCGCTGGTCGTCCTCCTTCGGCCGGTCGACCGCACTCTCGCGGGCTTCAGCGCCGTCATCCTTTACGCGCACGTGCTCGCGGACCTGCTGCGTGAACTCGAGATCGCCTGACCCCAAGGCGCCACGCTCGAACCCGTCTTCACGGCTCGCGCGGGTCTCGTTCGCTTTGCTCGTTCCGAACCGCGCTATTCTTCAAACCGGAAGGTACCGTCGCGCTGGACGACCTCGCCGTCGACCTCGATCCGGGAATCCTCGCTCATGTCGACGATCATGTCGACGTGCACGGCCGAGTCGTTCTCCTCGTTGTCCTCGCCGACGCACTCGCCGTAGGCCATCCCGACGGCCATGTGGACGGTGTCGCCCATCTTCTCGTCGAACAGCATGTTGTAGGTGAATCGGTCGATGTCGCGATTCATCCCGATCCCGAGTTCGCCCAACCGCCGAGCGCCCTCGTCGGTGTTCAGCACTTCCGTCAACAGGTCCTCGTTCTGTCCGGCCGAGTGGGAAACGACCTCGCCGCCCTCGAACTCCAGGGCGACGTCGGTGATCTCGCGACCCTGGTGGTACAGCGGCTTGTCGAAGAAGACCGATCCCTCGACGCTGTCGGGGACGGGCGCGGTGAAGACCTCCCCGCCCGGGAGGTTCTTCTCGCCGTAGTCGTTCAGCGTGGTGTTGCCCGCGACGCTCATCCGGACGTCCGTGTGCTCGCCCGAGACGATCCGTACCTCGTCGGCGGGGTCGAGGATCTCGACCATCTGGGCCTGGAACTCGCGCTGGGCCTCCCAGTCCTTGTTGATTGCGTCCCAGACGAAGTTCTCGTAGGCTTCGGTGCTCATGCCCGCCAGTTGGGCGTTCGCGGGTGCGGGGAACTGCGTGAGACACCAGCGCTTCGAGAGTCGTTCCTCGCGGATGGGCTGCTGGGCCACGGAGTAGGCGGCGGTCGTCTCGGGGTCGACGTCGCTGGTCTCGGTCGCGTTCTCGTTCGCACGCAGGTGGATGAACGCGTCGGTCTTCTCCATCAGCGCTTGCTCGTGGTCGGCCGTCTCGAACTCCCCGGCGGCGCGCAGAAAGGCGCGCTGTGCACGCTCGTCCGCGTTCAGCGAGAGCGGGTTCGCCCCGCGATCGCCCAGCACCTCGTGGAGTGCGACGACCAGATCGCTCGCGACCGGTGGTGCACTGACGATGACGTCGTCGCCCTCGGCGATGTCCGTCGAGTGATCGACGATGGTCTCCGCGTGTTCCCGGATGCGTGGATCCATGTCGGACCTGACGTGCGGTCGACCAAACCCGTTTGGGTTCAGTACAGCACCGAGAGGAGTCCGAACTGGATCGGGAGGAGAAGCAGGATCGTCGCCAGCGAGCAGGCGACGGTCACGCGGATCAGGTCGCGGGCCTCGACGCCTTCCTGGGCGAGGATCGCCACCAGCACCGCCGACTGATACGGGAAGAAGTAGGTGCCGAGCGCGAGCGCCTCGGTCATCACGACCGGCGTCATCGGCAGTCCCGCGCTCGAGGCGTACGAGACGAGCACGGGGGTGAGGACGCTCGCGACCGCGAGCCCCTCCATCAGGAGATTGAGGAGAATGGTCGCCCCGAAGACGAACGCGAGGACCAGAACGAGCGATCCGTCGGCGGGGATCGCGTCGAACAGCGTCTCTGCGGCGAGATCCGCAAAGCCCGTCCGCGAGAGTCCCTCGCCGATGGCGAAGACCCCGCCCAGGAAGAACAGAATGGAGTAGTCGGGTTCGCCCGCCCGCGAGAACTCGACGACGCCGACTGTCGGGAGGAAGGCCAGCGCGACGACGAGGACGGCGCCGAAGACGGGGTGCAGGCCGTGCAGGAAGTCGGTCGTCCAGAAGAGGGTTCCCGCGAGCAAAAAGAGGAACATCCGCCGTTCGCTCGTGCCCGCCGCTCCGGGCCCGTCCTCGGGGATCTCGACGGCCGACCCCGCGGCGGGCCGATACAGCGCGAGGACGACGCCCGCGACCAGCAGCGTCCTCGCGAGCCCCATGATCGGGAACAGCGCCACGGCCCACTCGGTCCAGCCGATCGCGAGGTCGCCGACGGACTCGGCGATCCCCGAGATGATGACGTTCGGGAGCGCGGCGGTGTAGATCCCCG
>CAYVQH010000186.1:0-3607 GCA_964454105.1 uncultured Halobacteriales archaeon | reverse complement strand
GTCGCCGGCCTCGTAGACGTGGCCGCCGATGATCGTGATGCCGACCACTTGCTCCTGGTAGACGTGGGGATACTCGACAATCGGGTCCTGCAGTTCCTGTCCGTCGTACGGCGCTTCGTCGGGCGCCGAGTCGGGACAGTCCTCCGGCGGCTGGCTGGGGCTCTCCGTGCTGAAGCAGTGGGTCCCCTCCTTGACGTTCCAGCCGTAGTTGCCGCCCGCCTCGACGAGGTTCGCCTCCTCGAAGAGGTCCTGGCCGGCGTCGGAGACGAACAGCCGGCCGTCGCTGTCGAAGGAGATCCCGAACGGGTTCCGGAAGCCCCAGGCGTAGTGTTCGTCGAGCCCCTCGTCGGAATCGACGAGCGGGTTATCCTCCGGGATGTCGTACGGTCGATCCTCGCCCTCCTGATCGACGTCGATCCGAAGGATACTTCCGAGGAGATTCTCGCTGACGTCCTGTCCGTTGCCGCCGTCGTTTCCGTCGTACCAGTCGTCGACGTGGCCCAGCATGTCGTCGTTGGCGCCGCCGCCGTCACCCATCGGGACGTACAGGTAGCCGTCGGGGCCGAACGCCATCGGCCCGGCCACGTGGTTGTACTGCGGGGACTGGATCTCGAGGAGCCGACGCTCGGAGTCCGGATCGGCGCTCGAGCCGTCGTCCGCGACCGTAAACTCGGACAGCACCGCGACGTGGCTCCAGCGTTCCGGCGTCTCCTCGTTGGGCGGCGCGCTGTACCGGACGAAGAAGCGCCCGTTCTCGGCGAAGTCGGGATGGAACTCGACCCCGAGCAGTCCGCGTTCGTCGTAGTCCTGGGTCCCTTCGGCGTACTCGCCCCGGAAGGTCCCGAGTTCGAGCATCCGGTCGCTGACGTCGAGGAACGGCTCGTCCTGGAGCCCGTCTTCCGTGACGGTCCAGAGCTCGCCCGTCTGGTCGGCGACGAAGTACCGCTCCTCGTCCTCGTCGGCGACCGCCATGTCCGTCGGCGCCGTCATACCCTCCGCGAGCGTTCGTACGCCGATCTCCGCGCCGGGATCGAAGAAGGCCTCGGGCTCTTCTTCGGCCGCTTCGTCTTGTTCCGCCCCGCCCCCACCACCGTCGCCGACCGAAATCTCCCCGCGCATCGTCGCCGAGTGCGGTTCGCAGTAGTACTCCGCCATCTCGCTCGTCGCCTCGAACTCGAGGGTCTGTGTCTCGCCCTGTTGCATCATGAGGTCCGTCCGCTCGAGTTCCTCGCCCTCGCCGCTCTCGATGACGAAGTTGTGAGGCTGTCCGTCGAGGTTCTCCCACGTGAGTTCGTAGGTGGTTCCGGCCTCGAGTTCCAGCGTCGGGTTCGTCTCGCCCTCGATGTCCTCGGGTGCGACCCCCTGCCAGCCGCTGGTCTCGCCGCCCAGTTCGATCGCCTCCGCCTCTTGAGCGGCCGCGAGATCTCCCAGCGCGACGACGCCGCCGGCGGCCGCGGCGGCCTGCAACAGGCGCCGACGGGACGTCGCGGTATAGTCGGTCGCCGATTCGGGTACCGGGGTCGGCCGCTCGTCGGATCGCTCGCTCATGAGTGACTCACGGCAACGCCGTCGGTCGATATTCGGATAAATCGCGCCGACCGTTCCCTCGAGTTCTCCGCTCAACGGAGTGTTGCCTCCGAATCGCCCGACGGCAGGGCCTGTAAACGAGTGTTACTCGAGACACATCGGTAGCGTTACTCGAATCAACTCACGGGTTCAGTTCGTCAGACCGCACTGCCGGGCTGGTACTCGCCGAACTCGTCGCGCATGACGTTACAGATCTCGCCGACCGTCGCGTACACCTTCACGGCCTCGATGATGCGGGGCATCAGGTTCTCTTCTCCCTGCGCGGCCTCGCGCAGCGCCTCGAGTTTCGCGTCGACGGCCTCGTCGTCGCGCTCGGCGCGGACCGTCTCGAGGCTGTCGATCTGGCGCTGCTGGTCTTCCTGGGTGACTTCCTCGACGTCCATCTGGGGGTCCTCGTCGACCTCGAACTCGTTGACGCCGACGATGATCCGCTCTTTCTCCTCGATCTCCTTCTGGCGGTCGAACGCGGTGTCCTGGATCTGGCGCTGGACCCACTGCTGCTCGACGGCCTCGAGCATCCCGCCGCGTTCTTCGACCTCCTCGAGAATCTCGTAGGCCTCTTCTTCGACCTCGTCGGTCAGCGATTCGACGTAGTAGCTGCCCGCCAGCGGGTCGATGGTGTCGGCGGCGCCGGACTCGTGGGCGAGGATCTGCTGGGTGCGCAGGGCGGTCCGAACCGATTCCTCGGTGGGCAGCGCGAGCGCCTCGTCCTTGCCGTTGGTGTGGAGGCTCTGCGTGCCGCCGAGCACCGCGGCCAGCGCCTGGTAGGCGACGCGGACGACGTTGTTCTCGATCTGCTGGGCGGTAAGCATCGAACCCGCGGTCTGGGTGTGGAACTTCAGCTGCTTGGACTTGGGATCGTCCGGGTCGAACCGCTCCTCGATGACGTCGTGCCACATCCGGCGGGCGGCGCGGAACTTGGCGACCTCCTCGAAGATGTTGTTGTGGCCGTTGAAGAAAAAGGAGAGCTGGGGAGCGAACTCGTCGACGTCGAGGCCGGCTTCGATGGCCGTCTCGACGTACTCGATGCCGTCGCCCAGCGTGAAGGCCAACTCTTGAGCGGCCGTCGAACCCGCCTCGCGGATGTGATAGCCCGAGATCGAGATGGTGTTGAACTTCGGCGTCTCCGAGGCGCAGAACTCGAAGATGTCCGTGATGATCCGCATCGACGGCTCGGGCGGGTAGATGTAGGTGTTGCGCGCGATGTACTCCTTCAACAGGTCGTTCTGGATCGTCCCTCGGAGCTCCGAGCGGTCGACGCCCTGCTGGTCGCCGACCGCGATGTACATCGCCAGCAGCACCGACGCGGGCGCGTTGATCGTCATCGACGTCGAGACCTCATCGAGCGGGATGCCGTCGAAGACGGTCTCCATGTCCGAAAGCGAGTCGATGGCGACGCCGGCCTTGCCGACCTCGCCGGCGGCCATCGGATCGTCGGAGTCGTAGCCCATCTGAGTCGGCAGGTCGAAGGCCATCGAGAGCCCGGTCTGCCCCTCGTCGAGCAGGTAGTGGTAGCGCTCGTTGGTGTCTTCGGGCGTCGAGAAACCGGCGTACTGGCGCATCGTCCACAGCCGACCGCGATACCCCGTCGAGTACACCCCGCGCGTGTACGGCGGCTCGCCGGGATTTCCCAGATCCTCCCGATAATCGAGGTCAGCGACGTCGTCGGGCGTGTAGAGCCGATCGACCTCCTGGCCCCCGGTATCGGTGGTGAACGTGTCCTTGCGCTCGCCGAAGCGCTCGAGGACGGGCGCGACCTCCTCCTCGTGCCACTCCGCCTTATTGGCACGGATCTCCTCGAGATCGTCTTGATCGAACATTATCGTTACTGATTGACGGGCTGGGGCTTGAAGGTTGATGAAGGCGGCCAGTATCGTCTCGAGTCGCGACGGCGATCCGGCGACATCGCCTCGAGCGGCGCGACTGTCGCCTCGCACCCGTCCGATTTCGTGACCGTCGCCCGTTCCGGCACGACCGTTTTTCAGCGATGCCGTGGTAGGGCCGCTATGGAGCCGCCGGT
>CAYVQH010000185.1:0-3642 GCA_964454105.1 uncultured Halobacteriales archaeon | reverse complement strand
TCACCGAAAAGCCGAGCGAGAGCGAGAACAGCGCCTGTCCGAACGCCGCCGGGAGGATCGTGGGCGCGTCCTGGACGATCGTCCCGAAGTCCGGCGACAGGAAGAAGGCATATCCCTCGCTCGCGCCGGGGAGCGTGAACGCGAAGACCGCCAGCGCGATCAACAGGACGACGATGCTCGGGACCATGAACTTGGTCGCGAGTTCGATCCCGCGTTCGATCCCGAAGGCCACGATGACGATCGTAACGAGGATGAAGATCCCGTGGGTGATGACCGCGGGAAGGCCGGCCGAAACGGCGCCGAAATACCCCTCGGGAGCCGCGAGCGCGTTGCCGGTGACGCTGCCGGCGATGTAACGGGTCACCCAGCCGCCGACGACGCTGTAGTACGACAGCGTCCAGAACGAGGCGAGGATGCCGATCGCGCCGACGAACCGCCAGCTCGGGCGATCGAGGCTACGGAACGCCTTGATCGCGTCGACGTTCGCCCGACGGCCGATCGCGAACTCCGCGAGGATCACCGGGATCCCGATCAGCAACACCGCCGCGAGATAGACGACGAGGAACGCCGATCCACCGTTCGCCGAGGTCTGGAAGGGGAACCGCCAGATGTTCCCCAGACCAACCGCGCTGCCGACGGCGGCCAGGATGAACCCCGTCCTGGTCGCCCAAGTCTCTCGTTGTGACATGGAGCCACCATTCACATGCCTCGTTATAAACCCACCGATACGTAGAATTATCTGACATGATCGTGAATCGTCGGATACGGGGCGGAACCGGGGGTTGGCAGAGCGATCCCGACCGTCGAGGGTTCACGTAGCGTCGGACACCCCGGCAAAGTGAGGGATCGATCTCCGGCGTGAACCGGGGCGGACCCGCTTGAGGCCGGGAACCGAACGACAAGGTACTTGCCGGTCGCTCTCGACCTTCGCGTATGACACAGATCTCACACTCCGTCACACCCGAGGGGACCGGGGGGGAGGACGACGGACCGGCGACGGTGCTGCTCCGAGGGCCACACGGGGAGACGTGGGGTCCGATCTGGGACCAGCGTGACCCGCAAGGGATGAACGTGCTGGCGATCACGACCCGCCTCGACCCGATCGAATGGGTCGACGCCTGCGAGGACCAGTTGGGCGAACTGCCCGTCAAGACTGGCGCGATCAGGCTCGGCACCCCGGTCGAACCCAAGACGACCGATCGGTCGAGCCACGAGGCGGCCGATCTGCCTCTGACCGCGGTCGAACGTCCGAGCGATCTCGACGAGCTCTACACCGCGATCAACCTCTACATCACCGAGTGGCTGCATACGGACCAGCAGACGGTGATCTGGCTCGAATCGCTGACGCCGGTGATCGAGCACGTCGGAGCCAAACGCACCATCGACTTCGTCGAGTCGCTCGCCGACCGACTGCGCATGACCGGCACGGTCGCGTACGCGCGAATCGATCCACGGGATCACGACGATCACACGCTCTCGTTGGTGGGCGACGCGTTCGATCGCGTCATCGAGGCCGAACCGGCGGAGGCCGTCGCGGCCGACTCGCGCGAGGAGACGGTGCTTCGGGCGCTACGTACCGAAAACGAGCTCTCGATGCGGGCGATCGCCGGCCGGGTCGCCGCACGCGAGAACGCCCGTCATCCCGAGGGGCGCGATCCTTCGAACGCCCGACTCGTCGAGATCGACCTCTATCACGCCCGTCTGCCGAAGCTCGCCGACGCCGGGCTGGTGGCCGTCGACTGGACCGGACGAACGGTCGAACTCGCGGCCGCGCCGGCACGCGTCGACAAGCTACTGGCGCGGAGGAACGACCAGGAGGACTAGGACCATGTCACGGGAGGACGACACCGTCGGCCGATCGGAAGGTGACCGCCACGAAGCACACCACCCGCCCGCAGCCGATGCCTCGCCGATCGTCTCGATCACGTCGACCATCGCCGCCGCCAGGGACGAGGCACCGATGGATCTGGTCCCGCCGCTGGAATCGGTCGTCGACACCGATGCGCTTCGCTCACACGTCGAGGAGGCCTCGAACGACGAGGTCTTCTCCTTCCGGTACAAGGACTGCTCGGTCGAACTCTACGGCAGTGGCCGCATCGTCGTCGAAACCGATCGATCCAGAACCCCGAAACGTGACGTCCCCGAGCGCATCCGCCGGCTGGTGGAGGACCGCTACATCCCCGGAACGGGCACCGAACAGGCCGAGCGACGCCGGGCGATCCTCGCCGCCTACTCGTATCTCAGAAACCAGGGGAGCGCCCGTCGAAGCGACTTCATCCGCGAGGTCTATCCCTGCTACCCGGGTGAGTACTCGATCCCCGACGGCGGCTGGTGGGAGACCGTCGTCAAACCCGCGCTCGGGTCCTGCCCCGACGTTGCGAAGGGCAACGCGATGTGGTACTACGTCGGCGACTAGGGCTGGGGTTCGATCACCAGCTTCCCGAGGACGCTCTCCTCCAAGACCGCCCGCTGGGCCTCGTCAGCCTCCTCGAGGGAGTAGCGTTCGGCGACGCTGATCTCGAGGTCGCCCCGCTCCATGAGTCGGGCAAGCCGCCCCAGGGGAGCCGAGAGGTCGGGCGTGTTGAACATGCTCATGAGCTGTACCCGCAGTTCCTTCGCCCGCGCGGCGGGAACGTTCTCCCACCCCGCTGCGGGCTCGGTGTTGCCGATGCCGACGATACGTGCGCCCTGCGCGGCGACCGCCGCGTCGAAGTCGAGATACTCGTCGAGACGGTGATCGAGGATCACCGTCGGCTCGTACTCGGAAACGGCCTCCGCGAGGTCACCGCGCGCGTAATCGAAAACCGCGTCCACGCCGAGGCGCTCCAACTGGCCGTGGTAATCGGGCGAGGCGGTCGTCAGGACCTCGGCACCGGTCGCGGCCGCCAGTTGGACGGCGGCGTGGCCCACGCCGCCCGAGCCGCCGTGGATCAGGCAGGTCTCTGCGGGTTCGAGGTCCGCGTGGTCGATCAACGCGCGCCAGGCGGTGACCGCGGCGACGCCAGCACCCCCGCCGGCGACGAAGTCGACCCCGCCGGGCAGGCGCGTGACCCGGTCGGTCGGGACGAGCGCGTACTCGGCGTAGGTGCCCTGATGATCTCGCCCGAGGCCGGTCCCGAAGACCCGGTCACCCGCCTCGAACCCCGGCGTCCACTCGCCCGCCTCCTCGACGACGCCAGCGAAGTCCGACCCGGGCGTCATCGGCAGCTGATAGGGCTGGAACGATCCTCCGCGGAAGTAGGTGTCGACGGGGTTGACCCCGGCGGCCTCGACGCGCACGAGCAGTTCGTGGCCGCCCGGTTCGGGCCGGTCGATCTCCTCGACGCTCAGTACCTCGGGGCCGCCGTGATCGTGGTATCGTACCGCACGCATACGCGAGGATCGCGCCGGGAGATCAAAGAGCTACCTACCGATACCTCAGTCGGTCAGCCCGTAGCCCCGCGCGAACAGGGCGATATCGAGGGCAGTGACCGCCAGCGTGAGCCCCACGAGAACGGCCAACGCGGCGTTCGGATCGACGTCGGAGTAGCCCAGAAAGCCGTAGCGGACGCCGTTTACCATGTAGACCATCGGGTTGAGCAGCGAGACGGTCCGCCAGAGCGACGGCAGGATCTCGAGCGAGTAGAAGACGCCGCCGAAGAA
>CAYVQH010000184.1:0-3711 GCA_964454105.1 uncultured Halobacteriales archaeon | reverse complement strand
CACAGACCACCTCGTGGTCCGCGCTCGCGGGGTAGTCCTCGCGGACGTACTCGTCGCTGGTTCCCTCCTGTCGGACCGCGCCGGTGGTGATGACGAGGTCGCCGACCCCCATCCCCTCCTGGATCGCGCCACACGAGCCGACCCGGATGAACGTGTCCGCGCCCACGCGCGCGAGTTCCTCGACGGCGATCGCCGCGGAGGGACCGCCGATCCCCGTCGAGGTTACCGATATGGGTGTTCCGTCGTGTTCGCCCGTCAGGGTGCGATACTCGCGGTGGTGGCCCTTCTCCTCGGCGTCGTCCCAGAAATAGGTGATCTTCTCGACGCGCTCGGGGTTGCCCGGCAGGAGCACCGAGGACGCGACGTCCTCGGGGCCGACCTCGATGTGGTACTGGACCTCCGCATTGGGATCCTCGCTGTCCATATCGTCCACTCCGGCGGGACGGACAAAAGGCTACTCTAAGTGTTCCTCGGTGATCGTGTCCGGCAGCAACTCCCCGAGCGTGTACTCCGCCCAGTCCTCGCCACGATCACAGACGACGGGGAACCCCTCGCCGCAGAACTCCGCGAGGGTCTGGCGACACATCCCACAGGGAGTGACCCCGTCGCGGCGATCCGAACTCACGGCGAGTCGCGAGAACTCGCGGTGGCCGGTCGCGATCGCCTGCGAGAGGGCGACCTCCTCGGCGTGAAGGCTGTTGGAGTAGTTCGCGTTCTCGATGTTGCAGCCGGTGAAGACGGTTCCGTCGACGGTCTCGATGGCCGCTCCCACCCGATATCCGGAGTAGGGGACGTGTGCCTCGGTCTGGCTCTCCCGTGCGGCCTGAATCAGGTCCTGAACCTCCATGGTCAGGCTACGACACGGAGGGTGATAAACGGCTACTCGACGGCTGTCTCGATGACGTCGGTGGCCTCCTTGACCAGCGAGTCGATTTCCTCGCTTTCGGCGTACAGCCGAACGTAGGGCTCGGTCCCGCTGGGTCGAACGAGGATCCAGGACCCGTCGGACCACTCGAGGCGGACGCCGTAGGCGGTGTCGACCGACGCCTCGGGGAAGGCGTCGGGAAGCGTTCCTTCGAGGCGATCCATCGCCCGTTCCTTTCGCTCGTCGGGACACTCGACGGCGACCTTCCGGTAGGGGCGTTCGGCCACCGGCTCTCGCAGCGGGTCGATGCCGCCGGCCTCGGAGACCAACCGGACGAGGACGGCGGCGCTCGCGACGCCGTCGATCCAACCGCCGAACGCGGGGTGGACGTGTTTCCAGGGTTCGGCGGCGAAGACGACGTCACCGCCCGCATCGCGAACGCGGGCGATCCCCTCGTGGAGCGCCCCCAACCGAACGCGCTCGACGCGTCCGTCGGCGGCCGCGACACGCTCGTCGATCCGTCCGGAGGCGTTCGGCGTCGTCACCACCACGGGATTGGCGACGTCGCTCTCTCGGACGTACCGTTCGGCGAGAACGGCCAGTATGGTGTCCTCGTGGACCACCTCGCCAGCGCCGTCGATGACCACGATCCGATCGGCGTCGCCGTCGTGGCCGATCCCGATCTCGTGGGGGCCCTCGGCGACGAACGCCCGCAGGTCCGCGAGCGTCTCGGGGGTCGGCTTGCTCCCCCGGCCGGGGAAGTAGCCGTCGACGTTCGCGTTCAGCGTCGTCACCGAGGCGTCGAGGCTCGTCAGCACCTGCGGGGTCGCGACGGCCGCCGTCCCGTTACCACAGTCGACCGCGACGGACAGCCCCGCGGCGTGGTCGGCGAAGCCCCGGGCGTACTCACAGACCGCCCGCCGGTACCGATCGAGGACGTTCCGATCGGTCGACTCGCCCCACGAGTCCCACTCGACCGGAGCGGTGCCGGCCTCGAGGGCGTCCTCGATCTCCCGTTCTGCCGTCCGGTCGTACTCGACGCCGTTGTGAAACAGTTTGATCCCGTTGTCGGCCGGTGGGTTGTGTGAGGCGGTGAGCATCACGCCCCAGCCCCCCTGCGAGGCGAAGGCGACCGTCGGGGTCGGGACCACGCCCAGCCGAACGACGTCCGCGCCGGCGCTCTCGAGTCCGGCGGCCATGGCGTCCGCGAGCGCGCGGCCGGTCTCGCGGCCGTCCCGCCCGAGGACGACCTCCCGCCCCTTCGCGCCGGCGGCCTGTCCGACGGCGAGGCAGGTCGCTGGCGTCACGCGTTCGCGTGCCGGTCCGCGGATACCCGCGGTTCCGAAACGAATCATGTATGCAGGGTTTCGCCGGCAGGCATATAGGTCCCGTTGATCAGAGTTCGACGCCGCTGGGGATCAGGCTGTGTTGGCGAAGCAGGTGACCCTCCCGGTCGTAGACGAGGAACGTCGACTTCCCGTAGGTGATGAGTTCCTCGCCGTCCACGCGAATGTGAACGCGATATCGCTCGTCGGAATCGGAGTCCGACTCCTTCCCGTAGGCCCGCGCGGCCCGGATGAATCGCAGGACGTCGCGTGCGTTCTCGTTCAGTTCGAGGACGAAATCCCCGGTCACGCGGTTCGTGACGCTCACCACACCCATCGTTTCCTCGTCGTCGACGGCCCCCTGGAGTCTGAGCGCGACGTCGGTCTGCTCGGCGGCCAGGAGTTCGCCGTCGGATCCGGTAAGGCGCGCTTCGAGCTCGTCGGCTGGGCCCTCGAAGTCGATGACGACCGTCGGGGTCGCCGGCGATCCCCCCTCCTCGACCCAGTCGATCCCACGTACCTCGAGCGTGAAGTAATCGCGCCTCATCAGTCGGTTGACCGTATGAACCGCGAGGCCATGAACGTAACGCCGACCCCTCCGGATGGCGATAGTTCCACGCCCCGACGAACTCGTTCGGCGCGCCGGCTTGATTCGATCCGATCGGAGGGGGTTTTACCCGTCGCAGGCGACGCAGCGGTATGGACGAACCGTGGACCGTCCGCGAGACCTACGACCGAATCGCGACCCACTTCGCGACGACCCGCGAACACCCCTGGCCCGAGGTCGAGGCGTTCCTCGACGGCCGCCGGGGCTCGATCGGGCTCGACCTCGGCTGTGCGAACGGCCGCCACGCCGAGGCGATCGCGAGCCGGGTCGCCCGCACGATCGGGGTTGACGTGAGCCGCGCGCTCCTGCGGAAGGCGAGCGACCGGGCGCACTCACGAGGGTTCGAGGCGGCGCTCGTACAGGCCGACGCGACGGCACTCCCGCTGCGTGCCGACCGGGTGGATCTGGCGGTGTACGTCGCGACGATCCACCACCTGCGGGACCGCGAGACGCGAGTGCGGAGCCTCGACGAACTGGCTCGGGTGCTCGGGTCCGGCGGACGGGCACTGGTGAGCGCCTGGAGCACCGCCCACGATCGGTTCGACTCGGAGGAGGGGTTCGACACCACGATCGACTGGACGCTACCCGGCGGAGAGACGATCCCACGGTTCTATCACATCTACGCACCCGAGGAGTTCGAATCGGAGATCGAGGACAGCACGCTCGCGCTCGATTCCTTCGAGATCGCGAGCGGGAACTGCTATGCGGTGGTTCGCCCGAAACAGTAAGGCCCTTAACCGGGGCAGGGCTACTGCGTGATAACTGCGTTCGCCCGTTCGCGCCGGTGATGAGCGATCCCGACGGAATCGCGATCCCGGCGCAAGCGAACGGAGTGAGCTTGCGCCGGTGGTCTAGTGGCATGACTATGGCCTTCCAAGCCATCGACCCGGGTTCAAATCCCGGCCGGCGCATTT
>CAYVQH010000183.1:0-3740 GCA_964454105.1 uncultured Halobacteriales archaeon | reverse complement strand
TCAACGAAGCGATCGCGGAGACGCTACGAGAGGAGGGTGTAGAGTACCTGTTCGGCTTCCCGAGCAACCCGCTGTTCGACACGGATTCGGCGGAGGAGGCCGGGATCCGAAAGATCATCACGAGGCAGGAACGGACCGCGGTCCACATGGCCGACGCGATCGGCCGGCTGACCTCGGGCGATCAGGTCGGCGCCTTCGCCTGCCAGCACGGGCCGGGCACCGAGAACTCCATCGGCGGCGTCGCCCAGGCCTACGGCGAGTCGGCGCCCATCGTCGCGATCCCCGCGGGCTACGATCTGGCGAAGACCGACGTCGACCCGAAGTTCAACTCGCTGGTCAGCTACCAGTCGGTGGCCAAGTCCTGCGAGCAGCTCGCGGACCCCGATGCGGTCGGCGAGACGATGCGCCGGGCGTTCAGCTCGGCGCGAAACGGCCGGCCCCGGCCCTCGGTGGTCGAGGTCCCCAAGGACGTCTTCTACACCGATCTCGAGGGGGAGTTCGAGTACACCCCCTCGAAGGCGCGCCGCTCGGGGCCGGACCCGGCGGACGTCGAGACGGCCGCAGAGACCCTCGCCGAGGCTGAGCGGCCGGTGATCTTCGCCGGGCAGGGCGTCCACTACGCGAAGGGCTGGGACGCCCTCTTGGAACTCGCGGAAACCCTCGAAGCGCCGGTGGCGACGAGCCTCAACGGCAAGAGCGCGTTTCCCGAGGACCACCCTCTCTCGCTGGGTGCGGCCAGCAAGAGCGAGCCCGGTCAGCTCGCACACTTCATGCGCGAGGCCGACGTCGTCTTCGGGATCGGCTGTTCGTTTACCGACACCGCCTACGGCCTGACCGCCCCCGAAGGAGCCGACATCATCCACTCGACGCTCGATCCCACGGACATCGACAAGGACGTCGTCTCGACCCACTCGCTGGTCGGCGACGCCAAACTCACCCTCGAGGCGCTCGTCGAGGAACTCGGCGACCGCGTCGACGAGGACCGCGGGCGGGCCGACGACGTCGCCAGTGAGATCGAGGAGGTCCGCGAGGAGTGGCTCGCCGAGTGGGAGCCGAAGCTCACCTCGGAGGACACCCCGATCAACCCCTACCGCGTGATCCGGGAACTCGACGAGATCGTCGACAAGGACGAGGTGGTCATCACCCACGACGCGGGTAATCCTCGCGATTTCCTCGCACCCTTCTTCGAGGTCACCGAGCCGCTGTCGTACATCGGCTGGGGAAAGACGACCCAACTGGGCTACGGGCTGGGACTCACGATGGGCGCGAAGTTAGTTAATCCGGAAAAGCTCTGCATCAACGTCTGGGGCGACGGCGCGATCGGGATGACGGCTCTCGATCTGGAGACCGCCGCCCGCGAGGACATCCCGATCCTCTCGATCCACCTGAACAACTTCGAGATGGCGGGCTACGACACCCCCTTCTTCGGCGACTGGGCCGAGGTCGCGGAGGGGCTGAACTGTTACGGCGAGCGCGTCGAGGACCCCGACGAGCTGGGTGCGGCCATCGAGCGCGGGATCGAGAAGACCGAGGAGGGAACCCCGGCGCTGATCGAGGTCATCACCTCGAAGGAGACCGAACTCTCGCGACCCGACCTCGAATAAGTCCCCTGAAGGCGACGGGAACGTTTAACACCGACAGCCGAAACCACAACATCATGGAATACGATAGCACAAGTCAAGAGAAAATACTCGAGGGGATCACCGTCGTCGATCTGACCACGTTCGTCACCGGCGGCTTCGCCACGCTGATGCTCGCCAACCAGGGCGCGGAGGTCATCAAGGTCGAACGGCCCGAACTGGGCGACGACAGCCGCCATTCGGGCCCGCCGTTCGTCTCGACCGAAGGATATGACGGACCGGGCCGCTCGGCCGCCGAACAGGGCGAGTCGCCGTACTTCTGGACGGTCAACTACGACAAGCAGAGCGTCGAACTCAACCTCAAAAGCGAGGAGGGTCTGTCGATCTGCAAGGAGCTGATCGAGGAGGCCGACGTGGTAGTTGAAAACTTCCGGCCCGGTACCGCTGAACGGCTCGGACTAGGGTACGACGACCTGCGCGAACTGAACCCCGAACTCGTCTACTGTTCGATCTCCGCGTTCGGCGAGACGGGACCGTGGAGCGACCGGCCGGGCTACGACCTCCTGGTTCAGGGAATGAGCGGGATCATGAGCGTCACCGGCAAGGAAGGGAGCGACCCGGTGAAGGTTGGCCTGCCTCAGACCGATCTCATTACGGCGATGTGGGCCGCGTTCGGGATCGTCGGCGCACTCTTCCGGCGTGAGCGCACGGGCGAGGGCGAGCGCGTCGAACTCGGGATGCTGGACGCGGCGCTGCCGTGGCTCACGAAGCAGGCCGCGAAGGCGTTCGTCGGCGAATCTCCTGGGAGAATGGGCACCAAGGATCCGGTGCTCGCACCGTACCAGAGCTATCCGACCGCCGACGGCTATCTCAACGTCGCCTGCGGCAATCAGAAGCTCTGGCAGGGGTTCTGTGCCGAGATCGGCCGGGAGGACCTCGCCGAGGATCCACGGTTCGAATCCAACGCCGACCGCGTCGAGCACATGGACGAACTGGAGGAGGAGCTCTCGGAGACGCTCCGCGAGCGCACCACCGACGAGTGGGTCGAGGCGCTGGCCGGGGAAGCCGGCCTTCCCGTCGGCCCCGTCTACGAGGTGAGCGAGGCGCTCGAAAACGAACAGGTCGAGGCTCGCGGGGCGGTCGGTTCGCTCGATCACCCCGCCGCCGGCGAGATACCGAGCCTCGAACACCCGCTGAACTTCCGGAGCGCCGACAGCGGGTTCGAGGGGGCGCCGCCGCTCCTGGGCGAGGACACCGAGGCGATCCTCGATCGCCTCGGTTACTCCGAGGAACGGATCGAGGAACTGCGCGAATCGGGTGCGATACCCGACGCGTAAACGGAGACGGCTCGGACGCAACACATTTATTCGTGTGTTACTACCACACATTCGAGATGACCGGCGTCGTTCGACCGTCCTGAGTCCCAGGCTAGGGCGGTTCGCGATCTCGGGCGGACGCCGGGCGGACACGGACCGGAGCAGCGACGACGACAACGGAGGAGACACGCTTCACAATGGCAACAACCGACCGACACGACCCCGCGACCGACGACCGAGCGAACTACGACTACACGAACGGCGACGTCGAGCGACCCGCCCTCGTGGCCGACCTCGAAGCCCGTGTCGAGGGCGACGTCCGCTTCGACGAGTACTCCCGGGAGCTGTACGCGACCGACGCCAGCGCCTACGAAGTCACACCCATCGGGGTGGTTTTTCCGACTTCGACCGAGGACATCGCCGCGGTAATGGCCTACTGCGCCGACCGGGGGATCCCCGTGCTGCCTCGCGGCGGCGGGACGAGCCTCGCGGGCCAGTCGGTCAACGAGGCGGTCGTGCTGGACCTCTCGCGGTATATGACCGACATCACAGGCGTGGACCCCAACGCGATGCGCGCACGCGCCCAGACCGGAATCACGCTCGGCGAACTCAACCGCACCCTCGAACCCGAGGGGATCAAGTTCGCGCCCGACCCCTCGACGGCCGACCGCAGCGCCCTCGGAGGTGCTATCGGCAACAACACGACCGGCGCCCACTCGCTTCTGTACGGGAAGACCGACGCCTACGTCGAGGAGTGTGAGGCCGTCCTCTCCGATGGCTCGGTCCACACGTTCGGTGAGGTGAGCGTCGAGGAACTCCGAGAGGAAGCCGACCCCGACGGCGA
>CAYVQH010000182.1:0-3774 GCA_964454105.1 uncultured Halobacteriales archaeon | reverse complement strand
CCGCGAGGGCGAGATCGAGGGCTTCACCGGCGTCGACGATCCCTTCGAGGAGCCCAAGGACGGTGAGGAGGTCGCTCTGGAGGTGCGCACGGCGACCCAGTCGTCCGAGGCGACGATCAAGGAGATCAACGACGAACTCGGCGTCAAGTTCGACCCGAGCCACATCTTCATCGGTCGGTGGCAGCCGCTGCACGACGGCCACCGGACGATCATCGACTCGGCGGCCGACAACGGCAAGGACGTCGTGATCGCGATCCGCGACACCGAGCTCAGCGAGAAGAACCCGCTGACCGCCCAGGAGCGCCAGGAGCTCATTGAGGAGGTCTACGAGGACCACCCGAACGTCGAGACGATGATCATCCCGGACGTCGACACCGTCGCCATCGGACGGGACGTCGGCTACTCGGTGGTCTCGGTGCCCGAGGAGGTCGCCGAGATCAGCGGCACCGACACTCGAGCGGAGTACGAGAAGAGCGAACTGCTCGAGGGCAAGCACTTCGCGGACTAGAGGTACGTATCAATGTCATCCAGTACCGACCGCGTCGCGCTCGCGTTCTCTGGCGGGCTCGATACGACGGTCTGTGTCCCGCTGCTCGAAGAGGAGTACGACTACGACGAGGTGGTCGGCATCACGGTCGATGTCGGTCAGCCGGAGGCGGAGTTCGAGGAGGCCGAGGAAACCGCCGCAGCTCTCGACCTCGAACACTACGTCGTCGACGCCACGGAGGCGTTCGCAGACCTCTGTTTCGACGCCGTCCGTGCGAACGGGACCTACCAGGGCTATCCGCTGGGGACGGCACTGGCCCGTCCGGTCATCGCCGCACAGATACTCGAGACGGCACAGGAGCACGGCTGTAGTGCCCTCGCCCACGGCTCCACCGGAAAAGGCAACGACCAGCTCCGGTTCGAGGCCGTCTGGCGCGGCTCCGACCTCGAGGTCATCGCGCCCGTTCGTGAACTCGGCTTGACTCGCGAGTGGGAACAGGAGTACGCAGACGAGCGCGGCCTCCCGGTCGAGGGCGGCGACGAGGGGAAATACAGCATCGACACGAACCTCTGGACCCGCTCGATCGAGGGCAGCGAACTCGAAGAGCCGGACTACGTCCCCGGCGAGGAGATCTACGAGTGGACCCAAGCCCCGACCGGGGAGACCGAATGTCTCGAACTCGAGTTCGAGGCGGGCTATCCCGTCGCGCTCGACGGCGAGGACCGCGACCCTGTGGACCTCATCGAGCGGCTCAACGAACGGGCGGGTGCCCATGGCGTCGGACGCACGGACGTAATGGAAGACCGGATGCTCGGACTCAAGGTGCGCGAGAACTACGAGCATCCCGCTGCGACGGTCCTCTTGAACGCCCACGAGGCCCTCGAGAACCTCGTTCTCACCAAGGACGAGCGCTCGTTCAAACAACAGATCGACCACCAGTGGGCCGAAAACGCCTACCAAGGGCTCGTCAACGCCCCACTCGTATCGGCCCTTGAGGCGTTCATCGCCACGACGAACGAACGCGTGACCGGTACGGTGACCATGAAACTCGAGGGCGGTCAGGCGCGACCGGTCGGTCGTGACAGCGAGTACGCCGTCTACTCCGCCGAAGCGGCCTCGTTCAACACCGAAACGGTCGGCGACATCACACAGGACGATGCCAGCGGCGTCGCCAAATATCACGGCTTCCAGGAACGGCTGGCCAACGCCGTCCGTGACCGAGCGCTGGAGCAGGTGAATGCGGAAGTCGTAGCCGATGGCGGTACTGGTAATGAATCGACCACTGAAGACGGGTGAATAACCTCGCGAGCATCCTGTAACAGCCGGGATATCGCTAATCCGGTTTCATCCCCTTTCCAACCATGAACGAGTACGACGGACTGCTCGCCGCCATGCCGGCATCGGTCGTCGTCGGTGCGATCGCCGGTTGGCTAGGAGCCATTCCGATTACTATCGGGCTCCTCGCCGGAAGTGTGCTCGCGGGCGTCCTCATGTTCGTGTCGCTGTTCGTCGTCCCGCCCAGTGTGTGACGTCCACCCACAGTGCTGGACGTACCATTTTCACCACCTGTAGTGCGATGGCATAAAGCAGTTCGTGGAGCGAAGCGACGGTCTAGTCAGCCTGTCTAGCTCGACCGCTCGTCCCGTTCTCGAGATCAGATCGTATGAGACGTTCCTGTGAGGACCGCCGTGTCATCGTCGTTTCGGGAAGAAACACCCGCTCACTGTCCCTCGATGGGGAACCATGCCAGATCGTGCGTCGCGGCTAGCTCGACGGTCACGGGGGAATCGAGGGAGATCCGCTGTGCGTGGTTGTGCATCGCTTCCACGACGTCCCCGTTCTCGAGTTCCACGCGATAGAGCACGGTGGGACCCAGATACCGTCGGTAGGTCACTCGACCATCCGCCTCATCCTCCCCAGCGGGTCGAACGAGCACGTCGTCCGGACGAACGAGCACGTCGATCCTCGCCCGGTCGTACTCGGCGGTCAGCCCGTGGATCTGATCACGGCCGATGTTTCCAAGCGGGGTCTCGACCGAGTCGTCCGTGACGTACCCCGGAACGAAGCTCGCATGGCCGAGAAAACCCGCAACGAAGCGTGATTCTGGGTGTTGAAACACCGTTTCGGGCCGCCCGATCTGCGTCAACTGACCCTCGTTCATCACGGCCACACGGTCGGAGATCGACATCGCCTCCTCCTGATCGTGAGTGACCGATATCGCTGTGACGCCCGTTTCCTTCAGAATACGTCGGACCTCCTCGCGCATCTCGACCCGGAGATCTACGTCGAGGTTGGAAAAGGGCTCGTCAAGCAGGAGGATCTCGGGTTCGGGCGCGAGCGAGCGCGCGAGCGCGATCCGCTGTTTCTGCCCGCCTGAGAGCTCGCCCGGCTCGCTGCCGGCGTGACCGCGCAGTCCGACGAGATCGAGCAGCTCGTTCACGCGGGCTTTGCGGTCTGCCTCGTCCCAGCCCTCGAGTCCGAACCCGACGTTCTCGGCGGCCGAGAGGTGGGGAAACAACGCGAAGTTCTGAAAGACGATCCCCACGTCGCGATCCTCGGGATCGATGAATCGTTCACCGGCGACGAACTCGTCACGGATCCGGATCGTGCCCTCGTCGGGGCGTTCGAGGCCGGCAATCATTCGCAAGGTCGTCGTCTTCCCACAGCCCGACGGCCCCAACAACGTGAGCAACTCCCCGTCGCGGACCGAAATCGAGAGGTCCGAAACGGCCGTCTCCGGTCCGTATTCCTTGGTGATGCCCTCGAGTTCGAGGACGGTCGACCGTTGGGCCGTTCGATCCTCGTCTGGCGAGTCGTCGTGCGCCGGGGTGGCATGTACTGATTCGGACACCGTGATCCTCCCTTCGAGCGAGAACGCCGGTCGCATCTCCAGCCGGGGATCGCTCGTTTCGCTTCTCGCGTACTACACCCACGGATTTAGGTCTTCCTAAACCGTTGAAGGCGGATCTCTCTGGAACGTCCGGTCCGTATGAACGGCTCTGTTGAAATCCTTGGAAAGCTACATACTCAGCCGATAGTGTGATTGGATGCAGACCCTCCCAAAGTCGCAATTACTCCGGTTTGTTGAGCAAGCATTTCACCCTGCTCAGCGAGCAGTCTCACGATATTCTTCAAGGTACTCGAAGCAACGCTACACGCTTCATCAGCACGTTGTTCTGCTATGTCTTAAAGTCCGGAAGAACACGACCTATCGAACACTCCTTGACGTGCTCATTGAAATGCCTCGTATTCGGAACGCGATCAACCTCACCGAACTTCCTACCCCG
>CAYVQH010000181.1:0-3784 GCA_964454105.1 uncultured Halobacteriales archaeon | reverse complement strand
AACAGAACGACGAGGCGGACCTGATGGCCGTCATGAAGGCCGGAAGCGATCTCGGAACGGCGGGATGGATCACCGAGGTCACCTACAGGGGGTTCGACCTCGACCAGCAGGCGTTCCTCCATGACCGACTCGCGACCCGCCTGCTGGCGGAGAACGGGATCGAGGTCGCGAGCCCGCTCGATGGCGAATCGCTCTGAGTCGATGTGCTCGCCGCATTCCCAGTCGGTCGGCCTCCGATTTCCATGATCGGGGAAGCGACTATCGAAGCCGGAGGAACTGCCGATCGTCGGCGCGTTCGGCGGTCGCCGGATAGACGACGAGGAAATCCCCCTGATGAAGCGTCGAGATGCTCTTGGGGAGCGTCCCGAGTTGGGGATGCCAACCGCGGGTCCCGCGGCGCGCGCTCGTACAGACGACGAGATCGGTGGGAGATACGTCGTCGCGAAGCACTGCCAGGAGCGCCTTCCAGTCGGACACCCCCTCGAAGTCGGCGTCGATCGCCGGTCCAATGCGAGCGACGGTCCGCGCGTAGTCCTCGGGATCGTCCCGCACGACGATGCCCCGAACCCGAACACCGCTCCGGTCCGCGAGCGTCTTTATCGTGTGGATCGCCTCGTGAAATCCGGCGTTGCGGTCGATCCCCGGCGGGAGGAGTAACACGATCTCGCGGGCAGTGGTGAGCGGTTCGCGGATCCGCGAGACGAGTACCAACTGGGTGGTCCGCCCGAGCACCTGATCGATCACGTCCCCGAGGACACGCTGCTGGTGCGAGCGCGCGCCGTCCCAACCGATGACGAACGCCGTGATCCGGTTCTCGACGCCGGTGTTGACGATCCCCGAGGCGACGTTGTAGTCGAGGCGCGTCCGGACGTCGACCGGGACCTCGGCCCCGGAGGCGTACTCGGCGATCCGGTCCAGCCTCGACTCCGCACGCGCCACCCGCGATTCGGCGTCCTCGCCGGGTTCGACGACGGTCACCGCTCGGAGGGGTTCGTTCGACCTCGGCTCGCGGATCGCGAGCGCGAGATCCACGAGCCGTTCGCCGGGCTCCGATCCCGCCGTCGAGAGCGGGATCAACACCTGCTGGGGGCGCCGGTCGGAATCGTAGGCCCCGCGGTCGGCCGCGAGCGCCAGCCGCTTTCCGGCCCGCTCGACGACCGCGGGGCTGATCAGGCTCGCGACGAGGATCATCGCCACGACGGCGTTGACCATGTCCTGATCGAACCCGTCGATTCCGAGTTCGAAGCCGATGAGGACGATCGCCAGTGCCGCGGCGGCCTGCCCGAGCGAGAGCCCGAACATCCCCTCGACCTGCTCCCTGTTGTAGCCGTAGAGACGCCCGGTCAGCCACGCCGCGGCGTACTTCGTGGCGAGGACGCTCACGACGAGCACGCCCGTGATCAGCAGCGTCCGGGGGCCGTCGACGATCGCACGACCGTCGACGAGCATTCCGACGGAGAGCAGGAAGAAGGGGATGAACAGGGCGTTGCCCACGAACTCGATGCGGTTCATCAGCGTGCCGTGGTCGGGGATCAGTCGGTTGAGGACGAGCCCCGCGAGGAAGGCCCCGACGATGGGCTCGACGCCCGCGAGTTCCGCGAGATACGCACACGTGAACAAGACGGCCATCACGAACAGGAACTCGAAGTAGCTCTCCTGATGGACGGACCGGAAGAACCACACGCCCAGACGGGGCACGATGGTCCAGACGCCGACGAAAAAGAGCGTGAGACCGACGCTCAACCGCACCCAGAAGGCGGCATCGAGCGTCCCTTGAGCCGAGGCCGCGACGACCGCGAGCACGAGCAGCGCCAGCGTGTCGGTGAGGATCGTTCCGCCGATAGTCGCGGTCATCGCCTCGTCGGTGGCGATCCCCAGTCGGTTGACCACCGGGTAGGCAAGCAGGGTATGGGAGGCGAAGATCGACGCGAACAGCGACGCCGCCGGCACCGTGAGGCCCAGCATGACGACGCCGGCGACGGTCCCGACCGCCTGGGGAACGACGAACGACAGCAGGCCGAAGACGACGCTGCGGTCGACGCTCTCGAAGAACTGGTTGAGGTCGATCTCGAGACCCGCGACGAACATGAGGTAGATCAACCCCACCTCTCCCAGGAGCACGATCGTCTCGCCGCGTTCGAGCACGCCCAGCGCGTTCGGACCGATCGCCGCCCCGACGAGGATGATCCCGACGATCCCGGGCAGCCGATAGCGCCCGAACAGCAGCGGGGCGGCCAGGAAGACGATCATCGCGAGCGCGAAGATCAGGACGGGATCGACGACCGGGAGCCCGGAGACGAGCGGCCGGATCACCGCCCCGACCTCCGCCGCCACGGCCGCCCGACGCTAGCGATCCATCGTCTCTCGGCTCCAGCGAACACCGTACCTCGATGGAGTCCGGCCACTCGCATAAACCCGGTCGATTCGACCGACGCGACCGACGACGGTTTGATGGCCGCTCGGTCCCACCCGCTCGCATGGACAAACGGTCGCTCGCGGTCTCGTTGCTCCTGCTCGGACTCGCGTTCGTCGGCGTGGTTCACGTCGTCGCCGACCTCGCCTACGGAACCGGACTGGCGGGGATCGGCATCGCGCTCGCGGGGATCGCGCTGGTCGGACTCGTCGTCGTGAACCGCTAGACTACTCCCGTTTCGCGCCCGGATTGGTCACTGCGCCGTTTGCCGCGGAGCCGAAGGCCGCACCGTATTTGGCGAGCACGCCGGCGGTGTACTGGGGGTCGGCGCGCTCCCAGGCTTCGAGTCGGTCGTTCAGTTCGCCGTCGCTGACGTCGACCGAGAGCGTCCGCTCGGGGATGTCGACGGTGACCGTGTCGCCCTCCTCGACCAGCGCGATCGGGCCGCCGTCGGCCGCCTCGGGCGCGACGTGGCCGATCATCGGGCCACGGGTGGCGCCCGAGAACCGGCCATCAGTCAAAAGCGCCACGTCGTCCTCGTGGCCCTGGCCGACCACGGCGGCGGTGACGCCGAGCATCTCGCGCATTCCCGGTCCGCCACGCGGTCCCTCGTTGCGGATGACGAGCACGTCGCCGCTCTCGATATGGCCCTCCTGGACGTACTTCATCGCGTCCTCCTCGTTCTCGAAGACCCTCGCGGGCCCCTCGTGGTGGAACTTGTCGTCACCCGTGACCTTCAGCACCGCGCCGTCGGGTGCGAGGTTCCCCGTCAGGATCTTGATCGCGCCCTCCTCCTGATACGGATCGTCGACCGTGTAGATGAAGTCGGCGTCGACCGCGTCGTCCTCGGGGATCTCGCCCGCGTTCTCCAGGTAAGTGAGCTCCTCCTCGATCGTCCGCCCGGTGACGGTCATCGCGTCGCCGTGGACGTAGCCCGCCTCCAACAGCCGGCGCATCACCACGGGAACGCCGCCCTGCTCCCAGAGGTCCTTCATCACGCGGGTGCCGCCGGGCTGGAGGTTCGCGATCTTCGGCGTTCTCCTCGAAATTTCGTCGAACTCCTCGATATCGAGGCCGATCCCGGCCTCGGCGGCCATCGCCAGCAGGTGGAGGACGGCATTGGTCGAGCCTCCCATCGCGACCTGCACGGCGATGGCGTTCTCGAAGCTCTCCTTCGAGAGGACCTCCGAGGGAGTTCGGTCCTCCTCGACGCACTCGAGCGCGAGTTCGCCGGCCCGGCGTGCGACCTCGTAGCGCTCGTCGGTCTCGGCAGGCGCGCCGGCGGAGCCCAGCGGCGCGAGCCCGATCGCCTCGCTGATCGAGGCCATCGTGTTCGCGGTGAACATCCCGCCACACGAGCCCGCGCCGGGA
>CAYVQH010000180.1:0-3792 GCA_964454105.1 uncultured Halobacteriales archaeon | reverse complement strand
GCCGGTTCGGCGTCACCAGCGAGTACCTCTCGAGCGCCGAGGAGATCCAGATCAAAATGGCCCAGGGAAGCAAGCCCGGCGAGGGTGGCCATCTCCCCGGCGAGAAGGTAAACGAGATGATCGCCCACGTCCGGTACGCCACGCCCGGCGTCGGGCTCATCTCGCCACCACCGCTACACGATATCTACTCCATCGAGGACCTGAAACAGCTGATCCACGATCTAAAAGCCGCAAACGAGGACGCCGACATCAACGTCAAGCTCGTCAGCGAGGCGGGTATCGGCACCATCGCGGCGGGCGTCGCGAAGGCCAACGCCGACGTGGTCCACATCTCGGGGCACTCGGGCGGGACAGGTGCCTCCCCCCGGACCTCGATCAAGCACGCGGGACTGCCGTGGGAACTGGGTCTCGCCGAAGCGAACCAGATGCTCCACGCTACCGGGCTTCGCTCGCGGATCCGCGTCACGGCCGACGGCGGGATGAAAACGGGGAGGGACGTCGCGGTCGCGGCCCTGCTGGGCGCCGAGGAGTACGTCTTCGGGACCGCCTCGCTGGTGACCTCGGGCTGCGTGATGGCCCGGCAGTGTCACAACAACACCTGCCCCGTCGGCGTCGCGACCCAGGCGATGAAGCTGCGCGAGCGGTTCCCCGGCGAGCCCGACCACGTCATCAACTACATGACGTTCATCGCCGAGGAGCTCCGGGAGATCATGGCCGAACTGGGCTTCGAGACCGTCGAGGAGATGATCGGAAAGGTCGAACACCTCACACAGCGCGAGGACGTCACCCAGCCGAAGGCGAAGAAGCTCGACCTTTCAACCGTTCTCGCCGAGCCCGCGGGCGACGAGTACACGAAGACCCGCGAGCAGACCCACGAGATCGACGAGCAACTCGACCGCGAGCTGATCGAGGAGGCCCGGCCAGCGCTCGACCGCGAGGAGCCCGTCGCCGTCGATACGGAGATATCGAACGTCGATCGCGCGGTGGGTGCGATGCTCTCGAACCGCGTCTCGAAGGAGTACGGCGGCGAGGGACTGGCCGACGACACGATCTCGGTCGGGCTCTCGGGCACCGCGGGCCAGAGCTTCGGCGCCTTCCTCGCGCCCGGCATCTCGATGCATCTCACCGGCACCGCGAACGACTACGTCGGCAAGGGTCTCTCGGGCGGGAAGGTCGTCGTCCGCACCCCCGAGAACGCGGCCTACGCGGCCGAGGACAACATCGCGGTCGGCAACGTCGCGCTGTACGGCGCGACCGACGGCGAACTCTACGTCAACGGCCAGGCCGGCGAGCGCTTCGGGGTGCGGAACTCGGGCGTGAAGGCCGTCGTCGAGGGCGTCGGCGACCACGGCTGTGAGTACATGACCGGCGGCGTCGTCGCCGTCCTCGGAGAGACGGGCAAGAACTTCGCCGCCGGGATGAGCGGCGGGGTCGCCTACGTCCTCGACGAGCCCGGCGACTTCGAGGAGCGGGCGAACACCGGCATGGTGACGCTCTCGCACGAACTGGGCGAGCGCGACGAGCGCATGCTCCGGCGTCTGATCGAGAACCACGCGGCCTACACCGACAGCGAGCGTGCCCGGGAGATCCTCGAAGACTGGGAGTCCGCCGTCGAGGAGTTCGTGAAGGTCATGCCCGACGCCTACCACGAAGTCATCACCGAGCGGAACGCGGAGGACGTTCGCGACTCCCCGCCCGAATCCGCCAAATCCGCCGCCACGAGTGCGGACCAGGTCAGCGCCGACTGAACGATCGCTCGACCGGCGGCGTCAGACGAGTTCGCGGCCATCGGAGGGTATAAATTCACGACCCGGCATGGATGGGACATGCCACCAATGGGCGCGTTGGACTGGATCGGCCTGATCGTCCCGTTCGTCGTCTTCTTCGTCATGTTGATCGTCTACTACGTCTGGGAGGGACGCCGCGAGCGCCGGCTCCGCGAGAAGTACGAGGGCGAGGGCGAGCATGTGGAGTGAACTGTTCCTCCAGAGCGGAGGGATCGCCGGCGGGGCCGGGATCTGGGTGCTCGCCACCTTCGGAACCTATCTCCTCGTCCTCATCGGGATCGGGCTGTACGCCTCGCGGCTGACCGACTCGGTGGGCGACTACGTCATCGGCGGCCGGCAGATCGGCCCGGTCGTGACGGGCTTCTCCGAGCGCGCCTCCGAGATGAGCGGCTGGCTCACCCTCGGGGTGCCCGGCGACGCCTACAACACCGGGATCATGGCCTTCTACAACGGGCTCGGGATGATCCCCGCGGACCTGTTCGCGTGGGCGGGGATCGCGAAACGCCTGCGGAAGTACACCGAGATCGTCCGGGCGGTGACGCTGCCGACCTTCTTCGAGACGCGCCTGCAGGACGACTCGGGGCTGGTCAAGGCGACCTCGGCGGTCGTGCTGCTGATCTTCGAGGGCGGGTACGTCGGTGCACAGATCGTCGCCGCCGGCGTCCTTCTCCAAGTTCTCACCGGCGTCGCCCCGTGGATCGGGATCGTCGTCGGCGGGATCATCGTCGTCGGCTACACGATGCTCGGGGGGTACTTCGCGGTCGCGTGGTCGGACTACTTCCAGGGCGCGATCATCCTCGCGGCGTTCATCGCGCTGCCGGTACTGGCCTTCGGGGCCTACGGGCTGCCGTTCGAACAGATCGCGGAAACCGGCGGCGACTCGCTGGTGAGCATCACGGCCGGGGCGAGCGGTTGGGCGGCGGTCTTCGGGATCATCAGCTACGCCGCGATCGGGCTGGGGATCCCCGGCAACCCCCACGTCATGGTGCGGTTCATGGGGATCGACCGGGTGAAGAACATCCGGCTGGCGGCGGTCGTCGCCCAGCTGTTCATGTTCGTCGCGTACATCGGCGCCGCGCTCGTCGGCCTGTACGCCTTCGCCGTCTTCGGCGGCGGAATCACGGGGGACAACGTGATGCCGCGGCTCACGCTGGAACTGTTCCCGGGCGTGATCGCGGGGATCATCCTGGCGGCGGCGCTCGCGGCGATGATGTCGAGCGCCGACTCCCAACTGCTGGTCGCGACCAGCGCCGTCGTCGAGGACGTCTACCACGGCTTTCTCGACCGCGATGCGACCGAGGCCGAACTGGTCAGGTACTCCCGGATCACGACGCTCGCGCTCGGGGCCGCCAGCGTCGCCTTCGCCTTCCTCGCCCAGAACACCCCCGTCTACACGCTGATACTCGATTACGCATGGGGCGGGCTGGGCGCGGCGATCGGTCCCACGCTGATCGCTGCGCTGTGGTGGAAGGGCGTCACCGCGGAGGGCTCGGTCGCGAGCATGGTCGTCGGAACCGTGACGATGATCCTCTGGACCCAGCTCTCGACGATCCTCGGGGCACTGGGCGCGATGCCGGCCGAGTCCTCGGCCTTTCTCTACGGGCTGGTCACCGTCTACGGGCTGTTCCCGGCCTTCGTCCTCTCGACGCTGACGCTGGTCGGCGTCTCGCTGTTCACGCGACCGCCCGAGGGTGTCGACGAGCAGTTCGAGGTCTTCGACAAGCCGCTGTCGGCGATCACCACCGGGGGCGGCGCCGGCGGCACCCCGGACTACGTCACCGACGGCGGCACGCGGGAGAAGGCCGTCACCGAGGCCGACACCGTCCGCGCTCACGTCCGGGCGTCGGGCTACTGGGACGAACGCGACCGCGATGAGCGAGCCGACTGACCGGCTCGTGGGCGATCGCCGCGAGCGCGCCGACCTGTCGGTGATCCCGCCGGCGATCGCCCGCGACGAGGTCGAGTCAGGAGGGGCAGTCGGCGCGGTCGCCTACCCCTACCGGAT
>CAYVQH010000179.1:0-3845 GCA_964454105.1 uncultured Halobacteriales archaeon | reverse complement strand
CGTGTGCGTTCGTCATCTCGACGCCGGTCTCGGTGGTGTCGGGGATCACCAGCGCGGCGCGAAACGGCGTGCTGATCAAGGGCGGAAACCACCTTGAGGCGATGGGCGAGGTCGACACGATCGCGCTCGACAAGACGGGGACGCTCACCACCGGCGAGCTCGCCGTGACCGACGTCATCCCTGTCGGCGACCGCACCGAGGAGGAGCTGCTCCGGTGTGCGGGCGCGATCGAGCGCCGGAGCGAACACCCGATCGCGGCGGCGATCGGCGATCATGCGGACGGGGCGGGCGTCGGCGATCGCGAAATCGAGGGCTTCGAGAACCTCGCCGGCAGGGGCGTGCGCGCCGAGCTCGACGAAACCGTCCACTACGCCGGTAAGCCCGCCCTGTTCGAGGAGCTAGGGTTCGACCTCTCGGGGACGCGGCTTCGAAGCGACGGCGGGATCTGCCTCGAGGAGGGCTGTCACGAGGACTGTGAGAGCCTCCGCGACGAGCTCGTCGCACGGCTCGAACGCGCGGGGAAGACGGTCGTACTCGTCGGCACTGCCGAGGAGATCGAGGGCGTGATCGGGGTCGCAGACGAGGTCCGTCCCGGCGCGCGCGAGGCGGTCTCGCGCCTTCACGAGCAGGGGATCGAGCGCGTGGTGATGCTCACCGGCGACAACGAGGGGACCGCCCGCACCATCGCCCGCGAGGTCGGCGTCGACGAGTACCGCGCGGAGCTCCTTCCGGAGGAGAAGCTCGACGCGATCGAACGCCTCGAACGCGAGGGCGCGAGCGTCGCGATGGTCGGCGACGGCGTCAACGACGCGCCCGCGCTCGCGACCGCCTCCGTCGGGGTGGCGATGGGCGCCGCGGGGACCGACACTGCCCTCGAGACCGCGGACGTCGCGCTGATGGCCGACGACCTCTCGCGGCTGCCGTACCTCGTGCGTCTCTCGCGGACGGCCAACCGCGTGATCCGCGGCAACATCGGCGCGAGCCTCGCGGTGAAGGCCGTCCTCGTCGCGGGTGCACCCTTCGGCATCGTGACGATCGTCCATGCGGTCGTGGTCGGCGACATGGGGATGAGCCTCGCGGTGACGGGCAACGCGATGCGGCTGGCCCGGATCGAACCCGAGGAGTAGACGCCGATAGACTTACGAATTAGCCTCGTCTAATCCGAACGAATGATGCTCAGCGCGGTCATGGAGGACTACCTCAAGGCCATCTACCAGCTTCAACACGAGGGGGACGGCGAGCGCGTCCGGACCTCGGCGATCGCCGAGCACCTCGACGTGACGCCGCCGACCGTGACGAGCATGCTCTCGAAGCTCGAGGAGCGGGGGCTGGCCGAACGCGAGAAGTACAAGGGGGCCACCCTCTCTCCCGAGGGCGAGCGCGTCGCCCTCGAGGTGATCCGCCACCATCGCCTGCTGGAGACCTACCTGACCGAGCACCTCGACTTCACGTGGAGCGAGGTCCACGACGAGGCCGACCGGCTGGAACATCACATCAGCGAGGCCTTCGAGGAGCGCGTCGCCGCGACCCTGGAGGACCCGACGGTCGACCCCCACGGCGCGCCGATCCCGAACGCGGACCTCGATCCGCCCGCCGAACCCGTCGGCGAGTCGCTCTCCGAGTACGAGGAGGGGACGACCGTCGAGGTACGCGAGGTGAACGATCGGGACCCCGAGATCCTCGAGTACCTCTCCGAACGCGGCGTCAACCCCGGCGTCTCCCTTACCGTCGAGGAGGTCGCCCCCTTCGGGATGGTGACGATCCGGGTCGAGGACGGTGGGACGGTCTCGCTGCCCGAGGACGTCGCCCGTCACGTCCGGGTCGCCCCGGTCACGACGGCCAGTCAGTGAATCGACACCCTCGCCGTCGCTTCGCCGGCCGTTAGTTCATCAACCGCACGACATTCATTAGTCACCTCTAAAAATAGGCTACGATGGGCGTAATTCCCGTGGTGCACACCGGGGCTCCTCTCTCGACGAACTGCCCGAGACCGATCCCGGCCGAGTCCTCTACGCCACTTCCCGTATGGCTCCTCCGGCGGCCGTGCGATCCTCGATTACCGCGTCGAACCCACGTGTTGGCGTTCGTTTCGTCCTCCACGGTCGAAGCTGGTTCTCGTTCGAACCGTTCTGCGGGGTCACTGCTCTCCACCTCGTCGATGCCCCTCTTTGTGCACCGGAAAAGATTTTAATTAGACGCGTCTAATCCAGCGCAATGACTTCGAAGCGGAAGGGACGGAACGTCTCGCGACGAGGGGTGCTCGCCTCGGCCGCCGGAGCGGCCGGGTTCGGCCTAGCGGGCTGTGTGGGTGCGGGGTCGCAGAACGGCGGTGAGGTGGGAGACGGGGACGAAAACGGCGGGAACGCCGAGTACACGGTCACCGCGTCGTTCTTCACGTTCTACGACTTCGCGCGGAAGGTCGCCGACGGCACGCCCGTGGCCGTCGAGAACCTCGTTCCGACCGGGCTCCACGGCCACGGCTGGGAGCCGGACCCGTCGATCACGCGCGACATCATCGATTCCGACGCGTTCGTCCACGTCGGCCCGGATTTCCAGCCGTGGGCCGACCGTGCGATCGAGACCGTCCGGAGCGACGACGCCGATACACGTCTGATCGATGCCCGGGAGGGGGTCGATCTGATCGACCTCGCGGACACGGTCGAAGAGGACGAGGAGGTGGACCGCGGAAAGGACCCCCATTTCTGGCTCGATCCCCAACGGGCGAAGCGATCGGTCGACAACATCGCCGCGGGGATCTCGGGGATCGCCCCCGACCACGAGGAGGCGTTCGTCGAGAACGCGGACGCGGTCAAAGCGGAACTCGACGACCTCGACGCCGAATGGGAATCGATCGTCGCCGAGGCCGAGCGCGACGTGACCTTCTTCGCCGCACACAACGCGTTCGAGTACGTTGGCCAGCGCTACGGCGTGACCATTCAACCGCTCGTGAGCAACCTCGCGGCCGACGACGACGTTCGACCGGCGGACATGCAACGCGCCCAGGAGACGATCGCGGACAACGACATCCGGTACATCGGTGCGGCGGTTTTCGAACCGCGTCGCCCCGCACGGCAGCTCGTCGAGGATACCGACGTCGAGGCGTACTACCCGGTGACGCCGTACGCCGGCACTACCGAGGAGTGGGTCGACCGGGGTTGGGGATACTTCGAAATCGCCCGCAACATCAACACGAAGACGTTCGAGATCGCCCTCGGTGCGACGGAGCCGGACGCCGACTTCGACGAGGAATGGCGGAACTTCGAGTGATGAACCGAACGACTCCCCGCCGACGAAACGAAACGACCGACGCTCTCGGAGTCCACGTGATCGACCAATGACGCTCATAGAAGTCAACGACGTCTCGTTCGGGTACACCGCGAGCCCGGTCGTTCACGACGTCTCCTTTGCCGTCGACTCCGGCGAGTACGTCGGCATGATCGGGCCGAACGGCTCGGGCAAGAGCACGCTCCTTCGGTTGATCCTCGGCCTGCATACGCCCGACGCCGGCGACGTTCGGCTGTTCGGCCGCCCCTCCCGGGAGTTCGTCGACCGGGAACGGGTCGGCTACGTCGCCCAGGACGTCACCGAGAACACCAAAAACATGCCGATCACCGTCGAGGAGGTCGTCCTGATGGGGCGGTTCCCGCACGCCGGCTTCGGACGCGTGAGCGCTGACGACCGGGAACGGACGCGCGAAGCGCTGCGCACCGTCGGGATCGACGGCCTCGCCGACAGGCGCATCACGAAGCTCTCGGGCGGACAGCGCCAGCGAGCGTACATCGCACGGGCACTCGCCGGCGAGGCCGACCTGCTCGTGCTCGACGAGCCGACCGTCGGCGTCGACG
>CAYVQH010000178.1:0-3853 GCA_964454105.1 uncultured Halobacteriales archaeon | reverse complement strand
CGACGCCGTGGGGGTGGGGCCGGATCTCCTCGGTCTCGGCGGGGAGCTGGTCGGTCGCGCGCTCGAACTTGAACGACTCGCCGGGCTCGACGAGCTCGATCCGGGCGTGGGGGTTGACGACCGCCGTGTGCCGGACGTAGTCGTGGAGCTGGGTCCGGGCGCGCATGTTGGCCTCCATACGGAGCTCGATCCGCGTTCCGCGCGGGCGCTCCCACGTGGTCGTCGACTCGGACTGGATCTCCGGTTCGTTGTTCTCGGTGTCGATGATCAGCTCGAAGTACTGGGCCTCGGTGGCCGACGGGGTCCGCGAGGTGACCTTCGCCGGCGTCCCGCTGGTGAGCTGGGCGTAGAGCACCGCCGCCGAGATGCCGATCCCCTGCTGGCCGCGGTTCTGCTCGCGCTTGTGGAACCGGGAGCCGTACAGCAGCTTGCCGAAGATCTTCGGGACCTGCTCCTTCGTGATCCCCGGCCCGTTGTCCTCGACGGTGAGCCGGTAGTAGTCACCGACCTCCTCTATCTCAACGAAGATGTTTGGTTGAATCCCCGCTTCCTCGGTGGCGTCCAGCGCGTTGTCGACCGCCTCCTTCACGGCGGTCACCAGCCCTCGGGCCCCGCTGTCGAACCCGAGCATGTGCTTGTTCTTCTCGAAGAACTCGGCGATGGAGATCTCACGCTGGTTCGCGGCGAGCTCGTCCGCGATCCCCGACTCCTCGCCGAGCGTCGACTGGAGCGACGTCATTCGTGTTCCCTCTATCGGCGGCGTACGTAAAACCCGCTCGGTAGCTCGGTGAAAGTGGAAGTAGGCGCCTCAGACCACGGGCACGGTATCGGCAAAATCCCGATCGCGAAACGCGAGGGGTGCTCCGGGTGACGACCGTGAGGGCGCCAGATACAGACTGAAACGTGACGCGACGAGAACCGGGACGGATACCGGTAGGTTAGGCATACGAGACGCGACGAAACGGCTCGTGGCGCGCACAAGACATATACCGTTCGTCTGGGCATCCGGCATATGAGTTCGACGCGAAAACCGTTCGGCCGCCGTGAATATGAGACTGGTACACGCGCGTGCGCGCGTACGGGAAGATTAATCACTACGCAGTTCGAAGCACCAAACAGATTTTATGTCCGAGCAGAGTGATTACGGAGCCGGTCAAATTCAGGTGTTAGAGGGGCTCGAAGCCGTTCGCACCCGTCCGGCGATGTATATCGGTTCTACCGATTCTGGAGGGCTGCACCACCTCGTGTACGAAGTCGTCGACAACGCGATCGACGAGGCGCTCGCGGGGTACTGCGACACGATCGGCGTGACGATCCACGGGGACGGCTCGGTGAGCGTCTCCGACGACGGCCGCGGCATCCCCGTCGACACCCATGCCGAGTACGACCGACCCGCCCTCGAGGTGATCCTGACAGTCCTGCACGCGGGCGGGAAGTTCGACTCCAAATCCTACCAGGTATCGGGGGGCCTCCACGGCGTCGGCGTCTCGGTGGTCAACGCCCTCTCCGCATGCCTCGAGGCCGAAGTTCGCCGCGACGGGGCGGTCTGGCACCACGAGTTCGACCACGGCGCGCCCGACGGCGACATCGAGCGGGTTCGCGACCTCGAACCGGGAGAGGAGACGGGCACGACGGTTCGGTTCTGGCCCGACGACGAGATCTTCGATAACGTCGAGTTCGACGCCTCGACGCTCGAGACCCGTCTCAGGGAGTTGGCCTTCCTCAACCCCGGCGTCGCGATCACGTTGACTGACGAGCGCGACGAGAGTCGGGCGCGGTTCGAGTACGAGGGTGGGATCCGCGAGTTCGTCGAGTACCTCAACGAAACCCGTACGCCGCTCCACGAGGACGTGCTCTACCTCTCGGACGATGAAGAGGGCATCCAGGTCGAGGTCGCGATGCAGGCCACCGACGAGCTACAGGGGTCGATCCATGCGTTCGCGAACAACATCAACACCCGTGAGGGTGGCACGCACCTGACCGGATTCAAGACCGCCCTGACACGCGTCGTCAACGACTACGCCAACGACCAGGGGCTGCTCGACGACATCGACGAGAACCTCCGGGGCGAGGACGTCCGCGAGGGTCTGACGGCGGTGATCTCGATCAAACATCCCGACCCGCAGTTCGAGGGCCAGACCAAGACCAAACTCGGCAACAGCGAGGTCCGGGGGATAGTCGAGAGCGCCATGCACGAGGGTCTCTCGACGTACTTCGAGGAGCATCCCGACACCGCAGAGGCGCTCATCCGCAAGGCTGTCGAGGCCGCGAAGGCTCGAAAGGCCGCCAAACAGGCCGAGGAACTCACCCGACGCAAAAGCGCCCTCGAATCGACTGCGCTTCCGGGTAAACTCGCGGACTGCCAGACCCGTGATCCCACCGAAGCCGAGCTGTTCGTCGTCGAGGGTGACTCGGCGGGCGGAAGCGCGAAACAGGGTCGTAACCGGGAGTTTCAGGCGATCCTCCCGCTCAAGGGGAAGATCCTCAACGTCGAGAAGCACCGCCTCGATCGGATCCTCGAGAACAACGAGATCCGCGACCTCATCACGGCCATCGGCGCCGGCGTCGGCGAGGAGTTCGACATCGACGAGGCGCGCTATCAGCGGATTATCATCATGACGGACGCCGACGTGGACGGAGCACACATCCGCACCCTGCTTCTGACGCTGCTCTACCGGCACATGCGCCCGCTGATCGAGGCCGGCCACGTCTATGCGGCCCAGCCGCCGCTTTACCGGCTTCGCTACGGCGGACAGACCCGCGAGGCAATGACCGAGGACGAACGCGAGGAGATCATCGAGGAACACGGCTCGCCCGACCGGATCCAGCGCTTCAAGGGACTCGGCGAGATGAACCCCGACCAGCTCTGGGAGACGACGATGAACTCCGAGAACCGCGTGTTGAAGCGCGTCACCGTCGAGGACGCCGCCGCCGCGGACAAGATGTTCTCTGTGCTGATGGGCGACGCTGTCGAACCGCGAAAGCAGTTCATCCAGGAACACGCACAGGAGGCCGAATGGGTCGACATCTAACGAACGCCCTCGACACGGCTGCCAAGCCGTGCCTCGCCCTTTGCATGTCCGGCCAGGCCGCATTGCGAGCAGTTCGGATCGGATCCGAACTGCTCGCTCAGTGCGCCTGCCCTTCCCCGTTCGATTTGCGGCCCGTGGGCGCAAATCGAGGCCACCGCACAGCCAACAGCCATCGCAACCAATGCACCCTGAACCCCTTACACCATGAGTTCTGACGTTCCGAACCCCGATATCGACGCCGCACGAATCGACACCGTCCGAATCGAGGACGAGATGGAACAGTCCTACATCGACTACGCGATGAGCGTCATCGCGGGCCGCGCCCTTCCGGACGTTCGAGACGGCCTGAAACCCGTCCACCGACGCATCCTGTATGCCATGCACGAGGAGGGCGTCACCTCCCGCGCCGGTCATCGCAAGTCCTCCTCGATCGTCGGGGACACGATGGGCAATTACCACCCCCACGGCGACAGCGCGATCTACGACTCGCTGGTCCGCATGGCCCAGGGGTTCTCGATGCGCTATCCCCTCGTCGACGGACAGGGCAACTTCGGCAGCGTCGACGGCGACCCGCCGGCGGCGATGCGCTACACCGAGGCCCGGATGAGTCCGATCGCCGAGGAACTGCTCGCGGACATCGGGAAGGACACGGTCGATTTCAAATCCAACTACGACGATCGCCTGGAGGAGCCCGAGGTGTTGCCCTCGGCGATCCCGAACCTGTTGGTCAACGGATCCTCGGGGATCGCGGTCGGGATGAGCACGAACGTCCCGCCCCACAACCTGCGGGAGGTGATCGACGCGACGATCCACCTGATCGA
>CAYVQH010000177.1:0-3857 GCA_964454105.1 uncultured Halobacteriales archaeon | reverse complement strand
CGACCCACTTCCCGGTCTTCGACCGCGGGGGCTACTTCGCGCGGATGAAGACCAAACGCTCGCACGTGATCGGGGTGCGGGTCGCCGGCGACCCACCCGGGGGGATGTACTACAACACCGGCGATCCGTACAGATCGATCCGAGTGCACCGACTCGACGGCGAGCCGCTGGTGCTGATCGGCGGCGAGAACCACGAGACCGGGCAGGGCGGCTCGACGAGGGAGCGCTACGAGCGCCTCGAAGGGTTCGCCCGCACGTACTTCGACGTCAACGAGGTCGAATACCGCTGGTCGACCCAGGACTACTCCACGTTCGATCAGGTTCCCTACGTCGGTCGGCTCGGACCCGTCGGGGAGAACGCCTACGTCGCCACGGGCTTCGGCGGGTGGGGGATGACCGGCGGCGTCGCGGCCGGGCGGATCATCGCGGGGCTGATCCGCGACGGCGAACACCCCCACAGCGACGTGTTCTCGCCCGCGCGGGTCAACGCCGAGTCGGCGAAATCCTTCGTGACCCACAACGCCGAGGTCGGCGCACGTTTCACGGCCGACTGGGCGCGCTCGCTTCTGGCCGACCGGGAGGCGATTCTGCGACCCGGCGAGGGCACCGTGGTAAAGACCGACGACGGGCCGGTCGGAGTCTCCCGGAGCGAGTCGGGGGAACTCACCGCCGTCTCGGCGATCTGTCCCCACATGAAATGCGTGGTGCGATGGAACGACGGCGAGGAGAGTTGGGACTGCCCGTGTCACGGCTCGCGGTTCACCCCGGATGGGCGGGTGCTCGACGGACCTGCGATCGAGGACCTGCCGCGCCGGGAGGCACGTGAAAAGTGACGGCACCTGCAGGCACGACCCTTTCTGACGTGGCCGTCCTCGGTCGGCTCATGGGAGAAGACGACCCGGCCTACGGCAGCGACGGCGTGAAAAACGAGGACGGACAGTACGGCGGAACCGAAGACGGCGAGGATGACGAGCGGAGCGCTGGCGGCGAGGAGGACGACGGGGACGACGAGGCGCTCGGCCAGGACGAGACCGATCCCGAATAACCGGGCGGATTCAAGGCACACTCCAGCGTACGAGGGGGCGTGAGCGACGACACCCCGCCCCGCCACGACCGCGTGACCCGCCACCCGACGCCCGGGAGCGCGAACTCGCTGTGGCACTGGCCTACTGCGCGTCATCCCCTCCGCATCGCCGTCAACTACCTCGCGATCGTTCTCGCGCGCCACTCGCCGAGTCTCCGGGCGAAGAACTGGCTCCTCCGGCGGATCGGTGTGACGGTGGGAACGGGGGTTTCGTGGGGGCTTGAGGCCACTCCCGACGTCTTCTGGCCTGACCTCGTCGTGGTGCATGACGACGCGATCATCGGGTACGACGCCACCCTGTTGTGTCACGAGTTCCTCCAGAAGGAGTACCGAACGGGACCCGTCGTCGTCGGCGAACGAGCGATGATCGGCGCGGGCGCCGTCGTCCTCCCGGGCGTCGAGATCGGGGCGGGTGCGAGCGTCGCGGCGAACTCGCTGGTCACCGAGGACGTCCCGCCGGGCGCGACCGCCATCGGCGTCCCGGCCGAGATACGCGATCCCGGCGAGTGACGGCCGGGAGTTGAAGGATGCGTCGCCGGTAGTCCGACATATGGAACCGTCCGAGTTCTACACGATCGTCCGACAGCAAGCGGAGCTCGAATCGACCGAGGAGGCCGAGACGGCGGCCGACGCGGTCCTTCGAACCCTCTCGGAACGCCTCTCGTCGGGCGAGACCGAGGAGATAGCGGAGGAGCTACCGGACGAACTCGCCGGCGTGATCGGGTCCGACGATCCGGGCGAGGACTTCGGGCCCGACGACTTCCGAACACGGGTCGAGGAACGAGCCGGGATCGACGGGGAGGTCGCGACCCGAGTCACGCGGGCAACGACTCGCGCCCTCGAAGAGGCGGTCGGGGAGGCGTTCGTCGACGTTCGCGAGCAGTTCCCTGACGAGTACGATGACCTGTTCGACAGCGCCGCCGACACGCAGTGAGCGACCGGCGAACGCAAGCAGTGTCTTGATTCCGAGGACGCAGCCACATTCGCACATGGACATCAGCGACGTCGCGACTGGCGAGTACGTCGCGGTGGAACCGGACACCCGAATCGCCGAACTCAAACCGTACTTCGAGGACGAGCACCGCGACGGCGTGTTCGTCGTTCGCGACGGCGAGTGCGAGGGCGTGATCACGCCCCGCGAGTGGCTCCGGTCGTATCGCGACGACGACACCGCCGCCGAGCGACTGGCGAAGGCTGCCCCCCGGTTCGAGCGCACGGCGAACGTTCGGGACGTCGCCCGCCAGCTCGTCGAGAGCCAGACGCGAATCGCCCCCGTCTACATCGAGGGCGAACTGTGGGGAGCGATCACACAGGACGGGATCCTCGAGGCGACCCTCGAAAACCTCGACGTATTGGATGTTCGCCAGATCATGACCGACGACGTCGTGACGATCTCCACCGACACGACGCTGGGAACGACGATCAACGAACTCCGCGAACACGGCGTCTCGCGGCTCCCGATAACCGATAGCGGCCGTCCGGAGGCGATGGTGACGACCAAGGACATCGTCGACTTCGTCCTGCGGACGGCGGACCGACCCACCGAGGGCACCCGCGGCGGCGAGGGTGAGGACCTGATCGACCTCCCGGTGTACGACGAGATGAGCCGGCCCGCCGAGACGATCGGCCTCGAGGACACCGCCACGGAGGCCGTCCGGACGATGTTCGAGTACGATTACGACGGACTGATCGTCTCGCCGGAGTACGACGAGCGCATTGCGGGCGTGGTGACGAAGACCGACGTGATGCGCGCGCTCTCCTATACACGGGAGGAGGGAATGGACGTCCAGATCACGAACATCGACGCGCTGCGTTCGACCACCCGCGAGGAGGTCGGCGAGCGTCTGCTGGAGATCAGCGACAAACACCGGAACATGGACGTCCACCACGTCCACGTCCGGTTCAAGCAACACGACGAGAGCCTCCGGGGACAGGACCTCTATCGCTGTCAGATCCGGATGCGGACCAGCGAGGGGCAGATCGCCGGCACCGGCGAGGGCTACGGCGGCGACGAGGCGTTCTCGCTCGCGCTGGAGACGCTCGAGCGAAACGTGCTGGATCGGAAGGGCAAGCGAAGCGACGAGGAGTACCGCGGACAGCTGCTCCGGAAGCTCGGCGAGCTCTAGGACCGGTGTTTGCTCGCGCCCTCCTCGAACACCGTTCGGTTCGGGATGATGTACTCGGTGCCGTCGTCCTCGATGTGGGTGACGAACAGCTCCACCTCCTGGACGACGCCGGCACGGTCGCCGATCTTCACCCGGTCACCGATTCCGTAGGGCTGGTTCAAGAACAGATAGAGCCCCGCCGCACCCGAAGCGAGCAGGTCCCGGCCCGCGATCCCGCCGAGAAAGACCAGCCCGAAGACGTAGACCGCAAGCAGGACGAGCAGGGCGTTGGTGGCGAGTCCGATCTGGCCGAGCGCGATGAGGACCGCGACGTAGATGACGCTGTACTTCGCGATCGTGCCGACGAGGCCCACCTCGGGAAACTTGACGCTTCGGAGGCGTTCGTTGCTCAGCACCTCGGCCTTGTCCCCGGCGACGACGCCGATGATGACCACGAAGACGGCGACGAACAGCCGGGGTACCAGTCGAGTAATCTCCGCGAAGAACAGGGAGATGTCGAGCACACCCGCGACGTACAGCGCGAACAGTGCGCCGACGCCGTAGATGAACCACGAACTCAGTCGCGAGACGACCGAGACCGTCGAACTGCCGAGCCCCTGGGCGGTGCGTTCGAACGTCGTTCCCTCGACGATGGTGTCGACGCCGAT
>CAYVQH010000176.1:0-3858 GCA_964454105.1 uncultured Halobacteriales archaeon | reverse complement strand
TGCGCACGGTGTCGGTGTTCCAGTCCTGTCGGTCGGCGCGCCAGACCTTCGCGGCGGTGGTGTCGCCGCCCTCGATCTCGATGATGTCTCCTGGACTCAGCTTCAGATGCAACAGCGTGTCCGGGTCGAGACGGGCGATGCCCCTCCCGGAATCGTTCGGGTAGGCTTTCGCCACCTCGAGTTGTACTTCGTTCATGATGGGCCTGCGGGGATGGGTGAGTGTCTGCTTGCGGCGCCGATAGGTCTTGTGTTCCCCTACCGGGTACCGTGTCAGTTCTTCGCACAGTATGCTACGCACGAGCGACTACAAAACACTATTGCTTAGCAGGATCGTGCGCTTTTTGCCTGCGAGCGCGAGGGATAGGATATGAGAACGCTTGCGTTCGACGGTCACAGCGGTGCGAGCGGCGACATGATTCTGGGTGCGCTCGTCGCCGCCGGCGCGGATCCCGACGTGCTCGCCCCCGTCGAGGCGGCGCTCGGCGTGCGTTACGAGGTCGACGAGGTCGTGAAAGGCGGGATCGCGGCGACGACCGTGACGGTGGCGCTCGGCGACGACCACGACGGAGACGGGCATGACCACGCCGAAGAGCACGGCGACCGGGCCCACGATCGAGCCGAGGGCGCGGGACCGCATCGCTCCTATCGGGAGGTATGCGATCTCGTCGAGTCGATGGGGCTCGATCCCGCCGTCGAGGAGCGTGCGATCGGGATCTTCACGATCCTCGGCGAGGCCGAGGCCAGCGTCCACGGCGAGGACCTCGATTCGATCGGCTTCCACGAGGTGGGCGCGGACGACGCCGTCGCCGACGTCGTGGGCGCCATACTGTTGCTCGCGGACCTCGATCCCGATCGGGTGGTCACGACGCCGCTCGCGACGGGCGGGGGAACGGTCGAGATGAGCCATGGCACCTACCCCGTGCCCGGACCGGCGGTCGTCGAGATCGCCTCGCGGGCCGACTGGTCGATTCGTGGGGGGCCGGTCGAGGCCGAACTGCTGACGCCGACCGGCGCGGCGATCCTCGCTGGCGTCGCCGACGGCGTCGGAACGCTTCCCGATCTGCGGGTCGCCGACGCCGGTTACGGCGCGGGCGATCGGGGATTCGAGAACCACCCGAACGTCCTTCGGGCGATCGTCGGAGAGGCGAGGGAGCTCACACGCGAGGAGATCACGGTGCTCGAGACCAACGTCGACGACGTTCCCCCAGAGATCCTCGGCGGGCTCCAGGACGCTCTCGCGGAGGCGGGCGCGCGCGATGTGACGGTCCTGCCGGCGACGATGAAGAAGTCCCGGCCCGGCCACCTCGTGAAGGTGATCTGCCGTCCGGAGGACTCCCGAGCGGTCGCCCGAAAACTCGCGGCGGAGACCGGAACGCTGGGGGTGCGTTCGACCCCCGGAATCCATCGCTGGGTCGCGAGCCGCGAGATCGAGACCGTCCCGGTGACGATCGACGGGGAGACCTACGAGATCGCGATCAAGGTCGCGCGGGACGACTCCGGAGAGGTCTACGACGCCAGCCCGGAGTACGACGACGCCGCGGCCGTCGCCCGCGAGACGGACGCGACGATCCGGGAGGTCATGACCCGCGCCGAGGCCGCGTGGCGCGAGCTCTGATCCTTATACTGGACGATACTCGTATTACTTTCAAATCCATACCAGGGGTACGGTCATATGGACGGTGGGACTGGAGACGACTGATGACGCGGACACTCGCATCCTCGAAGGCGAACGCGGAATCGACCCCGGCCGAACCGACCCGCTCCGAGAGCGCCACCTGCCCGACTGCGGCGTTTAGACTACCGCTCGCGGTGTTCCTCTAGGGCTTCCTCGACGGTGAGTTCGCCGTGAGCGACCCGCCTCGCCAGTCCCTCGTCTATCTCGCGGTTCTCCGGCGAGCGCTCCCGGGAGCGCCGCTTGATCGTCGTCAGCTCCCCGTCGGTGGGATCGATCTCGCGGCTTTCGATCGCCTCACCCTCCAGCCGCGCGATGTTGACCGCCGCGAGCACGTCGCCCATGCCGCGCGCTCCGGTGCCGAGCGAGGGGGTCGTACCGGTTTCGTCGACGAGTTCCACCCGCGCATCCTCCAGGGCGTTGACGATCGTCGCGCCCTGGAGACGGGCGCCGTCGCCGATCCGTACCAGCGGGTCGACGCCTCCCTGCACCTCTTCGCGGACGACTCCGGGGGCGTCGGCCAGCGGCACCTGAAACGCCGCGACGACCGTCTCGTCCGAGAGGACCGCGATCCCCGGACGATCGCCCGGATCGACGCCGACGATCGTCCGTCCCTCGCCGCCCCGGAGGGTCACGAGGACCGACTCGACGGCGTCTCGGGGGTCCTCGGGATCCGCCCGGACCGGCGTCATCCCGTCGACGGGCGACTCCCCCGGGCCGGTGATGACCGCGCGGGTACCCTCGGGAGGCTCCTCGCCGGGCTCGATCGTCGTGAACTCGACCCCGCGCTCGCGGAGTTCGCCCACGACGCCGTGGTAGACCTCGAAGTCCTCGGTGGCGACGACGATCACGATCGGGGTTCGGGTCCGGATCGCTAAGTCCTTTCGAGGACCGGGGCGTTTTTTGCCCACACGGTCGACTCTCCGACGTGAACGACGCCATCCCCGTCGGCTGTCCTCCGATCGACGACCTGCTGGGCGGCGGCATCGAGCGCGGGACCGTCACGCAGGTGTACGGCCCGCCGGCCGCCGGAAAGACGAACCTCGCGCTGTGTGCGGCCGTCGAGTGTGCAAGCGCCGGCGAGCGGGTCGCCTACGTCGACACGGAGGGACTCTCGCCCGATCGGTTCGAACAGCTGCTTCGGGCCCAGGGCGGCGAGATCGAGACCCTCTCCTCGCGGATCGTGATCAGCGAGGCCCACACCTTCGACGAGCAGGAGGAGGCCGTTCGTGACGTCGAGGACCTCGCCGACGAGGTTTCCCTGATCGTGCTCGACAGCGCCACCGGCTTCTATCGGCTCCGGCGCACCGAGGACGAACGCGAGGGTGATGCGCTTCGCTCGGTCGCCCGCCAGCTCACCCACCTGCTCTCGCTCGCGCGGAAACACGACCTCGCCGTGTTGATCACGAACCAGGTCTTCTCCGATCCCGACACCGACCGGGTCCGGGCGCTGGGGGGCAACACCCTCGAACACTGGACGGGAACCGTACTGCGGATCGACCGCTTTCGAGGGGGCAAGCGCCGCGCGACCCTGGAGAAGCACCGATCGAGACCCGCCGGCGAAACGGCCCAGTTCCGGATCACCGACGAGGGTCTCGAAGGACTCGACGAGCTGTCGGGACCGTAGCGCGGGCGAGACGGTCGCCGCCCGAGTGCGAACGGCGTGGACGAGCCGCTAGCGGCGGTGTTCGAGGGGGTGGCCGCAGTGTGGCCGGCGATCGTATGAGGACAGCCGACGACAAAACCCTGCGTGCGGGTCGAAATCCTTTTACCCGCTTCACGGAGAACTATGACACAACTGAGTATCATGGACATCTCAATCGTCTCCGAGGAAGAGAACCCGATGTTGCACCGGACCGACGTGACCTTCGAGATCACCCACGACGAGGCGACGCCCGAGCGCCTCTCCGTGCGCGACAGCCTCGCGGCGAAGCTCAACAAGGACGCCGAGGAGGTCGTCATCCGCGAGATGGGCACCAAGTTCGGCATGCGCACGACCGTCGGTTACGCGAAGGTCTACGAAAATCCCGACTTCGCGCGCGACGTCGAACAGGACCACATGCTCGAGCGCAACAAGATCAGCGCCGGCGAGGGAGAAAGCGCCGACGAGGGCGAGGAGGCATAGATGGCGCGCTACGAACTCTACGGCGAGGACGGCACGACCGACCGCCAGCAGTGTCCTCGAT
>CAYVQH010000175.1:0-3882 GCA_964454105.1 uncultured Halobacteriales archaeon | reverse complement strand
TCCCCGGCTCGGCGTCGGTACGCCCCTCGTACATGTGGAGGTCCGACCCGCAGATGCAGGTCGTCGTGATGTCGATCACCACGTCGTTGGGGTGTTCGATCTCCGGTTCGTCCACTTCCTCCACCGCGACGTCGTGTGGCCCTTGATAGACCACGGCATCCATTGACATTGTTCCTCGCGTGGAGCATCGACAGCGGGCCGTATAATCATGATTGTTAATAAATGAAGAAGAAATAACAAGTATCTGCGAACGGACCACAACCGGTATCGGCTCGGATGGGATACTCCGGACATGGAACTCACGGAGGCGCTCCCGACCGACGGACTCGTCTGTGTCGTCGGGGCCGGGGGGAAGAAGACGACGCTGTACGCGCTGGCGAACGCCCTCGACCGGGCGATCGTCACCGCCACCGTTCGGATCCCGATCTTCGATCCCCACGTCGCTCGCGTCGCCGTCACCGCCGATCCCGTGGATGAAATCGAACGGAACGGCGAGTGGCCGCTCGGCGTTGTTCCCGAACGCGAGTTCGAGGACCGATACCGGGGCTACGATCGCGGGATCGTCGAGGAGATCGCCGATCGAACCGACGTACCGGTCCTGGTCAAGGCCGACGGCGCGCGCATGCGCGAGTTCAAGGCGCCCGACGACCGGGAGCCCCAGATACCGGGGACGGCCGAGACGGTGCTCCCGATCGCGAGCGTCCACGCCGTCGGCAAACGGCTCGACGAGGGGATCGTCCATCGACCCGAACGCGTGGCAGCCATCGCGGGGATCGACCCCGGTGAGGAGATCACTCCCGACGCCGTCGCGGAGGTGCTCGCGAGCCCCGAGGGCGGACTGAAGGACGTTCCCGAGGACGCGACGGCGATTCCGCTTCTCAACAAGGTCGACGACGACGAGGACGAGACGGTCGCCCGGGAGATCGCCCGCGGAATCCACGAACGGGCCGACGTTCCTCGCGTCGTGCTCGCGCGGATGGCCGAGAGCGAGATCGTGGACGTCATCTGAACCGCTCGACCGCGCGCTCGAACTCAGCTTCGGTGTTCAGGTTCTCGAAGGTGTCCAGTGAGGCGTGCTTGCGGACCTCGCTCTCGTCGATGACGACGTACTCCAGGCGTTCCAGCGGCGCGATCACCTTTCGTTCGCCCGCGTCGAGCGCGCGCTCGCAGGCCTCGACCATCGCCCCCGCACGATAGACGGCGTGGGTGGTCTGGAACCAGCCGTCGCCGACCCGCGGGACTGCGGCGTCGTGTCCACGGGCACGCTCGAAGAGACGGGCGACGAGGTCCGGTTCGATGAAGGGCATGTCGCAGGCGGCGACGAAGGCGTACTCGCTCTCGGCGGCTCGAAGGCCCGTCGCGATCCCGGCCATCGGCCCCTGATCGGGATCGGGATCCTCGGCGACCGTGAGGGGGTTCGAGTAGCCATCGAGGGCCGCACGTATCGCCGTGGTCTGATCGGCACGGCAGTTCACGATCAGTCGATCGGTCACGTTCTCGAGACGGTCCCCGACCCGTCGGATCATCGGCGTTCCGGCGAGGTCGGCGACCGCCTTGTCGCGCTCGCCGAAGCGGGTCGACCGACCGCCCGCGAGGATGACGGCGTCCGACATACCCACGGGTTCCGGCGGGGAACACATATACTGCCGGGAAGCGGTTCAGGCCGATCACGGGGTCGAAACGCCGCTGTGGGGAACCGCCACGAACCCGTCATACTTTTCCCACCCGCTACCCTCGGTGGAGCCATGTACACCGCAGGTGAGGGTCGATGAAGGAGTCGTTGATGGATATCATCTGCTGCCCGATAGACAAGAGCAACCTCGAACTCGACGTCGAGGAGCGCGACGGCGAGGAGATCGTCTCGGGCACGCTGACCTGCACCGAATGCGGGGAGGTCTATCCGATCGAGGACGGCATCCCGAACCTCCTGCCACCGGACATGCGCGAAGACGCCGCCGCCTGAGACCGTGGCTCGGACGCTGTCCGTCGACGTCAACCGTCGCTCGGTCCACTCGATCGAGCCGCAGGTCAGGCAGCTCGAAACCGACGATAGCTTCGTCATCGAACTCACGAACCACGGCGCGGCGACCCACGTCCATCTCAACGTCGACGACACCCTCGCTGAGACCCTCTCGGTCGCCGGCGGCAACTACTTCATCGAGGCGGGACGCACCCGTCGGATCGAGGCGACCGTCGACCAGCGCAGTCGCCCCGTCAGCGGTCGGCTGCGGATCGCCACCGGCTACGGCGCGGAGACCGCAGTCATCGACGTCTCGTTGACCCCATCCGAGGACCGCGCCGAGCGACAACCCGTCGAAGTCGACGACAGCCTCTCGAAACCGCGGCCGCGCCAACAGCCCGAACAGACGGAGACCGACCTGCCGGTCCGGGCGATCGCGGCCGGGACGGTCGTCGTCCTCGCGCTCCTGCTCGTCGTCGTCGGCGCGCTCGTCGCCGGCAACCCGGCGGTGATCCTCGGCGTCGGGATCGTCCTGCTGGGAATCGCCGGCGCCGCCGTCCTACTCTATGGCTCCTGATCCTCGGGGTACGTCGGTGTTCCCGACAACCCCTCCTCGTCCAGTCGGCGCGCCCGGAGATACCGCGTTCGATAGCGGTTGGCCTCCTCGTTGAGGTCGGCCTCGCGGATCTCGTCGGTTCGTCCCTCCGCGACGGCGTCGATGATCCCCTCGATCTGCTCCTTCTCGGTTGGCGTGAGGTCGAACTCGTACGTTCGGGTGTCCTCGCGTCCGAGCGTGACGAACTTCCGGGCCGCGGTGACGAAGACCGAACACGGCTCCCGGCAGGGGAACTCACCCTCGCCCCGAGCGACGTCGAGCTCGGTTTCATCGTTCTCGTCCCACATGCGCCGCTTCAGACACTGCGAGTCGACACAGCAGGCCTCGGCAGCGGCCTCAAGTTCCTCGACGGAGAGTTGAGAAACGATCTCGTAGATCCCCGTCTGGCGTTCTGCGGCCTCCCGGAAGTGGGTGACGTCGAGTTCGCCCTCTCGCTCGCGATGCCAGTTCTCGACCGTCGCCGGGTAGATGAAATCCACCGTACGGACGAGGTCTGGCCCGTCGAGATCGGGGTACTCCCAGCCCGTCGGCAGCGTCGGTGCGGTCGAGAGCGGTCGATATCGTCCCCGATCGTCGTGTTTGACGAGTTCGCGTGCGGCCAGCGGGTCGTCGTGAACGTCGAGATTCTGGCTATCAGCGTCCTCGACGTGTCGGATCGCGTATCGTCGCTTGCCGTCCTCGGCGAGGCTCGCGGTGATCCGAAGCTGACCCCAGGTGCGAGAGACGCCCGTCGAGAGTGTCTCGTAGCGCTCGCAGACCGGCCGTTCGTCGGCGCCTTCGAGCCAGCGCAGGAAACCGAACCGAGCGCTTTCGGGCGAGTCGACCACGCGAGTCCAGTAGTACCAGTTCGAGACGAACCACGGGTTCTCGCCGGCGAACTTCCGGAGTCCCCTCTCGTCGGTTTCGACTGACTCGCCGGGGATCTCGATCGTGTACGGCCCGTCACCCGAGACGACGAGTCCGTCGAACTCGACTCCCTGTGGCGCGCTTGCAACGAGCGCCTCGAGCTGTGGTGCGTTCATCAGTCGCCCGCGGCCCCCGTCCCGGTCTCGCCCCGAACGCGTTCGATGGCCTCGCCGACGTCGGCGCCGGCCTCGGCGGCGCGTTCGAGCAACACGTCCGCCATCAGCGACTCGGTCCCGACGGCCCCCGAGTACCAGATCCGGTGGCCGTCGACCTCCGTCGGTATGTCGTAACCCTCGCGATAGTCGTCGGTCAGACCCATGTCCTCGGGGATGTCCTCCTGGGTGTGAAAGCCGTCGGCGATGAACAGGGGTACGACGACGATGTCGGGAGCGGAGAAGTG
>CAYVQH010000174.1:0-3904 GCA_964454105.1 uncultured Halobacteriales archaeon | reverse complement strand
GGCGCTGGTAGCGATTGCGGATCAGGATCGCCGCGGCGTTCATCGAGAGCATCACGACCAGCAGGGTGACGACGCCGGCGGCGAGCACGCCGTACTGGAACTCGGGGCTGGGCTGGCTCGACCACGCGAAGATCTGCCGGGGCATCGCGCTGAACCGGTCGAACGGACCGGATGGAGCGCTGAAGATCGTCGCGGCCGCACCGATCATCAGAAGCGGCGCGGTCTCGCCGATCGCCCGCCCCAGCGCGAGGATCGTCCCCGTCATGATCCCCGGTAGCGAGGCGGGCAACACGACGTTGCGGACCGTCTGCCACCGGGTCGCGCCCATCGCGTAGGAGGCCCGTCGCTGGGAGTCGGGAACGCCGGCGATCGCCTCCTGGGCGGAGATGATGACGATCGGCAGGATCAACAGGCCGACGGTGAATCCGCCGACGATGACGCTGCCGCTGGGCATCCTGAGGGTGCGAATGAACAGCGCGAGTCCGAGCAGTCCGTAGACGACCGAGGGGACGCCGGCGAGGTTGCCGATGTTGATCTCGATCAGCTCGATCAACCGGTTGTCGGGGGCGTACTCCTCGAGGTAGATCGCCGCCCCGACGCCGACGGGAAACGCCGAGAGCGCGATGACGAGCACCATCATGATTGACCCGATCAGCGCTGGATAGATCCCCGCCTCCTCGGGAAACCGCGAGTGGGCGTTCGTCAGAAATCCCCAGTCGAGCCACGGGGCGGTGTCGGGCTGGCCGATCGCGAAGGCGTCGAGGGTGACGTAGACCAGCAGGACGAACACCATCAGGATGCCGAAGAGGGTCGCGCCGAGACAGACCGTCTCGAAGAGGCGACCGCGCCAGTCGCTTTCGGTGTCCGAGCCGGTCGTCCACTCGCGTCGCGTCTCGCTTTCGGCCATCAGTCCTTCCCCCTCATTGGTACTCCTCCTCGTATCTGGCCGCGACCCAGTTTGCCGCGAGGTTCATCACGAACGTGAGGACGAACAGCGTCAGCCCGATCGCGAAGAGGCTGCTGTAGGCTGCGGTGCCGCCCGAGACGTCGCTGGTCCCGAGTTCGACCATCGCGGAGGTCATCGTCTGGCCCGAACTGAACAGGCTGTCGGGAAAGCTCGAGAGGGTGAGCAGTTGGGGGGTCTGGCCCATCGCGACCGTGACGATCATCGTCTCGCCGATCGCGCGGCTCAACGCGAGGATGAACGAGGAGAAGATCCCCGAGATCGCTGCGGGAACGACGATCCGCGTCGAGACGTCGAACTTCGTCGCGCCGAGCCCGTAGCCGGCCTCCCGAAGCTCGTCGGGCACCGCGCTGAGGGCGTCCTCCGAGAGCGAGGAGACCATCGGGATGATCATCACGCCGACCATGATCGAGGCGCTCAGCACGTTGAACGTCGAGACCGGCAGACCGAGAGCCCCCAGCGCGGGCGTGATGTACACCAGCGCGAAGTAGCCGTAGACGACCGTCGGGATCCCGGCGAGCACCTCCAACGCCGGCTTGATGGCCGACCGGACCCCCGAACTCGCGTACTCCGAGAGGTAGATCGCCGCGCCGACGCCCGTCGGCAGCGCGATCAGCGCCGAGAGGACCGTCACGAGCACCGTCCCGCTGACCAGCGGCAGGACGCCGAACGAGAGGGGCTCGATCGCGGGCGTCCACCGATCGCCGAGGAAGAACGCGGTCGGCGAGACCTGCGTGAAGAACTCGACCGCGTCGACCGCGAGCGTGAAGACGATCGCCCCGGTCACGAACACCGACAGTGCCGCACAGAGGAACAACAGGGCCTCGATCGTGCGCTCCTTGCCCGATCGATCGGCCCCGCCGCCCAGATCGAGCGAGTCCGTCTCGCCGCTCATCGGTTGGCTCTTCCACGCATTCAAGCGTTAGTTCCCCCCGGTGGCGTTGCCCGCAGAGGCGTTCTCGTCGGAGGCGTTCCCCGTGGACTCGTTTTCGGCCGACGAGTTTCCGACGGAGGAGCCACCGCCGGTGGCCTCCTCGAGCGTCGTGAGATTCTCCTCGACGAGCTCCTCGCTCGCGGGAACGTAGCCGATCTCGCTGACCAGCTCGGTCGAGGAGTTCTCGATGTAGTACCGCATGAAGTCCGCGACCGCCTCGTTCTGCAGGGACTCCTCGGCGGCGTAGACGAACAACGGCCGGGCCATCGGATACGAGCCGTCCTGGGCGTTCTCGAGGCTCGGGGCCGTACAGCCCTGTCCCTCGCTCTCCTCGATCCCGAGGGCCTTGAGCGATCCCTCGTTCTCCTGGTAGTACGAGTATCCGAGATATCCCATCGCGTACTGCGAGCCCTGGATCCCCTGGACGATGATGTTGTCCTGCTCGGTCCCCTCGTAGTCCGAGCGGTGCGAGCCCGCCTCGCCGATCACGTTCTCGGTGAACCAGTCGAACGTGCCCGACGTCGAGGCCGGCCCGTAGAGTTCGAGGGGCTCGTCGGGCCAGTCGGAGTTGACGTCCGACCAGTTCTGGGCGCCGTCGGGCTGCCAGATCTGGGCGAGTTCGCCGTAGCTCATGCAGTCGACCCAGTCGGCCTCCGGGTTGACCGCGACCGTCAGCGCGTCGCTCGCGACCTGGAACTCGATCGGGTTGACGCCGTTCTCCTCTGCGGCCTGCTGTTCCTCCTCGCTGATCGGCCGTGAGGCGCCGTTGATGTCGGAGTTGCCGGGAATGAAGTGGTTCTCGAAACCGCCGCCGGTCCCGGTCGAGTCGACCGAGATGCTCACGTCGTTTTCCTGCTCGTACTCCTCGGCCATCGCGACGGTCACGGGATAGACGGTGCTGCTCCCGGTGATGACGATGTCGCCCGACCCGCCGCCCCCGCTTCCGTTGGCACCCCCGTTACCGCTGTTCGGGTTTTCGTCGCTCATACAACCCGCCAGCGTGATCGCGAGTGCAGCCCCACCGGTAGTGAGGACGTTTCGTCGCGACACCGGCTCGCTTCGAGTATCGGATGGGTCGTCTGCCATCGCGTGAGGCGTCTCCCGGAGACGGGAAATACCATGCTATGAGTACTATATATTCGACAATATCTATATATCTAAGTGGGGAGATAGTCGGACCGCGGAAACGTGCCACGAATCGGCCCGAAACGCACGCTGTGGAGACTCCGTACGGCATCGAGATCACCCTTTCTCGTGTGATGGCGTGCATCGGTTGGGGAATCGAATCGAATACGGACCGTCGGTCGGAAGTATATATCCCAGAGACGGACCGAGGAACTCGCCCCGAAGGAATGGCCGGGACGATGAGCGTTTAGTCGGTGGGGTTCACAGGGAGGGTATGGAGTATCACAGCCTCGGTTCGACCGGTACTCAGGTCTCGGAACTCTGTTTCGGCACCTGGCGCTTCGGCAGGGAAACCGGCGGCACCGTCGAGACCGACAGGGAGCAGGCCCACGAACTCCTCGACACGGCATGGGATCACGGTATCAACTTCATCGACACCGCGAACGTCTACGGCACACCCAACGGCACCGCCGAGGAGTACATCGGCGACTGGCTGGAGGGACACGACCGCAGTGACGTCGTGATCGCCTCGAAGGTCTACTTCCCGTTCGACGGCTGGGGCGAGCCCGGCCCGAACGACTCGGGACTCGGACGAAAGCACATCCGCGAGCAGATCGAGGGCACCCTTGACAGGTTGGGAACGGACTACCTCGACGTCTACTACATCCACCGCTTCGACGAGGGGACGCCGATCGAGGAGACGCTGGACACGCTGGACACGCTCGTTGACAAGGGCAAAGTGAACTACCTCGGGGCGAGCACGATGGCCGCCTGGCAGCTGACGAAGGCGCTCTGGAAGAGCGAGGCCAACGGGTTCGAGCGCTTCGAGGTCACCCAGCCGCTCTTTCACGCGGCGTATCGCGACGACGTCGCCGACTACC
>CAYVQH010000173.1:0-3916 GCA_964454105.1 uncultured Halobacteriales archaeon | reverse complement strand
TATCAGGAGCAGATCGAGGCGATGGGCATCCAGTAGTTGTCCCGTCGGTACGTTACTCCGACGTCACTCGGCGACGGTTCTGCGACGCTCTCATTCGAAGCGCTCTGACTGCGTCGCTGCGAAACGCTTTCGGACACTGATCGAACGATTCGACGGCGGTCCGAGTTCCCTTTCACCGTGATAGCTGATTCATTCAACTCATGAACAGCCGTCTACCGGCGCGTTCGTGTCGCATTCCCATGATCTCGGCAAACGGAGCGAACGAATCCATCGTCGTGACGTCGTCGGTGACGTGGCGCTCACAGACCGCGGTGATCACTGGCTCTACGGACTCGAGCACCGACTGGATATCGGTGTGTCCGAACCGTCCGAGCCGCTGTGCCGCCCCGAGTAGCCCCGTGACGAACGCGTACGCGTGTGCGAGGCAGGCTTCGAGCCGCGAGAGGCCGCGTGCGGCGGTGACGACGCCGAAGGCGACCGGGTAGTGTCCTGGCGTCGCGTCGGCTTCGATCGCGGCCGTGAAGGCGTCGGTGAGATCACCCTCGTCAGCTGTCGGTGCTGTCGCTCCGACGGTTCCGTCGTCCCCGTTCTCACACCGCTCATCCGCGTTCGAGACGTGACTCGATGACTCCAGCAGTTCACACAGCTTCGCGCCCGCCTTCGTCGAACTTTCACGGAATTCTCGGGGCATCGTCACCGCGTGGAGGCGTTCGTCAACGGTCAGCAGCCGGTCGAGGTCGCTTGCCGTGCTCGCGGCGTGGGCGTTCGCCAGCGCGACGGTCTCGCAGGGGCCGACCACGCGCCGCAGATAGCCCTCGATCAGTTCCCGCAGATCCTCGGCGTTCCCGATTCGGTCCTCGTTGATGTACTGTTCGAGCCCGTAGGAAGCCGTATAGCCACCGACAGGGAGAAACGAGTCCGAGAGGCGGAGTGCAGTCAGGAACGAGGCGGGATCAGTGGCCATGGGTGTGGTCGGGTTCGTGGGTATGATCGTGACCGTCGTGACGATGGTCGTGTTCGACACCGGGACTGTGGTCGGAGCTGTCGTCTTCTCCCTCTAAGTCCGCCACGAACAGGTCGGCCTCGACCGTCGTCTCCCGGATCTCGGCGCCGGGAACGACGTCGGCGACCACGCGCTCGACGATGTGACGGTCGGCCTCGAGCGGAACGTACACGGTCCCGTCATCGACGGCGAGATCCCAGTGGTGGTTGCCGACGCGATGGCCGAGTTCGACCGCTGCCGACACCGTCTCGGAGTGCGCTTCGGGTAGCGAAATCGCGATCGCGTCACGGGGCTCGAACGCGACGACGATCATTCTGTCGTCCGTGATCGATAATACATCGCCGGCCGATACCGCGGGTTTATCGACGACGACTCCCACGTCCGTCCCTCCGTCCGTCGTCGTCCGGAACCGCGATCGGCGCCGATTCTCGGCATCGATGACGACGCGTTCGAGGGTTCCGTTTTCATCGTGGCTCGTCCGCAGTGCCGCGAGCTCGTCGTCTGCGTGGACGTTGCCGACGATCCCGTCGATCCGCTCCATCAGTATCGCCGGTCGGCGGGTGCGCCGACCCCCAGCGTTTTCCGTCTCGTTTCGTCCCACGCCCCGCGGAGCGCCGCGGAGACGTCGGCCTGCCGGTGGCCGAGGACCCGAACGATCGCACCGACTTCCCGAGGAAGCCCCGATACGCCGACCAGGACGTCCTCACGGTCCGCGAGTCGGTCGTGGATCCCCTCGACGAGCGCCCCGACGTCCGGATCCGGGTTGCGGTCCCCGTTCGCGTCCTCTTCGCCCTCACTCTCGCCGGTCCATCCACCACCCGGCGCGAAGACGTACAGCGACCCGACGATGCCGTACTCGCCGACGCTGGCCGGATCCCGCGGGTCGCGCTCTGCGGGGCGCAGGTCGACGGCGTCCGCACAGACCAGCCGCCCGTCGTACTCGGCCTCGACACGCGCGTGATAGTGGTCGAAACCGAACGGTTCGTGATCGGTCAGCCCGCTCGGGACGAGCACGTCCGCGACGACGACGACCGCCTCGTCGGCGAGATCGACCGACACCGTCTGGAGACAGCGCGCGTCCTCGTTGACGATCGTCGCCCCCGGTACGTACTCGAAGTAGCTCCCCTCGTCGACTCGAAACGAGGCGTCGAGGTGCGCGTAGTTGGCGTTCATGCTGTGAACCTTCGTCGCACTCTGCGTCGTTACGTGCGCACGGGCACCGTCTCGCACGTCGATCTCCATTCGATGGCGGTCGCCCTGCGCGACGCCGCCGGTCGGCTCCTGTGCGACCAGCGTCGCGAGGCCCGGTGCCGGGTCGGTGTCGAGTGTTCCGGTCAGATGGTATGGGACCTTCACGTGATCCCGGACGAGTCGAGTCGGTCCGTCGTCGGTGCGGGCGAACGTCGCCTCGAGCAGGCCGTTCTTTCCCGGTCCGCCGGCGGGAGCTTGGGCGAGCGATTCGTCGGCGTACCCCTCGAAGGCCGGCGGAAGTCGTACCGCAGCATCCGCCGTCGTGTCCGCGTCCGGGCCACCCGCACTCACGCGAATAACACCTCCCGCTCGACGTGTTCGAGCACCTCGTCGATTCCCTCTCGGTCCTTGCAGTTGGTGAAGACGAACGGGTCGTCGCCCCGGACCGCGGCGGCGTCGTCCTCGATCACCTCCAGGTCGGCGTCGACGTGGGGGGCGAGGTCGGTCTTGTTGACGACCAGCAGGTCGGCCTGCGTGACGCCGGGGCCGCGCTTGCGCGGGATGTCCTCGCCCTCCGCGACCGAGATGACGAACAGGAAGTAGTCGGCCAGTTCGGGGTTGAACGTCGCCGCGAGGTTGTCGCCGCCGCTCTCGATCAGGACGACGTCCAAGTCGGGATGGCGCTCGGTGAACTCGTCGATGGCCGCGAGGTTCATCGAGGGATCCTCTCGGATGCCCGTATGCGGACAGGCGCCCGTTTCCACACCTTGAACGAGGTCATCGGGCAGCAACCCGGCGAAGGACTCCCGGAAGACGTCGGCGTCCTCCTGGGTCATGATGTCGTTGGCGATGACGCCGACCTCGTAGTCGCGATCGACGAGTTCGGGTACGAGTCGCTGAACCATCGCGGTCTTCCCCGATCCGACCGGACCACCGAGGCCGATCTTCGCGACGTCACGGTACCCCATCAGTCCCCCTCCATCGGTTCTGGACCGCCGCCGGTCTCGTGTGCCTCGCTTCGGTCGTCACTGCTGCGTTCGTCGCCACTCGTCCCGATCTCCTCGTCGGGATCCGGATCGACCGTTTCGAGCTGGTCGTGACCGTCGGCCCGGATCGGGTCATGAACCGTCACGAGCTTGGTGCCGTCGGGAAAGACTGGCTCGACCTGAATCATGTCGATCATCTCGGGCACGCCATCCATGACGTCCTCCCGAGTGAGCAACTGAGTCGCCTCGGAGCGGATTCGCGCGACGGACTTGCCCTCGCGGGCGGCCTCACAGGCCCAGTCGGAGATATACGCGACCGTCTCGGGATGGTTGAGCTTCACGCCGCGGTCCTTGCGTCGACGTGCGAGTTCCGCGGCCATGAAGACCGTCAGTCGCTCCATCTCCTTGGGTGAGAGGTTCATCGACGATCCACCTCGGTTCGGACCGTCTCGTTCGTCGTCCCTCTGTGTGAGGGCCGGTCGATCGTTCCCGTTGATATCGTCATTAGTGGTTTATTCAGATCCATGGGGATTTAGAGCAGGTACCGCTGTGCGAGCGGGATCTCATCGGCGGGATCGCAGGTGACGTGTTCCCCGTCAACCGAGACCTCGAACGTCTGGGCGTCGATCTCTATGTCGTCCGGACAGTGGTCGTTGTGCAGCATGTCTGATTTCTGTACCGATCGCGTGTCGTTGACGGGACGCACGGGCGTTTTCAGGTCGTAGGCATCGCCGAC
>CAYVQH010000172.1:0-3929 GCA_964454105.1 uncultured Halobacteriales archaeon | reverse complement strand
CCTGGGTGACGAACGGCCCGGTGACCTCCGCGCCGAGCGCGGTCGTCGCGAACCGTTTGATGTCTCCCCGCACGTGGGGCGCGTGCGGCGTGTCCGCGTCGGCGTCCCCCTGAGCACCGACCGCGCTCGGAACGCTGGCCCCCAGACCGGCCGCCACGGACGTCGCCATCAGCTTTCGACGTGTGAATTCGACCATGCAGATGGGTAGATAAATCGTCGTTGGAAATAACTTTATAATAGTACTAGGTTGTATACATGATGGAACGGGAACGGTACTGGGCGGTATATAGCGAGCGACGACCGCCGAGTTGACGGAGCGGTTGATGGGGCGGTAGGACGGATGGAAGGGCGACGCGTGCGTTACTCGAGGTCGCGCTCCCTGGCGCCCTCACGGATCTCCTCGGCACGCGTGCGAACCCAAGAAGCGTATCGCTCGACCTTGGTGTTCTTGATCCCGTAGAACGACGCCACCCAATTTGCGTCGACCCCGGGCTGGGTGAGGAAGTACGCGGCGAGCGTGTCCTGGCCGGCCTGGATGATCTCCGGGGGGACGCCCCGGTCGCCCGTCCCGGCCTCCTCGAACCCGTTGACGTCGAAGTAGACGTCGGCGTACAGCTGTGCGAGTTCGGGGTCCTCGAAGGTCCGTCCCTCGTGGCGCGGCGCCTCGAAGCGATAGCGAGGAACGTTCCCGTCGGAGGGGACGCACTCGATGATCCGAACGTCGAGTACGTATTCTCTGAAAGTCGATTCGTCCTCCCCGTCCGTAACGGATGCATCGGATCGTGACATGTTCGTGGATGTGTCGTCGACGACACCGGTCCGATCCCCGGACACGGCGGAGAAGGTCGGACTGGCAGGAGTTCGATCCGTCGGTGTGGCCTTAACTGTACTGTATGTTCGGTACGTATCTCTCCCGAGTCGTCCGGAGGAGTACTGAGCCCCATCGAGGACGGTCGAACGGATCGTGAGGGACGCGCTCGGACCGACGGGGCCGATCGAAGGGGAGAGAACATCATCGAAGATCGTGACGAAAATCCTATAACCCGAGCGGGAGACGGTTCCGTCATGTGGCGGATATCCTCATGAGTCCATCGGAACGCGACCCCCGGACGCGCGTACAGGTCCTTGCCGACGACGGGTCGGTCGTGGAGGGCAGCGATGTTCCGGACATCGAGGAGGAGACCCTGCTCGAGATCTATCGCGAGATGCGTCTGGCGCGCCACTTCGACCAGCGGGCGGTGAGCCTCCAGCGCCAGGGTCGGATGGGAACCTATCCTCCGTTGTCGGGCCAGGAGGGCGCACAGGTCGCGAGCGCCCACGCACTCGACGACGAGGACTGGTTGTTTCCGAGCTACCGCGAGCACGGGGCCGGCCTCGTGCGCGGTCTCTCGCTCGAACGGACGCTCCTGTACTGGATGGGTCACGAGGCGGGCAACGCGATCGCGGAGGGGACGAACGTCTTCACCGTCGCGGTCCCGATCGCCTCCCAGATCCCCCACGCCGTCGGCTGGGCGTGGGCCTCGAAGCTCACGGACGGAAACGACGCCGCCATCTGTTATTTCGGTGACGGCGCGACCAGCGAGGGCGACTTCCACGAGGCGCTGAACTTCGCCGGCGTCTTCGACACTCCCAACGTCTTCTTCTGTAACAACAACCAGTGGGCGATCTCGGTTCCACGGGAACGCCAGACGGCGAGCGAGACGCTGGCACAGAAGGCCAGCGCCTACGGGTTCGAGGGCGTGCAGGTCGACGGGATGGACCCGCTGGCGGTCTACGAGGTGACCCGCGAGGCGATCGAGAGGGCGAAGGACCCCGGGGACGGAGAACGCAGGCCGACCCTGATCGAGGCGGTCCAGTACCGCTTCGGCGCCCACACGACGGCGGACGACCCCTCCGTCTATCGGGAGGACAGCGAGGTCGAGGAGTGGAAGAAGAAGGATCCCATCCCGCGACTGGAGACGTTCCTGCTCGAGAACGGCTATCTCGACGAGGAAGGGATCGACGCGATCGAGGCGGAGATCAAAGAAGAGGTCGCGAGCGCGATCGACGCCGCCGAATCGGTCGAGCGGCCCGACCCCGAGGAGATGTTCGCGGACGTCTATCGCGACATGCCCGGACGGCTGGAGGAGCAGTTGGCATGGTTCCGAGAAATTCGTGAAACACACGGCGATCGGACGCTACTGGAGGACCACTGAATGAGCGAGACACAGAACCTTACCTTGGTACAGGCGGTGCGGGACGGACTGGCGACCGAGATGCGAACCGACGACGACGTACTGGTGATGGGCGAGGACGTCGGCAGGAACGGCGGCGTCTTCCGCGCGACCGAGGGACTCTACGACGAGTTCGGCGAGGATCGCGTGATCGACACGCCGCTGGCGGAATCGGGGATCGTCGGGACCGCGATCGGGATGGCTGCCTACGGGCTCAAACCCGTCCCCGAGATCCAGTTCTCCGGGTTCATGTACCCCGCGTTCGACCAGATCGTCTCGCACATGGGCCGGCTCCGGACGCGCTCTCGTGGGCGGTTCACCTGCCCGATGGTGCTGCGGGCACCGTACGGCGGCGGGATCCGCGCGCCGGAACACCACTCCGAGTCCAAGGAGGCCTTCTACGTCCACGAACCCGGCCTCAAAGTGGTGATTCCGAGCACGCCTCACGACACGAAGGGACTGCTCACGAGCGCGATCCGCGACCCTGATCCCGTCGTGTTCCTCGAACCCAAACTCATCTACCGGGCATTCAGGGAAGAAGTGCCCGACGAGTCCTACGAGGTGCCCCTCGGCGAGGCGGCGGTCCGGCGCGAGGGTTCTGACGTCTCGGCGTTCACGTGGGGCGCGATGACCCGCCCGACGATGGAGGCCGCCGAGAACCTGGAGGACGAGATAAGCGTCGAGGTGGTCGACCTGCGAACCCTCTCGCCGCTTGACGAGGAGGCGATCATCGACTCCTTCAAGAAGACGGGGCGGGCCGCCGTGGTCCACGAGGCGCCGAAGACGGCCGGATTGGGCGCGGAGATCGCCGCCACCATCCAGGAGGAGGCGTTGGTCTACCAGGAGGCACCCGTCAAGCGCATCACCGGCTTCGACACGCCGTTCCCGCTGTACGCGCTCGAGGACTACTACCTGCCCGAACCCACCCGCATCGAGGAAGGTATCAGGGAGGCCGTCGAGTTCTAACCATGGTCCGAGAGTTCAAGCTGCCCGACGTCGGCGAGGGCGTCGCCGAGGGCGAGATCGTTCAGTGGTTGGTCGAGCCCGGCGACGAGGTCTCGGAGGACCAGCCCGTCGCGGAGGTCGAGACTGACAAGGCGGTCGTGGAGGTGCCCTCGCCCGTCAACGGCTCGGTGAAGGAGATCCTCGCCGAGGAGGGCGAGGTGGTCCCCGTCGGGGACGTGATCATCACGTTCGCGGTCGAGGGCGAGGCCGAGACCGACGCCGGCGAGGCGGAGGAGCCGACCGAATCGCAGGAGCAGGTTAGCGAGGAGCCCGGCGACATCGACGGCGAACCGGCGATCACCGAGACCGAGGCGGGAGCGGAGACCGAAACCTCCTCGGGACGTGTGTTCGCCCCGCCGAACGTCCGTCGCCTCGCCCGCGAACTCGGCGTCGATATCGGAAACGTCGACGGATCGGGTCCGAGCGGTCGGGTCACTGAGAGCGACGTACGGAAGGCGGCCGAAAGCGATGACGAGGACGGGACGGCGGAGAAAACGGGTCCACAGGGGCTGGACGAGGGACTCACGTCCGCGACTCGGCGGAGCGGCGAGAGCGGCACCAGCACCGGCGGCGAATCCGCTTCTCGACCACGAGCCGCCGACCGCGACCGAACGCTGGCCGCGCCCGCGACCCGAAAGCTCGCCGAGGAGGAGGGAGTCGACCTGAACCGGGTGCCGACCGACGAGGAGCGCGACGGCGAGGCGTTCGTCA
>CAYVQH010000171.1:0-3937 GCA_964454105.1 uncultured Halobacteriales archaeon | reverse complement strand
CGGGGCGGCCCACTCCGAGGAGACCATCACGTCGTGGCGCGGCTGGTACCAGAAGTCGTAGTTGAAGTCGATCTCGCCCGGCGGCTCCCAGCGCCCCTCGATCTCGAAGTCGTGATTCAGCTCGAGGAAGCCGCCCGGGAGTTCGCCGTCCGCGTTCCCGGTCATGCTGATGATGATCTTCCCCTCGGGGACGCAGTGGACGGTGTGCGGTCCCGAGAGGTCGTACTCGCGGACCTCCTCCGGCTCGACGACCGTCAGCAGCGACGGGTGTCGCCGGTCCCCGGTATCGAGCACGTGGATGCGGTTCGAGCGGCTGCCCGGCACGATCAGGTGCCGGCGCTCGAGGCCGTCGACGTGGCACGACGAGGAGCAGGCGTTCCAGCCGAAGTGGTGAAGCTCGTCGCCGCGCGCGGGCATCTCGACGCGGTCGATCACCTCGCAGTACGTCTCCGAGGTCGGGTCGACGTCGACGACCCCGATGAAGTCCGGGGCGTCGATGTCGCTGCCGGTGTACAGCCCGACGACGTAGGCGACCGTCTCGGGCGTCGATTCCTCGATGGCGGCCTGGGGCGTCGCGTAGCCCGGGCCGCCGTGGTCGTGGTGGTGGCGGTGTTCGGTTGCCATGATCGTATCGCCGAACGACGATACGGTCGAAAACCAGGTATAGACACGCCGTGGGAGGCGTACGCGGTGTGGGAATCGTTCGGGGCGTGATCGCGACCGCCTCCGATCGTCGAGCCGGCCGGCAGCTACGTCGCGTCGTTCGACGCTTCGTCGCTGCGGACCCGTTCGCGCGTGCGCTCGTACTCGTCGGGATCGACGATCGCCATGTGGGCCTCGGCGAACACGAAACTCGGTCGGGTCGGGAGCGGGACGCCCCCGATCGTCGGGTTCTCGTCGAGCCGGACTGGCTCGCCGAGTGTGCGGCCGTCCAGCACGGCCTGTGACTCGTGGATGACGTACTCCGCCGCCGGGCGGAGGACGGTGTCGTGGCCGCTCGGCGTCGTGAACGAGAATCGGATCTCGCCGACGTCGAGAACGCGGCGCGCCACCCACTCCCGCGCCCGAACGAGCGGACGGGGCTTCCACGTCCAGAGAGGGAGCGCCGAGTTCACGGCGTTCACCATCCGAACGAGTGGTGATGCCGACATCGACATCGTCCACTCCAGCCGCGGTTCGTCCGCGTCGACGCGGAGTTCGTTCGGACCCGTCCACGTGACGTCGATGGTTGAACATCGCGCTCGCTCGGTGGCAGGCCCCCAGTAGCGCGGACAGGCCGTATCGAGCGAGGGCCCGTCGACGAATATCGACCACTCGCCATCGGGCGGTCGGTGCCAGACCGACACGTAGGCGCCGAAGGGGTTCTGCGGCGAGACGCGCAACGCCAGCAGGTGGCCCGTGGAGAACGGCAACACGAACACGCCGTAACCACGCACGTACTCGTGGTCCGGCCACGGGGACTCGTCGATCCGGGACTCGATCGCGGTGGCCTTCCCCGCCAGTGAACTCCACGTCCACCGGCCGGACCCCCGTCCGCGCCCGTCCGAGCGGCGCGTCCCGGCTGCCACGTCCTCGGACGTCAACGTCCGGCCCCCGGCGTGGCCGACGGCCCTCGCTGGCGTGCTCCCTCCTCGTGTCGGCACTCGACCGGTTCCGGATCGGCCAGTGCCCCGGTCAGGAACGCGACCTGTTCCTCGACGACCGGCTCGAACCACGGGTCGAAGTGGACGTCGAAGTGGCCGGCCGGGACCCGGTGGACGCTGGGATCCGATAGACGGTCGACCACCCGCTCGGTCGGGCACCTCGGCAGCAGGCGGTCCTCCTCCGCGACGACCACGTGCACGGGCACGTCGACCTCGCCGGCCCGTTCGACGGGCCGGTAGAAGGGGAGGTCGAGGATTACGCGGGCCGGCGTACGGTTGACCGGCTCTTCCCCCTCGGGCACCAGCGCCAGGAAGCCCTCCTCAGCCCCGGGCGAGTCAACCATCCCGCCCTCCCCGGGCGCTGAGACCATCGGCAGGCAGACCGGGCCGAGCCCGCAGCCGGCGAGGGCGCGGTCCACGAATGCCCGCGCCAGCATGGACAGCCGCGACCGCGTGCTCCGGTCGCTGGTCTGGTGGGCGACCGTAGCCGGCCCGTCGACGAACGGCACCTGGGCGACGACGGCGCGAACGTTTGAATCGCAGCTCGCCACCTCGAGGGCGTGGCCACCGCTGAACGAGGACCCCCAGATCGCCGTGCGCGCTTCGTCCACGACCGGCAGGGATCGGAGGTATTCGAGCGCGGCGGTCCAGTCGACCTGCTGTCCGTCCGGGTCGATCAGCCGGCGGGGGGTGCCCTCGCTCCCGCCAAAGCTTCGATAATCGAAGGCGAAGGCCGCGATCCCCGCCCGGGCGAACTGCTCGGCGAAGGGTGCGAGCCTCCAGGCGCGCTCGGCGCCGAAGACGTGCGCCATCGCGACCGCGGGCCATGGCGGGTCTCCGTCCCTCGGCCGGTACAGGTCGGCCTCGCAGCGGACGCCCTCGCTCTCGAAGGTGACCGCCTCGGGCCGAATGGACCGGGGCCTGGTGGGGCGCCCCTCGGCCCTGCGGGACGCGTCTCCGTCTCTCTGAGTGCCCTGCCACGGTCGACGTTCTCGGGCCGTCATGTCTCACTCGGGGGAAGGTGTGAACGCGCCGTATAGACTCGCGCTGGGAGTGTCCCGCCCCCTGGGCACCGCTCACCCCGTGAACAGCGAGGGATCGAGTCGCTCTCCCTCGCTCCGGAGGTCGTCGATCGTGGATTCTGCCCACGAGCGGACGGCCTCGTCGTCGGTCTCGATCACCGCTACTGGCGCCCCCTCGCCGCCAGACAGGCACAGCAGTACCACGTCGTCGACGACGAAGACGGTGGAGGGGATGTCCTCGAAGTAGACGTAGACCTCGGACCGGCCGCTCTCGGCCATCTCCCGCGCCTGCTCGATCATCTGCGGATCGGTTCCCAGGTTTTCGATTGCGCCGCCCTCGAGTACGCTCACGAGCTGAAGGTCGCCGTCGACGGTCCCTCGCCAGCACATCTCCATAACGCCCGGGAGGACGGAATAGGTGATGAGCCGAACGCGATCGGCGTCCCGAATCCGGTTCGTGATGTGCGTCGTGGGGGCGAGCGCGTTTCGCTTGGTCGTGCGGATGATCTCGGCCCCGGCGAGGTGCCCGAGATCGAATTCGAACCCCTCCGCCGGGAACCACTGCGCCACGTCGCCGAGTGCGGGAATCGGCTCGAAGCGCCCCAGGACGGTCATGAACTCCTCCGCCACGTAGGTGCCGACCTGGTTGGTCTCGTACTCCCGGTCGTCCTCGACGATCCAGCCGCGCTCCTCGAAGTCGTCGAGGATGCGGCCGAGCGTGGCCCGCGCCACCCCCGTCATCTCCTCCAGCTCGTACCGGCCGACCGGCCCATCCGTGAGCGCCTCGAGCACCCTGACACGGTTGGGCGATAGGGCGAGGAACTCGATTACCTCGAGGGGGGCCTCGATCCGGTCGACCGGTTCCATGCTACCCGTGTCACGGGTTCGTTCGATATAGGTGTTCGTGCGGCGACGACCCGTCTCGTCGCTGGCTGTGGCGGCACAGACCGGGAGTCTCGCTCCCGCCGATATGCTCATCATTCGATACGATGTCGCCGGCGGATATGGTCGAGATCAACTGGCCCGCCGTGGTGGAGGCGGTCGGGTTCATGGGGTTGGGGGGCGCTCTGGTACGGTCCGCTGTTCGGCTCGGTCCGGATGCGTTCGATGGACCTGACCGTCGAGCTGGTCGCCGGCGCCAGTCGGCGTCTGCCCTCCCAACCGTTCACACCAGCGCCGCGACGACGACGAACAGCACGACCACGCCCAGCACGTCGCAGGTGTTCGTGACCACCGGGATGACGACGTCGTCCGGGTCGAGCCCGAGCCGGT
>CAYVQH010000170.1:0-3946 GCA_964454105.1 uncultured Halobacteriales archaeon | reverse complement strand
AGTGGCGAGGCGCGAAAGTGGCTGGCATGACCGTCAGCATACTCGTGCCGTCATCAGTGGTCCGGGAAGCCGAGGACAAACGCGAGGCGACTCGCAAGCTCGGCTACGTCGCCCGCGCGGCGACGGTCTTCCGGGCCGGCCGCCTGATCGTTTTCCCCGATCCCGATGGGGAACGCAGGTGGGGTGGCGGGTTCGTCGAAACCGTACTGCGGTACGCCGCAACGCCCCCGTACCTCCGAAAGGAGGTGTGGGATACGCGGGACGAACTGGAGTATGCGGGCGTCCTGCCCCCGCTTCGCGCCGTGTCACGGACCGGCTCCGGATCGAACGGTTCGGGGTCGTTAAGACAGGGACTCGTGACCGAGGTCGGACCTGAAGGGCGCGTACGGGTCAATTGCGGACTGCAACACCCACTCTCCCTTCTGACGCCTCCCGGAATGGAGGTCGAGGAGGGAGGACGCGTGACCGTCAGGATATCTTCGCGACGACCGGTCCGTGCGAGGCTCGTCGACCGGCCCCTTCCGGGGCTGGCCGTCGAGCGCACGGACCTTCCGGCAGCGCTCGGCCGTCCGGACGCGGGCGTCCGCATCGCCACCTCTCGCCTCGGCGAGGGGCTGACGATCGAGCGACTGGGGACGCTCTCGGCGCGTCTCGAACGCGACGGAATGACCGTCGCGTTCGGCGCGCCGGGCCGCGGGCTGCCGGAGATGCTCGGAGTGGAGGCCGAACGTGTTGCCGCCGGCGACGGGTCGGCGGAGGCCGTCGAACTCGGATCGGACGCACCCGATCGGTTCGACCTTTGGCTCAACACGATCCCGAACCAGGGCAGCGAGACGGTGCGAACGGAGGAAGCGATGTTCGCGTCGCTCGCCTGCCTGACACTCACGGAGTGAGACAATGCCACAACCAAGCAGACCACGCAAAGGCTCGTTAGGGTTCGGCCCACGGACGCGCGCGACGAGCGAAGTCCCGCGTTTCAACTCGTGGCCGGACGACGACGGACAGCCAGCGCTGCAGGGATTCGCCGGTTACAAGGCCGGTATGAGCCACGTGGTGATGGTCAACGACGAGGCCAACTCGCCCATCGAAGGCACCGAGGAGACGGTGCCCGTCACCATCGTGGAGACCCCGCCCATGCGGGCGGTCGCTCTGCGCGCGTATGAACAGACACCGTACGGAATGCAGCCCCGAAGCGAGGTCTGGGCCGAGGAGTTCGACGACGAACTCGATCGCGCTCTGGACCTCCCGTCGGAGGCCGACCCGTCGGCCCGCGACGACCTCGAAACGGCGCTCGAGGAAGGGAAGGTCGATGACCTCCGGGTCATCACCCACACCTCACCGGCGGGACTCAGTAGCGTCCCGAAGAAGAAGCCCGACATCATGGAGACCCGCGTCGGCGGGGGATCGCTCGAGGATCGCGCCGAGTTCGCGCTCGGCCTGCTCGACGAGGGCGGGGAACACGAGGCCAACGACGTGTTCCGCGCCGGCGAGTACCTCGACGCCAGCGGCGTCACCAAGGGCAAAGGCACCCAGGGCCCGGTCAAGCGCTGGGGCGTCCAGAAGCGAAAGGGCAAACACGCTCGCCAAGGATGGCGACGCCGGATCGGTAACCTCGGTCCGTGGAACCCGAGTCGAGTTCGCTCGACGGTTCCCCAGCAGGGCCAGACCGGCTACCATCAGCGCACCGAACTCAACAAGCGCCTGATCGTGCTCGGCGAGGAGGACGACGTCAACCCGGACGGCGGGCTCGTCAACTACGGCGAGGTCTCCGGTCCGTACGCGCTGATCAAGGGGTCGCTTCCGGGGCCCGACAGGCGGCTGCTCCGGTTCCGGCCCGCGATCCGGCCCAACGACCAACCGCGACTGGACCCCGAGGTCCGGTACGTGTCCACCGCATCGAACCAGGGATAACATGAGTACGACAACAATCGACCTGGACGGCGAGGAGGCGGACGAGATCGATCTCCCGGAGGTCTTCGAGACGACCTACCGGCCGGATCTGATCAAGCGCGCCGTACTCGCCGCCCAGGCAAACAGACAGCAGGACTACGGAGCAGACCCCTTCGCGGGCCAGCGCACCTCGGCCGAGTCGCTGGGGACAGGGAGAGGAATGGCCCGCGTCCCCCGCTCGAACGGACAGGGCAAACGCGTGCCTCAGGCCGTCGGTGGCCGCAAGGCACACCCGCCGAAAGCCGAGAAGGACCGCTCGCTGAACATCAACAAGAAGGAGCGAAAGCTCGCGACCCGAAGCGCGATCGCCGCGACGACGGACGCCGAGCTCGTCGCCGAGCGGGGCCACCGCTTCGACGAGGACGTCGAGCTGCCGCTGGTCGTCAGCGACGAGTTCGAGGAGCTGCTGAAGACCAAGGAGGTCGTCTCGTTCCTCGAGAGCGTCGGCCTCCATACCGACGTCGAACGCGCCGACGAGGGCCGGAAGGTCCGCGCGGGGCAGGGCAAGACCCGCGGGCGCAAGTACAAGGAGCCCTCGTCGATCCTCTTCGTCACCTCGAGCGAGGCCGGCCCCTCGAAGGCCGCGCGCAACCTCGCCGGGGTCGACGTGGCGACGGCCCGCGAGGTCGGCGCCGAGGACCTCGCGCCGGGTACCCACCCGGGTCGACTGACCGTGTGGACCGAGAGCGCGATCGAGGAGGTGGCCGACCGATGACGGTCCAGCACCCCCTCATCACCGAGAAGGCGATGAACGACATGGACTTCGAGAACAAGCTCCAGTTCATCGTCGATCTGGACGCCACCAAGCCCCAGATCCGCGAGGCGATCGGCGAGCAGTACGACGTCGAAATCACGAAAGTGAACACACAGATAACCATGAACGGAACCAAGAAGGCGACCGTGCGTCTGTCCGAGGACGACGACGCACAGGAAGTCGCTTCCCGAATCGGGGTGTTCTAGAATGGGACAGCGAATCAGGGGCCAGCGACGTGGCCGCGGTGGTTCGGTGTTCCGTGCACCCTCGCATCGATACAAGGCGGACCTCTCGCACCGACGTGCGGAGGACGACGACGTGCTCTCCGGCACGGTCGTCGGCATCGAACACGATCCCGCCCGTTCGGCTCCCGTCGCCGACGTGGAGTTCGAGGACGGCGACCGGCGTCTCGTGCTCGCTCCCGAAGGGATCGGTACCGGCGAGGAGATCCAGATCGGCATCTCCGCGGAGATCAAGCCCGGCAACACGCTGCCGCTTGCGGAGATCCCCGAGGGCGTGCCGGTCTGTAACGTCGAGTCGAAGGCCGGCGACGGCGGTCGATTCGCACGAGCGAGCGGCGTCAACGCGACGCTGATCACCCACGATCGGGACGCCGCGGTCGTCCAGCTCCCGAGCGGCGAGGTCAAACGGCTCTCGCCCGACTGTCGGGCGACGATCGGCGTGGTCGCCGGCGGCGGCCGCACCGAGAAGCCGTTCGTCAAGGCAGGAAACAAGTACCACAAGATGAAGTCGCGTGGCACGAAATGGCCCCGTGTGCGCGGCGTGGCGATGAACGCCGTCGACCACCCGTTCGGTGGCGGCGGCCGCCAACATCCGGGGCGACCGAAAAGCGTCTCACGGGATGCGCCCCCGGGACGGAAGGTCGGTGACATCTCGTCACGACGCACGGGCAAGGGTGCTAACAGATGAGTTCATCCGATTACAGAACCGGCCAGGAAGGTGAGTTCACCTACCGTGGCCACACGATCGACGAACTGCAGGAGATGGAGCTCGAGGACGTCGCGGAACTGCTGCCCGCACGCCAGCGGCGAAGCATCGAACGCGGCCTGTCGGTCGAGAAGCGGAAGCTGCTCGAGAAGGCCGACGGGCGCGAACCGGAGGAGAGCGCGAACGATCCGATCCGAACGCACCTGCGCGACATGCCGATCGTGCCGGCGTTCGTCGGAAAGACGTTCGCCGTCTACAACGGCCAGGAGTTCGAGCGCGTCGAGGTCCGCCCCG
>CAYVQH010000169.1:0-3969 GCA_964454105.1 uncultured Halobacteriales archaeon | reverse complement strand
CGAGGAGGAGATGTACGGAGCGCTCGATCTCGCGTGGATCCCGCCCGAGCTACGGGAGGACACCGGCGAGATCGATGCCGCCGCCGAGGGTGGCCTGCCGGATCTCATCGCGGAGGGCGACGTCCGGGGGGATCTCCATACCCATACCGACTGGTCGGACGGTACGGCGACGGTTCCCGAGTGGATCGCCGCCGCGGAGGAGTTCGGCCACGAGTACCTCTGTATCTCGGATCACGCGACGGGTCCCGGCATGGTCGGCGGGGTCGGCCTCTCGGACGAGGACCTCCTCAAACAGGCCGAGGCGGTGCGGGAGGCCGCCGAAACCGCGACCATCGAGGTGTTCACCGGCGTCGAGGCGAACATCGACGAGGCGGGCGGGCTGAGCGTTTCAGAGGAGGTCCTCGCGAACCTCGATCTCGTGGTCGCCTCGCCCCATAGCGCCCTCGATAGGGGATCCGAGGAGGCGACCGAACGGCTCGTCGAGGCGATCTCCCACCCCGAAACCGACGTCCTGGGCCATCCGACCGGGCGGCTACTGACCCGTCGGCCCGGCCTCGACCCCGACCTCCAGCGGGTCGCCGATGCCGCCGCCGATCACGGGGTAGCCCTCGAAGTGAACGCCAACCCCGCCCGCCTCGACCTGTGGGGCCGGGCGGTGAAGGTCGCCGTCGATGCTGGCGCGACGATCGCCATCGACACTGACGCCCACAGCGCCGTGGAGTTCGAGAACGTTCGCTACGGGATTCACACCGCCCGTCGAGGGTGGGCCGAGCCCGGGGACGTGCTGAACACGCGGGCACCCGGTGAGATCGCCGACTTCATCGGGCGATGACCGGGGTCGGGTTCTCAGCGTCGCTCCCGCGGCGTCCACGATCCACAGGCGTCCATCGATTCTAGAGTGGCGTCGTGATGCGTACAGTAGGGTCGAATACGCCCGTCGTCGTGGGCGTACTCGACGTACCGGCAGTTCCCGCAGTAAGCGTCGACCGGTCCGGTGGACTCCTCCTCGGGCGTCCCGCCGTCGACGCGCGGCGTTGCCTCCCGATGAACGTCCCCGAACACCCCGACGCCACCCCACCTCGAGGACTCGTCCCCGCCTTCGGACTCGACCATCCCCATTCCACCCCTCCGAAGCACCGACAGCGAGACCGTTCCGCCGGGCGCGTTGCGTGTCTTGATCCCTGCGACGCCCACGAACAGCCCCCCGACGGTCAGGGTCAACCCGAGGAGATACAGGGCAGTTACCGGTAGCGTCAGATCACGACCGTACCCCGCCCAGTGAGCCGGGTACACACGCCAGAACCAGAGCACGCCGATCACGGCGAGGCCGGCCCCGGTCGCCGACGCGAGTCGAACGCGTCGCCCGGCGGACAGGAGGGTGACGACGCCCAGAAGGAGCGCGGGGACGCCGAAACCCGCGAGCACGCCTCCGATCCGCCGCGAGTCGTACAGGCCGTACCCCATACCCGCGAGCAAGTCGGTCGTACCGAAGACCACCCCGAGGGCCGCAAGCGAGACGCCCGCGGCGAACAACCCGCCGCCGAGATACCGGCGCCGAACGCTCGCATCCGCCCCGCCGCCCGTATACGCTTCCGTGAGACCGGTCATGGATACTATTACATCTACTAGATATAAAATTGTAGTGATAAAAATACGAAATATATGCACGAAACCTCTTTGCCGTTCGTTGAGGACTGCCGGGTATGGGACCACCCGCCAACGAGCGGATCGTCCACGAACCGTCCTTGGAGTTCGTTTCGCGGACGAACGTCGCGGCGTTCATGGATCGCCACGGGATCGAGGACTACGAGGGGCTGATCGAGCGCACCTGTACGGACATCGAGTGGTTCTGGGACGAACTCGTCGACTACCTCGACATCGAGTTCTACGAGGAGTACAACGCGGTGCGCGACGACAGCGAGGGCCCGCAGTTCACCGACTGGTATCCCGGCGGGGAACTGAACATCGCCCACAACACGCTGGATCGCCACGCCGCCCCCGACAGCGAAACGCGCAACACGGTCGCCTGCATCTGGGAGGGCGAGCCCGGCGAGGTGCGCCAGATGACGTACCACGATCTGTACCGGCAGGCCAATCAGGTCGCGAACGCCCTCGAAGCGCGGGGCGTCGGGACGGGCGATACGGTCGGGTTGTACATGCCGATGATGCCCGAGGTGATCTCGATCCTCTATGGCTGTTTCAAGGTCGGCGCGATCGCCGTGCCGATCTTCTCGGGCTTTGGCACCGACGCGACCGCGACCCGGATCGCGGACTCCGGATCCTCTGTACTGTTCACCGGCGACGGCTTCTACCGCCGCGGGAGCGAGGTTCACCTGAAGGACTCGGCGGACGCGGCGATCGAGCAGGCCGGCCGTGTCGAACACACGATCGTCTACGAGCGCCTCGGGAGCGAGTACGAGCGCCACGAGCGCGACGAGACATGGGAGGATGCGGTCGAGACGCAGTCCGACGAGTACGAGACCAAATCCCTTCCCTCCGGCCAGGAGTCGATGCTGCTGTACTCCTCGGGAACGACGGGCAAGCCCAAGGGGATCGTCCAGACCCACGCGGGGGTCGGGGTCCAGTGTCCCAAGGAGGTCCACTTCGGGATGGACCTCAAGCCCGCGGATCGCCTCTTCTGGGTGAGCGACATCGGCTGGATGATGGGCCCCTGGAGCATGATCGGGGTCCACACCTTCGGCGGCACGCTGTTCATGTACGAGGGCGCGCCCGATTATCCGGACCCCGACCGCTACTGGGCGATGATCGACCGCCACGGGATCACCCAGTTCGGGATCAGCCCGACTGCGATCCGCGCGCTCAGGAAACACGGCGACGACTGGGTCGAGCAACACGACCTCTCGTCACTTCGCATTCTGGGCTCGACGGGCGAGCCGTGGGACCCCGAGTCCTGGCGCTGGTTCTACGAGAAGGTCGGGGGCAGCGAGGCGCCGATCATCAACATCTCCGGGGGGACAGAGATCTGTGGCTGTTTCCTGATGCCGATGCCCAACCAGCCGCTGAAACCCTGTACGCTCGGCGGTCCCGGACTCGGAATGGACGTCGACATCGTGAACTCGGCGGGAGAGTCGGTCGCCGATTCGAACGAGCGGGGCTTCCTGGTCGCGCGCGATTCGTGTCCCTCGATGACCAAGTCGCTCTGGGAGGGCGACGAGCGCTATCTGGAGGAGTACTGGTCGACCTTCGAGAACCCGCCGCTGTGGGACCACGGCGACTGGGCCCAGAAGGACGAGGATGGCTTCTGGTTCCTCCACGGCCGGGCCGACGACGCGCTGAACGTCGCCGGGCGCAAGGTGGGGCCCGCCGAGGTCGAGGGCGCGCTGATGGACCATCCGGCCGTGAATCAGGCCGCCGCGGTGGGCGTTCCCGACGTCACCACCGGGACGGCGGTCGTCACCTACGTGGTCCTCGAGGAGGGCGTCGAGGAGGACGACGACCTGCGTCAGGAGCTCCGCGCGCAGGTCGGCGAGGAACTGGGCAAGCCGTTCCGTCCCCGCGAGGTGCTGTTCGTCTCGGAGTTCCCGAAGACCCAGAGCGGGAAGGTGGTCCGCCGGGCGATCCAGGCCTCCTATACCGGCGAGGAACTCGGGGACCTGAGTTCGATCGAGAACCCCGACGCGTTGGAGAAGCTACAGCGAACGCGCTGAACCGTTCAGTCGTCGCCGGGCGCGACCGCCGGGGCCTCGTCGCGGCCGACCCAGACGCCGTCGTCGAAGTCGATCGCGCCGTTCCAGTGGGCGACCACGGTCGCGACCGCCAGATCGCCGGTGACGTTCGTCATGGTGCGAAGCCGGTCGAGCAGCGGGTCGATGCCGGCGATGAAGCCCACCACCTCCAGGGGAAGGCCGATCTGGGTCAACACCAGCGTCAGCAGGATCAACCCGGCGCTGGGAACGCCCGCGGTGCCGATGCTCGCGAGCACCGCGATGGTGACGACGGTGATCTGTT
>CAYVQH010000168.1:0-3975 GCA_964454105.1 uncultured Halobacteriales archaeon | reverse complement strand
CGCTCGTCACCGAGGACGAGGACGGCAACGAGGTCTACCGAGTGACCTACGCGGTTCGTCTCCCGCCCTTTACCAAGGACGACGTCATCGATCCCGAGGACGGCGAGGGGCCGGTGCTCGTGGGCAGCGCGCGCGGCACCGTCAGGGGACGGCGTCTCGCGACCGGCGAGCGCTACGAGTCGTCCTTCGAGGAGGGCGACGCACCCGACGCGCGGCGGCTCGGACGGGTCGAGGATGCGGAGGAGACGACGCTCGTGAGCGTCGAGGACGAGCGGGCGGTGCAGGTGCTCGACCCGGAGACCTACGAGTCGAGGACGATCCCGCGGCCCGATTTCCTCGATACGGACTCGGGAACCGTTCCGGTCCTGAAGAGCCGCGCGGGGCTGTACGCCGTCCCCGAGGACGCCGAGGCGTCGGAATGAACGGCGAGAACCCCCTCGCTGCGATCGTTTCCAAGTCCGACGGGGAGCGGGCGATCGCCGCGCTCCGCGAGGAGGGCGTCTACGACGACACTCGGAAGGTCCGCGAGGCGGGCGAGGGGGCGCTTGCGCTCCCCGTGACCCGTCCCCCGAGCGACGTCGCGGTGTACGAGGTGATCCGCCAGACCGACCCCGATCGGCGCGCGCCCGGACTGGATGACCTGCTCGCGAAACGGGGCTGGAACGACGAGGAGATCGCACGCGCGCCCGGCTCGTGGGCGGTGATCGGGAGCGTGATTCTCGCGAGTTTCGAGAACTGTCCGGACGAACGGGAGGTCGGGGAGGTGCTACTCGAACTGCACGGCGGAGCGGACACCGTCCTCGCGCGCGAGGGGATCTCGGGCGACCACCGCGAGCCCTCGGTTCGGGTGGTCGCGGGCGCGGGCGACACCGAGACGGTCCACACCGAACACGGGACGAGGTACGCGCTGGATCTCGCCGAGGTGATGTTCTCGCCGGGGAACAAGGCCGAACGCGCGCGGATGGGCGAGGTGGTCGAGGACGGCGAGCATGTCTTCGACATGTTCGCCGGAATCGGCTACTTCACCCTGCCGATGGCGCGGGCCGGCGCACGCGTGACGGCCGCGGAGCGAAACCCCGTCTCCTTCCGGTATCTGCTCGAAAACGCGGTGCTGAACGGAGTCGAGGACCGCATCGACGCCTACCTGACGGACTGTCGCGATCTGGAGACGGAGGCCGACAGGATCGTGATGGGCTATTACGACGCCCACGAGTACCTCGATGGCGCGCTCCCGGCGCTCGCGGAGGGCGGCGTCCTCCACATGCACGAGGCCACCCCCGAGGCCGAACTGTGGGAGCGGCCCGTCTCGCGGCTTCGGGCGGCCGCGACGAACGCGGGACGGGAAGTCGAACTCCTCGACCGACGCCGGGTGAAGAGCCACAGCGAGGGGGTCGCCCACGTCGTGCTCGACGCGCGGATCGGCCATAGCGGTTAATTGGATCGAACGGGTTCCGACGGTATGGACAGACAACAGGCCATGGCACTGTTCCTCGTGCTCCTGATGGTCGGTTCGATGATCGGCGGCGTCGCCCTGATCTAGCCGTCGCCCCAGACGTCGTTCAGAGGATGGTCCGGAGCGGTGGACGAACCGCCGCCCGAGTTCGATCCGGTCGCGGTCCGCGTCGTTTCCGACGCCCCCGACTCCGATGTCGATTCGGATTCCGGGCCCGGATCAGAACGCGGGCGAGCATGTGAGCCGTCCGTACTCGCATCGAACGCCGGCAGATCGGGCGAGCGGATCCGCTCGACCTGATCGTCGAACCACGGCGGCATCTCCCCACGAGTGCGCTCGAACAGGTCGAGCAGGCTCGAATCCGCCAGATAGGTCGCGCCGTGATCGTCGGGCGACCGGACGACCCGCCCGCAGGCCTGGATCACCGTCTTGAGGGCGACACGGTTGTACCACGCCCACTGGCCTCGTTCGAGGCGGTGGGCGACCCGCGAGTCGCGCGTGTTGGGGTACGGCGCCTTGCAGAGCACCTGCCAACGGGCGAGATCGTCCCCCAGATCGAGCGCCTCCTCCATCTTCACCGAGAGAAAGACGTCCGGCCGATCGCTCGCCTTCCAGGCCTCGAGGGCGGCGTCGCGGTCCTCGCGGTCGTGGGTCCGCACCCGAGCGCCGACGCCGAAATCCGCGAGGTGCTCGGCGAGGCGCTCCTGGATCGCATAGGAGTGGGCGTGGACGATACCCTTCTCGTCGGCGTGTTCGACCATGATCCGCACGAGAACGCGGGCGATCCTCGGCAGCGTCTCGTCCCGTTCGTCGTAGGTCATCTTCCCCTGCGCGACGTCGTACAGCGGGCGGTGCTCCACGGGAAAGGTGTGGCCAACGTCGACCAGCGCGACCCGGTCGGGGTCGAGACCGACGCCGCGACAGAACGCCTCCTCGTTCAGGATCGTCGCAGAAAGGAGCGCGAAGCGGTTCGCCCGGTCCCAGACAGTGTGTTCGAGGTAGCGCTCGGGGTTCATCGGCTTGATCGAGAGCGAGCGGTCCTCGCCCTGATCGACCGCCCAGGTCGTCGAGCTCTCGGGGTCGCGGTAGTCGGAGACGAACCAGTCGAGTTCCCCGATCAGCTTCTGCAGGCGGTCGCGCTCGGCGGCCTCCTCGGGCGTGAGTTCGTCACGTCCGAGCAGGTCGTCCTTCCGGCGGGCGCACGTCCCCGAAAGCGACTCGGCGTACCGGGCGACCCGGTCGAGCGAACCGACCTCCGGCACCTCCAGATCGTCCCAGATCGGCACCGTTCGGGGCCCCAGGTCGATGGTCGCGTACATCTCGGCCCACTCGGCTAAACCATGGGCCTCGTCGATCACGCAGACGTCCCGCGTGCGAAAGACCTCCGAGCCGGCGGTCTGCATGAAGTACGCGAGCGTCATCGCGGCGATGGCTCTGTTGGAGGCGATCGCCCTGTCGGAGAAGTACGGACAGCGGTGTTTGACCGCACAGTCGTAGCCCCGCTCGCGAACGCAGGGCGCGCGGTTCACCTTCGTGTCCTCCTCCGTGGGGAGGATGCAGGTGTAGTTGCCCTTCCCGCGGATCACCTGCAGGTCGTCGAGAAGCGGATCGCTCGCCACGTCGTCGAGCTGGGAGACCTGCGGCGTGGTGTAGTACGCGCCCGTCGCCTGCTTGGGGTCGGCCTCCTCGGGAGTACGGGCGCCACCACAGATCGCACGGGCCAGAAGCGACTTCCCGCTGCCCGTCGGCGCGCGCACGAGCACCACGTCGTTGCCGGCGTCGAACGCCGCACGAATGTCCGAAAGAGCCTCGCGCTGGTTGCCCCGATGGGAGGGTGCGGGGAACTCGCTCTCGATACGGGCGGGGTTCACCCTCGAAGGGGTGCGTGCGACGGCCCTAAAGGTAGCGGCTCACTCGGGGAGGGCATCGACGTCCGCGGCGCTCGGGTGATCGGGCAGGCGCTCGATGCAGGCGTGACAGAGGAAGTGCTCGGTGCCGTCCTCGAACTCCAGGGTCATCCCGCCGGTCGGTTCGTGCGAGAACGACCAGATGTCCGCGATCCCGCCGGCGATGTGGACGCGCTCGTCACACGCGTCACAGCGATCGGAGGCCATACCCGGACACCGGTCACGAGCGGGCTAAACCCTTCCCTTGTCGTTCGATCCGACGGCCGCCGGCGTTCTGGAGGCGCATCGTGAAGTAGCTCTCCTGGCCGGTGCGCTGGTGGAACACCTCCAGTGTTTGAACAGCGAGAACCGCTTCTTGCGTTCGCCCTCGGGAATCGAGTTCCATCCCCCCTCGGCGAACTCGCGTTCGTTTTCTCCCCCTCTTTTCAGCCGATTGCCAGAATACGGGTCGGAACGGGATACCGATCACGCCGCTCCGTCGTTTCGGTGGACGCCGGCAATGGACGGGAGCCAGCCGACCCGTCCGGACCTTATACATATTATATCATACCCCGTTACATCCGGTCCCCTTCATGTTTATTAACACCACTATCGAAGACGTTATTACGTGTAAAT
>CAYVQH010000167.1:0-3975 GCA_964454105.1 uncultured Halobacteriales archaeon | reverse complement strand
GTCGAGGAGCTCCCGCTCGAAGTCCGCGACTTCCCGTTCGTAGCCGATCCCGTGATCGATCGCACGTCCCGTTCTCCGGTCTCCGTTCCGGTCACTCGGGCTCGACGCTCGCGCCGGCGTTTCGTCCCCGGGCGACCCTGACGCTTCCGTCGACGTCGGCCGTCGCGAGCGCCTCCTCGGCGACGTCGCGGGCCCTCTCGGCCCGACGGCGATCGGTGACGCCGTACACCGCCGGCCCCCACGAGGACTGGCCCGCGCCGTCGATCGCCGGCGAGGCCTCGAGGGCGCGGACGATCCCGCCGACCGGCGGGCGATACACCCCGCCCTGGGTGTCGGCGTACCAGGCGCCGTTGAGCCGGCCGACCTCCGCGACGGCCGCGCCGAACGTCCCGAGGTCGCCCTCGGCGATCGCGGGCAGCACCCGCCGAGCGGCGATCGTCGTGATCTCGTCGGCGATCGAGGGGCTCGCGCGTTCGACCACCGCTCGCATGCTCGCCTCCTCCTGCTCGCCGCTGCGCCCCGGTTCGACCTCGGGGAGCACGAGGACGAACCGCCACGACTCGGGGATCGGGTGGCGAGCGATCACCGCCGGAACCGTCCACTCGCCGTCCCGCGGCCGTTCGGCGGTGAAGCGCGTCGTCGGATGGCCCGCGTCGAGGACGAACCCGCCCGACTCGAAGGTGGCGATCCCGACGCCGCTCCGGCCGCCGCGACCCAGCCCCGGCGCGCGCTCGCGTATTCGGGGCTCGCGGCCGTAGACCCGCGCGATCCCCGCGAGGGTCGCGAGCGCGAACTGCGTGCCGCTGCCGAGACCGGCGTGACGGGGGAGCGGTTCCCGGACGGTCACCCGCGCGCCGGGGAGATCGAGCAGATCGACCGCCCGCCGGGCGTAGCGCCGGGCGTCGGGGTGGTCGGCCGTCACCGTCTCCGCTCGCTCGCAGTCGACGACCAGCCGGGGAGCGTCGAGCGCGAGCCCGAGGCTGCCGTAGAGGCGCTCGTGGGCCAGCGAGAGGTTCTGGAAGCCGAAGTGAAGCCGGCCCCCGGTCGTGACGCGAACTGCCATCGTCGGGGGTTCGGCCGGTCGGGAAAAGGGAGTTTCGACCCGACGATCGTCACCCGTCGGCTCTGATCAGCATCACCGGCGTCGTGGCGTGTCTCGAGACCTTACCGCGACGTCATCGGAAGCACTCCGTGCTTCTGATTGGCTCGAAGATCGCACATGCGATCTTCGAACGCTTCCGAGCAGGAACTCGCCGACCGCGCTTCGCCAGCGTGTGCCGAGCACGATGAGTTCCATGCCGTTCGCCCGGGCGTACTCCGTGATCCGGTCGGCCGGCTCGCCGTGGAGGACCTCGCCGTACGCGTCAGGACCCGCCTCGCGGGCCCGCTCGGTGACGGCGGCCGTCAGCTCGTTGCCCGCCTCCTCGCGGCGTTCGTCCATCGCCTTCCGTTCGGGGGAGTGCGGCGAGAGATCGCTCACCGCCTCGGCCGCGCGGCCCGGACCCCGGTCGTCGACCACGTGGATGGCGTGGACGGCGCTTCCGAACTGGCGGGCGATCTCGAGGGCGTGATCGGCGGCCCGCTCGGACTGCTCGCTGCCGTCGGTCGGGACGAGGATGCGTCGTACGTGCTAGACGGCTCTCTCGAAGCACACGTAATTGCTGGGACTCCCGGAGTGAATCACCGGTCGGACGAAGCGGGGATCGCCAGTACACCAACGGTTAATAACGAGGATGGTGACGGCCGATATCATGGTACTGGAGAACCCGCTCGTACCGTTCGCGATCGGCGTGATAACGGTCGTTGCGCTGCTCGTCTGGCTGAAGCTGCCCGCGTTCGTCGGGCTGATCATCGCCGCGATGGCGATCGGAATCGCCACCCCCGAGATCGCGTTCGCCGAGGTGCCGGCGGAGATCGCCCAGTCGTTCGGCGACGTGATGGTCGCGATCGGGATCCCCATCCTGATGGCCGCGATCATCGGCAAGACGCTGATGGACAGCGGAGCGGCCGATCGAATCGTCCGGGCCTTCCTCTCGCTGACCGGCGAGGATCGATCCGAATACGCGCTGTTCGGTTCGAGCTTCGTGCTGTCGATCCCGGTGTTCTTCGACAACGTCTTCTACCTGCTCGCGCCGCTCGGGCGCTCGATGAAGGCCCGCACGGGCGTGAAGTTCTCGCTGTACGTCTCGGCGTTGGCGGCGGGGGCGCTCGCGACGCACATGCTCGTCCCCCCGACGCCCGGCCCGATCGCGATGGCCGCCGAGCTGAACGTCGACCTGGGCCTGGCGATCGTCGTCGGCGCGGTCGTCGCGTTGCCGGCGGCGCTTCTGGGCGGAGTCGTCTACGGACGGTTCCTCCATAGCCGCGAGGACTTCCCGCTTCGGGAGGCGATGGGCTCCTCGCCGGAGGAGCTCCAGGAGAAGACCGAGCGACCCACGAGCGAGCTGCCCAGGCTGTTCGAGTCGTCGCTGCCGATCGCCATCCCGGTCGTGCTGATCGCCTCGAACACGATCGGGGACGTGCTCGCCGACGCGGGCGCCGTCGCCGAGGGCGGAATCGTGGTCGCGCTGACCTCGTTTCTCGGCGACGCGAACTTCGCGCTGACGGCGGCCGCGATGCTCTCGGCGTACACCTTCTTCCGCATGGAGATGGCCGGCGACCGCGACCGCTTCGGCGACGAGCTGACGGAGGCGATAAAGAGCGGCGGCAACATCATCGCCATCACCGCGGCGGGCGGCACCTTCGGGGCGATGCTCGCCGCGGCGGGCGTCGGCGAGTACATCGCCGGCGGCCTCCAGGAACTCGGCTTCGGGCTGCTGTTTGCGGGCTGGCTCATCGCCGCCGTGATCCGCGTCGCCCAGGGCTCGGGTACGGTCGCGATCCTCACCGGCGCGGCGATCATGGCGCCGCTCGCGGGCGGATACGGCGCCAACCCGGTCTACCTGATGATGGCGATCGGCTTCGGCGGGATGATCGCGCCGTGGTACAACGACAGCGGCTTCTGGATCATCAGCGAGGTCGCGGGCATCACCCAGATGGAGACGTTCAAGACCTACTCCGCGGTGGCGACGGTGATGTCGGTCTCGGGACTGCTCACGGTGTTCGTCCTCCAGCTGCTGGTCCCGTTGGCCTGATCGACCTCTCGACCTACGGCCTATCGTTCGAGCGCCCGATCGACCGCGTCGGCAATGTCAGCCTTCGCGTCCTCGTCGAGCTCGACCAGCGGCGGCTTGACCTCGTCGCTCGGGATCACGTCGCGGTGGACCAAGGCGGCCTTCGTCGCGGGCGCGAAGCCGTGCTCGACACAGAGCTCGAACAGCGGCGCGATCGCCTCGCGCTGGAGCTCCGCTCCCCGTTCGTCGTTCGCGCTCTCGAGCAGTTCGGCGAACACCTCGGGGATCACGTTCGCGAGCGCGTGAACCCCGCCGTTCGATCCCATCCGAAGCGCGGGGACCAACAGCGTATCGAAGCCCTGCATCAGCACGAACTCCTCTGGCGTGTGGCGATCGACAGAGAGGAAATACGAGAGGTCGCCGCTGGTGTCCTTCATGCCCCGGACGGCGTCGTGTTCCGCGAGCGTCCCCACGGTTTCGGCGTCGACGTCGTCGCCGACGTACATCGGGATGTTGTAGAGATACAGCGGTAGCGCGCTCTCCTCTGCGATCGCCTCGAAGAAGCGCTGCGTTCCTTCGGGGCCGTTCGCCGTGTGGAAGTACGGGCCGACGATCGCCGCGGCGTCGGCGCCCGCAGACTCGGCCTCCTCGATCCGCTCGAGGGTCTCGGGAACGCTCGTTCCCGCCGCGCCGGCGATCACGGGCGCGTCGCCGGCGGCCTCCGCGACGGTCCCGATCACGCGCTCGCGCTGCTCGGGCGCGAGGCTCGCGAACTCGCCGGTGGTACCACAAGGAAAGAGGCCGTCCACGCCGCCGTCGAGGATGAACTCCGTGAGCGAGGAGAGCGCCTCCTCGTCGACCT
>CAYVQH010000166.1:0-4090 GCA_964454105.1 uncultured Halobacteriales archaeon | reverse complement strand
AGATCTTGTCGATCGGCTCGATGACGAGCTGGGAGGCCAGCACCGCGGGCACGAGGTCGAAGCCCGCCGCGAGGAAGGCCCCGACGACGATGTCGGGTGCGGTGCCGGTCAGCCCGCCGAACAGCGTGACGACGATGGGAAGGCTGACGACGATCGAGACCAGCGCGACGCACACCCCGACGCCCGCGAGTTTCAGGTAGTCGCGTCCCTCGTGGATCCGGAACCAGCCGCGCATCGCGAAGTAGCCCGCCACGAGGGCGATCGCCGCGTTCACCACCGCGAAGGGGATGATCGTCGGCGAGCGCGTCACCCCGAGGACGAGGTTCGTCAGCACGCCGCCGACCACTCCGACGAGCGGGCCGGCGAGGATCGCGAGCAGGATCGTCCCGATCACGTCGAGGTAGATCGGGATCCGCAGGACGTTCGTGAGCGTTCCGCCGACGACGTTGATCCCGACGGCGACGGGGATCAACACCCACGCGAGCGTCGTGAACTGCTCGGACGCACGCTCCGTGATCGACGACGATTCCCCCGCCATCAGCCGCTCCCCCGATCGAGTCGCGGTGGATCAGTCGATGCCATGACGTTACACGTACGGTCTCGCAGGCCCCACTTAACGACTGTTACTCGGGTTCACTCGTAGGTCCGCTCGCCGAGGGCGTTCTCCTCGATGTACTCCCAGTCGTACTCGACGCCCAGGCCCGGGCCGTCCGGCACGGGAACGGTCCCGTCGTCGTCGATCGCGTCGAGCTGGTCGGTGTAGCCGCCCGCGTAGACCGGCGCCTGGGTGTTGTCACAGTCGGGGTGCACCAGCGCGAGCTCGTAGTAGTTCGCGTTGCGCGTCGCGGCGATGCAGTGGCGCTGGGCGGGTCCCGGCGCGTGGAACTCCACGTCGAGTCCGAACCCCTCCGCGACCTTCGCGCGCTTCATCGCGCCCGTGATCCCGCCGTCGTACTCGGGGTCCGCGCGCACGAAGTCGGTCGCCCCGCTCGCGACGAAGTCGGTGAACGGTTCGAGCCCCCGGACGTGCTCGGTCTGGAGGATCGGCGTCTCGAGGTGCTCGCCGAGTTTCCGGTGGGCGTGCTGAGAGATGCCGCCGTCGCGATACGGGTCCTCGTACCAGAAGAAGTCCTGTTTGTCGCAGGCCTTCCCCACCTTGAGGGCGTCGCCGAACGTCTCGTACTCGCAGGCCGGATCCAGCATCAGGTCCATCCCGCTGCCGACGCGCTCGCCGACCGCGTGGACGGTGGCGATCTCCCGATCGATCTGGCGGGACTCGTCGCCCCCGCCCCAGCCGTGGATCTTGAAGGCGGGAAAGCCCCGCTCGCGACACTCCTCGGCGAAATCCGCGTAGGCAGCCGGGGAGTTGAGCCCGCCGCTGTCGTCGGCGTGATAGGTCGAGGCGTATGTGGGGATGCGCTCGCGATACGTTCCCAGGAGTTCGTGGACGGGCGCGTCGTGGTACTTGCCGGCGAAGTCCCACAGCGCGATGTCGAGCGGGCCGATCCCCATGCGGTCGTACTTGCGCAGGGCCCGTTTGAGTTCGCTCCAGTGGCGCTCCCGGTGGAGGGGGTTCTTGCCGATCAGGTAGTCCGCGACGGTGTTGATCTGGGCGAACGCCGGCGAGTTGCCGCCGACGTACTCGCCGGTGATCCCGGCGTCGGTCTCGACCCGGATGGCGAAGAGCTTGCGTTCGGTCGTGGCGCCGGGCTCGTAGGTGAGGTTGAAGCCGTTGGTGTCGGTGCCGACGTCCTCGATCGGGTAGGCGAACTCCGTCGTCTGGATCCGCGTGATCCGGGGTCCCATACCGGGGCCTCACCCTCGAAGGGAAAAAGGTTGGGGCTATTCGTCGGCGCCGTTCGGCCCGTCCTCGCCGGAGCCACCGATCCCCTCGAGGTCGTCCGAACCGTCCTCGTCGTTCAGGTCGCGGATGTCGTCGGCGTCGTCGACTGTCTCCTCGTCGAGGACCTCGATGTCGACCTCGACCGGGTCGCCGCGCTGGTTCTCGACTATCTCGAGGACGAGCCGGCCGCCCTCCCGGCCGATCGCGCCGCCGATGGCGTAGCCGACGGTCTGTTCGGCGAACTGGCCCGGCGTGTAGCGCCCGACCGTCTGTTTGACCACCATCCGGCCGGTCATCTGGCCGACGAGCTCGCCCATGTGTTCGAAGTCCATCGCCTCGATGTCGCCCCGTTCAAGCGCCTCGAAGTCGATCGCGTCGCCGAGCTGGGCGAGCGAGTCCGCGGCGAAGGCCGCCTCCATCCCCCGTCCGAGCGCGTCCGATAGGTTCGGTGCCATATCCGATTCTGACGCTCCAGTCGGACAAAAAGCCTCCCTGCACCTGCAGGTCGTAGTGGCCGGGGACGGCCCGCTCAGAGGGCGAACCCGAGCAGGTTCCAGTAGCGAAGCACCCCCAGGAAGAGGAGACTCGCCAGTGCCACCAGCGTGTAGTGGAGACGGGAGAGCAGCCCCCAGTGCCCGTCGCGCCACGCGAGGACGCAGCACGCGAGCGTTCCGAGGGTGGCCACCGCGGCCAGCACCGGCAGGACGAGCAGCCCCAGCAGCGCGGGAGACGCCTCGAACAGTATCGCGTTCGGGTCGACGGCGACGAGCGCGGCGAGACCGACGACGAACGCGGCGAACAGCGCGCTCGCGAGCCCCGCCGTCCACCGGGCTATGCGCGGTCGTTCGGCCCCCGGCGGTCGGTCCCTCATCCGCCGCCACAGGCCGCTCGCCGACCAGCCGACGACCGCCGAGATGAACACCAGCAGCGAGAGCCCGATCGCCGCCAGTTGGGTCGTCGTGGCCTCGTACCACTCGAGGCGCTCGAAGGCCATCACCGGGGCGCTTCCGAGGTAGGCGCGACTGATCCCGCCGTCTTCCCCGTCGAAGACCAGCGCGTCGGTGCCGTCCTCGTGGCGGAAGACCAGCGGCTCGACCTCGACCCAGCGATCGGTTCCGACCCCGGGCAGCTCGGTCACGAGCGCGCCGTCCTCGACGCGCACCTCCATCGCCCCGCCGAGCGCGCCGATCTTCTCGTAGGTGGTGTGGGGATGGCGGGTCGGTCGGTACGATCCCGCGAGCTCCTCGCCGCGGGTCAGTTCGCCCCCCGGCATTTCCGGCGGGTCGGGCTCGCCGACGTACCGGTCGAGAAAGGACTCGACGAACTCCTCGCGGGCCTCCACACCGCCGGGGCTGTTGTAGGAGACGAACAGCCCGAGGTCCCGTCCGGGCACGAGCAGCAGCTGGCTGTGGAACAGTTCGGTGTCGCCGCCGTGGCCGATGGCCCGCTCGTCGCCGCGGCCCATCTCGTAGAAGCCATAACAGATCCCGTTGACCCGCTCGTCGTGGGCGAACCGCCGGTGGTGCATCGCCTCGGTGCTTTCGGGTTCGAGGATCCGACCGCCCTCGAACGCCCCGCCGTTCAGGTGGGCCAGCATGAACCGCGCCATGTCGGTCGCGCTCGCGCTCATCGAGCCGGCGGGCGGGAGCCCAACGAACTCGAACTCGCCCTCGCGGAACTCCCCTTCCCGATACCGGTAGCCCTTCGAGAGCGTTCCGAACCCGTCGGGGACCGGCTGGGCGAACGTGCTTCGGGCCATTCCGAGCGGCTCGAAGACGTTCGCCCGGACGTACTCCCCGAAGGTCGTTCCGGCCTGCCGGGCGACGATGTGACCCGCGAGCGCGGCCCCGTAGTTCGAGTAGGAGGCAAGCTCCCCCGGCGGACGGACCCGGGCGGGCTGACCTTCGGCCAACGCCTCACCGAGCGGTCGGAGGTCGCCCGGGTCCTCGACGAACGTTCCCCGGTAGCGCTCCTCGAAGCCCGGCGTGTGGGTGCCGAGGTGTTCGAGGGTGATCGGCTCGTCGTAGGCCTCGGGGATCGTCACGTCTCCCAGATATTCGTTGACGTCCGTATCGAGGTCGAGATCGCCGCTCTCGACCCCCTGCATCACGCCGGTCCAGCCGAACAGCTTCAAAACCGACCCGATCCGAAAGAGCGTCTCCTCGGCGCGGACGGGTTCCCCGCGTGCGACGTCGGCGTGCCCGTAGCCCTTCGCCAGCAGCGTCTCGCCCCCGCCGACCACCGAGA
>CAYVQH010000165.1:0-4107 GCA_964454105.1 uncultured Halobacteriales archaeon | reverse complement strand
TCGTCTTGTACTGGGAGCGAAACAGCAGCGTACAGATCGGGATCCCGTAGGCCGTATGCGTGATGACGAGTTCGAGGATCGTCGCGGCCCGGTCCGACAGTATCAGTCCCAACCGGGCATCGAGCATCGCGTACTGCGACCAGAACTGCGTCAGCGGAACGATGACGGCCTGATACGGGATGAAGATCCCCGCGATGAACAGCGTGAACACCGCGACCTGACCGCGCCAGTCGACGAGCGTCAGCCCGTAGGCGGCCATGCTTCCGAAGACCGCACAGAGGAGCGTCGCGGGGATGGTGAACAACATGCTGTTCACCATCCCGATCCACAGGGTGTCGAACGCGAACTGCCACTTCTCGAGAGTCACGCCCTCGAGACCCGGCGGAGCGAACGGCTGGGTGTTGATGAGCGCCTGTGACGTCTTGATCGAAGTCACGAGCCCCGACTCGATCGGGAGCAGGTAGAAGACGACCAAGGCGAGCATCGTCGCGTACAGCCCTATCCGTCGGAGGGCAAGTCGTTCGAAGGCCGTTTCGTCGCCGACGTCTCCGGCCGAAACCGATCGTTCGCTCATAGGTTACCTCGTTTGTACTGGCTGTATAGATACGGTGTGATCACCGCGAGCGACAGCACGAACAGTGCCAGCGCGATCGCGGAGCCGTAGGCCCATTCGGACTGGCCGAACGCCTCGCGGACCATCTTGGTCGCGAGGATGTCGGCTCCCCGACGGGGTCGATACCCGCCGAAGACCGCATAGAGGAAGTCGAAGGCCTTCAGCGCGAACAGCACCAGCGTGACTGATGCGCTGACCATCGCGGGCCGCAACTGCGGGATTATCACGCGTCGATACATCCGAAGGGTGCTGGCCCCGTCTATCATCGCGGCCTCGTACTGGTCGGTCGGAATCGACCGGAGCGCGGCAAGGTAGATGACCATCGTGTAGCCGCTGAACTGCCAGACGAGCGCGAAGATCACCGCACCCAACACGATCCGTGGATCCCCGAGCCAGCTGTACGGCCCGAGCCCGAAGATCCCGACGAACTGGTTGACGATGCCGTTGTTGACGTTGTACATCCACCGCCAGAACTGTGCGGTGACGATGAACGACAGGGCAAAGGGAAGGAGGTAGATCGTACGGAAGGCCCGTCCGAAGCGGATCTCGCGGTCGAGCAGGATCGCGAGTCCGAGTCCGACGAGCAGGCAGGCGACCGTAAAGACCACCAGCAGGACGAAGGTGTTCCGAGTCGCCGCCCATATCGCGGGATCCTCGAGCATCGTCCGGTAGTTCTCGAGGCTCAACTCGCTGTAGTCGGCCCCGCCGAACCCCGAGTAATCGGTCAACGACAGGAGGAAGTTCCAGCCGATCGCCGCATAGACGAAAAAGCCCATGAGCAGGAACGGAGGTCCCCAGAACGGCGCGGACTGAACGAAGTCACTGTCGAGCCAGCGTCTGGCGGTCGATCTGTTCTCGGTCGTGCCTCCGTCCGTCCGAGCGCGTCGCTTACCCCGGTTGCGCCGTAGAAACGTTAGAATCCGTCTCATACACGTACCGTGATCAGACGGTGTTCATGAAGCCGCTGGTTGCGCCGTCGACGTCATAGGGGTCCGCGAAGGTGTCGTTGAGGACGCCCTCGAGTTCCGACTGGGTGCTCTGGGGGACGGCGAGTCCGTGGGCCAGCGTCGGGGGCTTCTGGGAGGCGTTCTGGAAGTCCTCGATCGTCTCAGTGAGGTACTGGTTGAACTCGTCGGTGGGTACGTCCTGGCGGGTCGGGATCGACCCCTTGTACTGGTTGAACGCGACCTGGGCCGTCTCGCCGCCGGCGAACCGGAGGAACGAGGCGGTTTCCTCGGGACTCGGGTTCTCGCCCGGATAGATGAACGAGTCGATGTGCAGGCCGTACATTCCGTCGGTGCCGGGAAAGCGGATGGCGTCCCACTCCGTGCCGTACTCGAGGCCCTCGTTGATGTAGGCGCCGGCGACCCAGTTACCCTGGTGGATGAACGCCGCGTCGCCGCTCATGATACCTTGATTGACCTCGGTGAAGTCGACGGATGCGGCGTCGGCGTTGATGTAGTTGCCGAGGATCTCCCCCAGCGTTTCGAACGTCGAGCGGACGGCCTGTTCGTCGCCCTCTCCCTCGATGAAACTCATGTAGGCGTCGTAACCCTGCTCGCTGAGCATCGTGACCGCCCACGTCTGGAGGATTCCCCACGGCGCGAGCGCGAACGCGAGCGGGGTGGCGTCGGTCTGAGTGCTGACGGCGTCCAGCGCACCGATGAGCGCGTCGACGCTGTCGAGCGAACTGGGGTCGACGCCGGCCTGTTCGACGACCTCGACGTTGTAGAAGAGGTCGTTCATCCGATGGGATCCGATCGGAACCGCCGAAAAGCTACCGTCGAACTGACAGGCCTCGACGGCCTCCGGAGCGTGGGCGTCCTGCAGGTTGGCTTCGTTCCAGACGTTCTCCCCGATGTCGCCGAGGACTCCCTCGTACTGTTGGAGGTTGGCGCCGGGCCAGCCGGCGAACGAGCTCGGCGGGTCGTTGCTCTGAAGTCGGTTCGCGACCGTCTGATCGAGGCTCTCGTTGCCGCCGCCGCCGATCGGGTTCTCGTCGAGGTCGATGTCGGGGTACTCCTCCTCGAACGCCCCGAAGAGGGAATCGGCTGCTTCCGCCCCGTCACCGCCGGTCCAGCCGTGGAGGATTTCGAGCGTGTTGCCGCCGCCGTTGCCACCCTCGCCGCCCAGACAGCCGGCGAGCCCCGCGAGACTCGCCGCACCTGCCGCGCCGCCGGCTTTCAGATACACCCGCCGCGATATCGTTCGTGATCGTTTATCATTCATGGTTAGTACTGAAGTACGACTATAGGTGTATGGTCAGACTATTTAGTAGTTTCGAGAATTTTTCATAATCGAATAACATGGTGACTCGATACGTCCGAGAGACGTTCCATGGCGTGGTTTCCGTCCCATAGATCAGGTTTGACACACGATAGCTTGCGAGTTCCGCGCACGATCCCACCCTTCATCCGTGATAATCCCAACTCGGTTCGACTCGCCTCCGGCAGGTCGTGGCTCCGCCGGTTCCAGTAGGTTTTACCCTGCGGCCCGTGAGGACCCGAGCATGAGCGAGGATCACCGAATCGAGGAGGACAGCCTCGGCGAGATGCAGGTGCCCGCGGACGTCTATTGGGGGGCACAGACCCAGCGCGCCGTCGAGAACTTCCCCATCTCGGGGATCACCTTCTCACGGCGGTTCGTCCGCGCGCTCGGGATCGTCAAGAAGGCCGCCACGCGGGCGAACCTCGATCTCGACCTCGTCGAGGAGGAGAAGGCGGAGGCGATCGCCGAGGCCGCAGACGAGGTGATCGAGGGCGAGCACGACGACCAGTTCCCCGTCGACGTCTTCCAGACGGGATCGGGCACCTCCACGAACATGAACGCCAACGAGGTCATCGCCAATCGCGCGACCGAGATCGTCGGTGGCGAGATCGGTTCGCGGGACGTCCATCCCAACGACCACGTCAACTTCGGGCAATCCTCGAACGACGTGATTCCGACGGCAATGCACGTCGCCAGTCTGGAGGCGGTCGAGAAGGACGTGTTGCCCGCCCTCGAAGTACTGGAGGAGGAGCTCTCGGAGAAGGAGGAGGCGTTCGCGGACGTCGTCAAGACGGGCCGCACACACCTTCAGGACGCGACGCCGGTGACGCTCGGCCAGGAGTTCTCCGGATATCGCACCCAGATCGGAAAGGGCCGAACCCGGGTGGAGGCCGTCGTCGAGCACCTCTCGGAGCTCGCGCTGGGCGGTACCGCCGTCGGGACCGGGTTGAACACCCACGAGGAGTTCCCCGAGCGGGCCGCGGAGTACATCAGCGAGGAGACCGGAATCGAGTTCCGCGAGGCCGACAACCACTTCGAGGCCCAGGCCGCCCACGACGCGATGGTCGAGGCCCACGGCGCCCTCCGCGTGGTGGCGGGCTCGATGAACAAGATGGCGAACGACATGCGCCTGCTGGCGTCCGGCCCGCGAAACGGGCTTGGCGAGCTCGAACAGCCCGAGAACCAGCCCGGCTCCTCGATCATGCCCGGGAAGATCAACCCCGTCG
>CAYVQH010000164.1:0-4119 GCA_964454105.1 uncultured Halobacteriales archaeon | reverse complement strand
CCCACGTCTCCGAGCAGTTCCGCGCGAAACTCGACACCGAACTCGAGACGGCCCGGGAGAACTTAGAGACCGAGCGGGTCGACGGCGTCACCGTCGCCGTGCTCGACACCGACGCGTTCACCCACCGGTACAACTTCCCGACGACGACGCTGCTGCTCGACGCGCTCCACCGTCGACAGCGCGACGAGGGGCCGTTCGTGACCCTCGGCGTCGGCGACGACGAACTGCACGTCCGCGCGACCGAGTCGCTGAACGTCCGCGAACTCGGTGAGGCGATCGACGACGCGGTGCCCAACGGGGGCGTCAGCGTCGTCGGCGGGCAGGACGGCCACGTGGAGTTCCTGCCCGGCGAACGCGACGCCGTTCGCGAGGCCGCACTCGAGGCGCTCGGCGAGACGCTCGCGTAACACGCGCACTTCTCCGCTGTCTCCGACGGTCGATAGCGACAGCGTCGTTTCGATTGCACAGCGGCTAAAGAGAGAACACGGCCGAAAACAGGCGTCCTGCTACCGTGGCAACGGTGATTGCCACACCCTCCCCAGCCGATTCCTGCTCACGGGCGCTGCGGGACGGCTCTGCCGTCCCGACAATCGCGGCGCGTTGCGCCGCGCTCTGCCCGTTTGCATGGTTCGCGGAACCGCTGGTTCCGCGCTAACGCTCACTTCCTTCGGTCGTTCGATCATCCACTGGAAGACGCTTCGGGTCTTCCAAGCCGTTCGCCCGTGCGATTTGCTCACGGTGCGAAGCACCGGTCGCATGGTATGCGGGACCGAAGGTCCCGCACTACTCGCGAAGCCCTCGCGCGGGTTTTCCGCCGCGTTCTCGTGGTACTCGGACGCGTCGTCGGCACGCGCCATCGCACGCCGAATGCTCGGTACGAGCGCGATAGATCGCGGCTGTGCGTCTCGCTGGTCCGCTCGACGATATCTCGGACCGTTAACGTATTTCCGGTGCCGGTCGAATAGCGACGTATGAACGGGAGCGAGGGGAACGCTCGAGGGCGGCGGACCGAAGACGATCTGGGAACTCGCCTCCGCGAGAACGCGACCGGCATCGCGTCGATGCTCGTGACTGGCCTGTGGCTCGGCGCAATGTTCACGGGACAGGGCTGGTGGCTCGCCGCCCTGTTAGTCGGCTACATCGTCGTCGTCCCGTTGGTCGCCCTCGTGTTCGGCGACGAGGCCGACCGGAAGGAGTGGGTAGACGACTGGGCGACCGACTCGAGCGCGGACGTCGGGTCCGATTCCGACAGTGATCGAACGGACGCGCCGGCGGATCACCGCGACGCACTCGAGACGCTCCGCGATCGCTACGCCGCGGGCGAGTTGACCGACGACCAGTTCGAGCGCAAACTCGAGCGATTGCTCGAGACGGAGACGCTCGAGGACGCGGACGAGTGGGTCCGAGACCGCGAACGCGGTCTCGATCGCGAGCGAGGAACGGACGGCGAGCGCGACCTCGAGTACGATCGCTGACGCGGCCCGAACGGTAGATCGCGGCACCGCTTCTCCTGCATGAGAAATTCGCGTAATTCTATATGAATTCGGTCAGAAAGAGCACAAACGATCATAAACTCGCACCATCTATCATCGTCTACTTTCATTCGCGCAGCGCTTATAAACAGGAGCATCGAAAGAACCGCTATGGAGAATCTCACCCGGCGTTCGCAGACTCAATTCGTTACCGAGATTGTGATGAGAGTGTCCGAGATGGAAGGGACCGACCCACTGGACTTACCACCGCTCTACGACAGCATCGATCCCGAGGCGCTCGATCGACTCGCCGATTCGAGTGAGATCCGATTCGAATACGCGGGATACAGTATCGCGGTCGAGAACGGGACGATCGCCATCGATCAATAAGCATACACAGTTACCGTTCAGTGCAGGCAAACGATGGAACGCTGCGGATCGGAACCTGTCCAATCTCTATCGAGAACGGTGTGGTGAAGACAGCGCGAAAATCCAGCACGGCGACGAGTGCAGACGGAGACAACGTGGACTGGTAGAGACAGATGATCCACTACGAGAAGAATTCTACGCCCTCTAACACCTACTAAGAACAACGTTTTGGGGCTATTCGTCTATTTTTCGAGTGGAAGACGCGCCTCGACTCGATTTTTTCGAGAGTACTATCCCGTGCCGATAATCGCGTAGACTACTCTATCGGGTAACCAAGATGATCCCAACAACTGCGAACGCTATCCCAGCAAATCTCGTTATCGTAACTTCGTCTCCGAGGATGACCATACCGATGAGAGCCGCGACGACGAAGTACATCGCACCGAGAGTAGAGATGACGGTTGTTGACCCGCCGGAAAGACCGATGTACATCGAAATCAGGCCAATCCCGGTGAACAATCCGGCCGTGCCAGCGAGCAGTCCTCCTCTCGCAGTAATGGCGAGCGATGCGTCTGAAACGAGGATGTATCCGAGTGCAAGGGGTCCCGCAACGAGATAGGTGATTGCAGCAGCCGTCCTCGGGTCGATAGACTCCGACGCAGCGTTGCCCAAGACTACCCAGATTCCCCAAGCTACCATTGTAATCGAACCGAACAACACGGCCGAATCTATCTCAGGAAAACTCATTATCGTGATTCAACGTAATGGTCGAATAGCGACGCCCAGAGACGCTCGAGGCGACTGGTAGCGAACGGTGGGGTGCCCCCGGCGGGGAGGTGGAATTTCGGCTCAGTGTCGCTGCCTCGGTCATCGGCGTGATATCCCTGTGCCATACATACTGCGTACCGACCGTGTCCGCATTGGTCTCTCTCTTAATCGAATAATCCATTTATATCGGGTCTAGAAGATTTCACGGTTCCTGACCGCTTTCGCAGGCTGTATGCAGCGAACCGGTTCTAATAGCTGCCACGGGCTTCACCAGATATACATATTCATATATTACAGATACCTATCTCTAGAACAGTGACCGATATTAAAGCAGTCGTCCGAGTCGAGCACCCTGACATAGTGCTCACACAGACAGTCACTCACGATCAGAGCTCGAAGGTCGAATCGGTGTTAGAGGCAGGAACTGACCCCACGTCGGGGAAATTCTTCTATCGCATACAGTCGTCTGATTTCCGCCAGTTCGAAGACGGATTGCGGAACGATCACACCATTGGCGAGTTCGAACGAGTTATTGAAACCAGAGACGAGAAGGCGATCTATAGCTTCGAGTACACAGACGAAGCGAAGATCATCTCACCAATTATTTCGACCGCGAACGGTATCATACTCGACATGAAGAACGACGGAAACGGTTGGATTCTAACGGTATGGATGCCCGACCGGACGAATCTGGCCCCGCTATGGGACTATGCAGAACGGAACGACATTGATATCGATTTACTGCGCGTGAACGAATACGCTAGTTTAGGGAATACGGACGCGGGATTGACCGATAGCCAACGAGAGGCACTCCTCGTCGCACTTGACATAGGGTATTTCGAAGACCCACGGAACGCAACTCTCAGCGAAGTCGCCGCTAATCTGGATATCTCTCAACCTGCAGCCAGTGGTCTCCTTCGACGTGGGACCAAACGACTCATCATTTCTTCCTTGATGGATGACAGTGAAAAGCCAGATTGATCAACGGCTACTCGGTGCAGTGGCGACGATATCTCCCTGAGGGCACGATGTGTCTTCGTCACTAGGGTGAGCATCGTGACCGAAACGCGCCCTGTATTCAGCACGCCGCGAAGAACAGCGATCGAAGCTGGTAGCATCGTTGGCGGACAATATGATCCGCCGTTATCGGATCGGACGGTTCGTTCACACGCCGTGTTCCGGATACAAAACCGTGTGACAAACGACTGTTAATCGTCGACTTCCTCAGTGCGCTGGGATCGATCGGATCGGTCGACAGCGCCGGGATCGGGCCAGGTGACGCTGCCCTCGAAGGGGATGCCGATCTGCTCGGCGGCGCGGGCGATCATGTGGGCGCCGGTCGGGACCGTCAGGAAGAGGAAGACGATCCCGATGAGGGCGGTCAGTCCCTCGTGTCCGGGGCCGAAGCGGACGAAGCCGGCGAGGAAGATCGCCGCCGTCCCCAGCGTCGTGGGCTTGCTCGTCGCGTGCATTCGGTTGTAGACGTTCGGCAGGCGGAGCATGCCGACGG
>CAYVQH010000163.1:0-4173 GCA_964454105.1 uncultured Halobacteriales archaeon | reverse complement strand
CTCGACTCGCCGGTGATCGTCGCGGGCGGTTTGACGCCCGAAAACGTCGCCGAAGCGGTCGACATCACGGCCGCGTTCGGTGTGGACGTCGCGAGCGGGGTGGAAAGCGAGGGCGGCGTGAAGGATCACGGATCGGTGGACCGGTTCGTACGGCAGGCATCCCGCGGTTCGGAGGTGCCGGCGAGATGATCGACCGCGAAGCCTTTCATGAGCAGGCCAACGTCGAGGAGCCGTCGGTCGTGCACGTCGGAGCGGATCTCGGCGTGGAGACGACGCCGCTTTCGGCCTACGCCGCGCTTGCGACCACGGGATACGGCTATCTGCTCGAGAGCGCCGAGAAGGTCGCCTCCTCGGACCCCGACGGCGCGTTCCAGCCCGCGAGCGCGACCGCCACCCGCCACGCCCGGTACTCGTTCGTCGGCTACGATCCCGAGGCAGTCGTGACCGTCCGTCCCGACGACGCTGGGATCGAGATACTGGGCGACGAGCGCCTGTCTCGCCTCCTGGAGCCGAACGGCGGCGACACTCTCGATACCCTGCGGAGGACGTTGCCGGACCTTCCGAGGATCGACTTTCCGGCGGACGGACATCTCCACGGCGGTCTCGTGGGCTTTCTCGCCTACGACGCGGTCTACGACCTCTGGCTCTCGGAGGTCGGGGTCGAGCGGCCCGAGGGCGAGACGCCCGATGCGCAGTTCGTCCTGAGCACGAGAACGCTTGTCTTCGACGAGGTCGAGGGGACCCTGTCGCTGTCGCTGACCCCGATCGTCTTCCCCGAGGACGACCCCGACGCGCTCTACGACGCGCTTCGCGACGAGGTCGAACGGGTCCGGTCCACCCTCGAAGGGGCCGACGAACCCGAGACGGGCGGGTTCGTCCGCGAGGACGAACGCGCGGGCTCCCGCGAGGAGTACGAGGGAATCGTCCGGGAAACGAAGGAACGCGTCCTCGACGGCGACATCTACCAGGGCGTGCTCTCGCGAAAGCGCGAACTCGTCGGCGAGGTCGATCCGCTGGGACTCTACGAGGCGCTCCGGGAGATCAACCCCTCGCCGTACATGTACCTGTTGGGCTACGGCGACCGAACCGTCGTCGGCGCGAGCCCCGAGACGCTCGTCTCGGTGCGCGACGGGCTGGTGACGAGCAACCCGATCGCGGGCACCTGCTCGCGGGGGTCGAGCCCGGTCGAGGACCGCCGTCTCGCCGGCGAGATGCTCGCCGACGGCAAGGAGCGGGCCGAACACACCATGCTCGTCGACCTGGCGCGAAACGACGTCCGGCGGGTGAGCGAGCCGGGATCCGTACGCGTGGACGAGTTCATGAACGTCCTGAAGTACAGCCACGTCCAACACATCGAGAGCACCGTCACTGGTCGATTGGCTCCTGAGCATGACGCCTTCGACGCGACGCGGGCGGCGTTTCCCGCCGGCACGCTCTCGGGCGCGCCGAAGATCCGTGCGATGGAGATCATCGACGAACTCGAAAGCGCTCCTCGGGGGATCTACGGCGGCGGCGTGGGCTACTACTCGTGGACCGGCGACGCCGATACGGCCATCGCGATCCGGACGGCGACGATCGAACACGGCGAGCGCGACCGGATCACGATCCAAGCGGGTGCGGGGCTGGTCGCCGACAGCGATCCTTCGGCGGAGTACGAAGAGACCGAAAAGAAGATGGGTGGCGTCATCGACGCGATCGAGCGCATCGAGGTCGAAGGGGTGGTACAGTGAGTCTCGCCCGCACGAAGCGCGTGTTGTTCGTCGACAACTTCGACTCCTTTACCTACAACCTCGTCGAGTACGTCTCCGAACAGGGCGCCGATACCGAGGTGCTTCGCAATACCGCCTCGCTTTCCGACGTGCGTGACGTCGAGCCGGACGCCATCGTGATCTCGCCGGGGCCAGGCCATCCGAAGAACGCTCGTGATGTGGGTGTCACGACCGAGGTGCTCCGCGAGGTGAGTCCCGATGTCCCTACTCTTGGTGTGTGTCTCGGCCTCGAAGCCGCCGTCTACGCCTACGGCGGTAGTGTGGGCCGGGCACCCGAACCGATCCATGGCAAGGCGTTTCCGGTGGATCACGACGGCCGGGGCGTTTGCTCCGGACTAGAACAGGGCTTTCGAGCCGGCCGGTACCACTCGCTGATCGCCACCGAGATTCCCGACTGTTTCGAGGTGACGGCGACGACCGACCACGATGGCGAGGATCTAGTCATGGGGATACGTCACCGCGAGTACCCCATCGAGTGCGTGCAGTTCCACCCCGAGAGCGTACTCACGGGGGTCGGTCATGACGTGATCGAGAACTTCCTACACCAGAGCGAAGACCGACGGTAACACGACGGTCACCGCGTAGAACGCGACGATGGCGGCCGTCGTCATTGCGACGAGTCGCCAGGCGAGCGTGAGCAGGAACCGCCCGACGAGGACGACGACGACCAGCGCCGCCAGTACGAGCAACACCATGCTCGGATCGGCGGCGAGGAACGCCTCCAGCGGGATCGATTCATCCATATATCACATAGTAATCATGTGTATAAATAAGTATTCCTATTCGGCGGCTGACGGGCGTCGGACGCGATTCACTTCCGCCACGGTTTGGATAGGTTATAGTAGGCTCCAATCCAACCCTGCAATAGCCGGTGAGAACGGGGAGTGGAATCCACCAGACCGACAGATGAATCCGTATCATATTTTCATTATCTCTTCTTCTGGAAAGTAAAGCTTCATAGGACTGGGTGTGTATTCGGCTTCCGTCACAAATGGTACGTAGCCGAAACCATCTAAGCCGTCAAATCGCAGGTCAGTCTGTCGCTATCGGTGTTGCGGAGGTATGCGCGTGAGCCGCGCTGACCCCGACATCGAGGACGTCACGTTGCCGGTGAAACGCACCGAGGGAGAGACCCTCGAACAGCGTCTGACCGCCAACGCCTATAACAACATCCTCCCCGCTCGATACCTCCGGAAGAACGCGGAGGGTGAACTGGTCGAGTCCCAGGAGGACCTCTTCGTCCGGGTCGCGAGGAACATCGCGCTCGCCGAGGCGGTCTTCGAAAGCGAGAAACGCGACGTCGATATCACCGTCACGCCGGATCAGCTCAAACCAGATCACCCGCGTCGCGACGAGCTCGCGGCGGAGGTCTTTGGAGCAGGTATCACCGCCGAGGACACGGCGGAAACCGAACTCTCCGTCTACAACGTCAACAAGTTCGCCTACGACACGGTCGTTCCCGAACTCCCCGAGGAGATCCGCGAGCACGTCGAGGCCACGGCGACGGAGTTCCAGGAACTGATGGAGCGGCTGTCGTTCATCCCGAACTCGCCGACCCTGATGAACGCGGGCGACGAGCTCCAGCAGCTCTCTGCGTGTTTCGTCGACTCGCCCGAGGACGACATCACCGACATCCACGAGACCGCCAAGGAGGCCGCCGAGGTCTTCCAGTCGGGCGGCGGGATGGGCTACGCGTTCTGGCGGCTGCGCCCCTACGGCGACAGCGTGGGATCGACCGGCGGGATCGCGAGCGGCCCGATCACGTTCATGCGCACGTTCGACCAGATGTGCGAGACGATCGCGCAGGGCGGCGCGCGTCGCGGCGCACAGATGGGCGTCATGCGCGTCAGCCATCCGGACGTGATCGAGTTCATCCACGCGAAGAACAAGGACGTCTCGCTCGCTCACACGCTGCGGCTCAACGACCCCGACGACTACACCTACACCACCTTCTCCGAGGCGCTCGAAGAAGCCCGCGACCTGATCGACGAGGACGGGCGGGTGCCCAAACACCTCCGGAACGCCGTCGAGGGCCACCTCTCGAACTTCAACATCTCGGTCGGCGTGACCGACGGGTTCATGGAGGCGCTGTACAACGACGAGGAGTTCGTCTTCGAGAACCCGCGTACGGAAGAACCCCATATCGCCACCGCCGAGACCAAGGAGATGTACTCCCGGTACGGACTGGGCCACCACGTCGAGGTCGGCGAGGAGCTCGCGATCCCCGCCGAAGCGATCTGGGAACGGATCGTCGACGGCGCCTACGAGAACGGTGAGCCCGGCGTGATCTACCTCGAGCGGGTCAACAAGGAACACTCCTTCGACGTCGAGAAGCATCCGAACCACCGCATCCTCGCGACCAACCCCTGTGGCGAACAGCCCCTCGAGGAGTACGAGGCCTGTA
>CAYVQH010000162.1:0-4260 GCA_964454105.1 uncultured Halobacteriales archaeon | reverse complement strand
GTGAGCCCCTTGTCGTGCATCGTCTGGGTGGTCGGCGCGCCCACCCGGGACTTGCTCTGGCGCTCGGAGTGGTTGAACGCCCGCCACTCCGGTCCATGGTCGATGTTCTGCTCCTCGACGATGAGACCACAGTTCTCACAGACGAGTTCGCCCTGATCGTCACTTTTGATGAGACTGTCCGATTCACATTCCGAACACACCCGTTCGTCCGCTGGTTTCTGCGCTTGCTGCTCCGTTTCCGTATTCCGCTCGCGCTGACGGGTGGTGTTTGTCATTGTATATGACTACTATCTGCGTGGCGACTTAAGACCTCTCCCCTTCAAAAGGTACTGCAAAACGGAATGACGGGGCGGATCAAACATGAAGCATCGCCCGTCAGATGGGACTGAATGCCGTCACTTCGGGCCGTGAATCAACGGATTCGGCGTCATGGGTGAGAGGTTCCCGTCTTCGATGCAAAGAATGTCAGATCTTCGTATAGACTTGTTCGCCGCTCACGACTTCCGGTATGACGATCTCGTCCGCACCCGCACGGCGAGCAAGCGCTTCGTCTCGCTGGTCGCCGGCCCGAACCACGAGCGTGACCGTCGGAGCGAGTTGGCTCGCAGCGATGGATATCTGGATGTTGGCGTTTGAGTCATCGATCGCCCCGACGACTGTCTTCGCTCGATCGATTCCCGCATTGGTAAGCGTCTCCTCGCGACGGGCGTCGCCGCTGATCGCGAGTACACCGTCATCGATCGCCCGTTGGTGCTGGGCGTCCTGTTGTTCAACGACGACGACCTCTCGGTCCGCATCCCGGAGTCGGGACGCGATGGTTTTTCCGAACGTTCCATAGCCACAGATGATGACGTGGTTTTCGAGCGCCTCAACGTTTTGTTCGATTTGCATGTGTTTGAGTTCCTCCTGTATCTGTCCACCAAACGCCGCCGAGAACAGCGTTTCACCGATCCACAGACCGGCAACGATGAGTCCGGTGAGAACCACGATGGCGTAGGACTTAACGAGCGTCGCAGGACCGTCGTGGTTCTGGAAGTGAAGTTCAATACTCGTAGGATCAAGCAACCAGAACAGTGCGTCCACGATACCGACGTTATCAACCGTACTGAACCCTGCGACGCCCGCGACGACGACAGCGGCGAACACCACGACGGGTCGTAACGTCCGCCGTAGTAACGACCGATGAGCGAACGCTCCGAGAAGGCTGCCCGGCCTGTTCATGGTGGTCTCTCGAATCGCTGTGGCTCCGATGGCATTCGGAGCGTGAGCGGTTTCGATGACCGACACCGTCCGGATAGCTCCCGTCTACGGATATACCGTGAATATTCTAGCCACATCATTCTACGAACTTACTTTATTTTCGATCTTCCTATCCAATCCATCTATTCATACCCGTATATAGGTTACGAACGTCCAAATAATTCCATCTTTCATGTACAATATCGTTCCGATAGTCCTATGACAGGATCGGATGGGCTCTCGGGGCTCATCGGGATCCCCCACCGACGTGGTGGACGTCTATGATGTATAGCCGTATTCAGTGTATAGCCATAGGGAGTGGATGCAAGGAAAGGGAGTCGCGGGGAGGCGTACGAGTATTCGATTAGCACCGTCGACGCGATGAGTGACGTCGGATACAGCCGTTTCGGTTCGATGAGGAGATCGAACGCCCATGACGGGACCAACGAGAAAACGAGACGAGCAAGGAGCGAGATCTCGGTCGTATGTCGGGGTCACGGAGCGGATTCCGGATGGTTCCGTACCCGCCGAAGGGAACTCATGCGTATGCCTCGAACTCCTCTCCAAACACGAGGAAGTAGCCGGTTCCGATCGTGCCAATGACGGCGGCGATCGTGAACGCGAGGTCCGGACTGACGAACTCCCAGAGGTAGCCTCCGAGCGCGGCACTCGGGACGACGGCGACATTCCGAAGCAAGTAGTAGGTGCCGGTGACTCGCCCGCCAGCACCTCGCTCGGCGGGGCCGACGATCAGCGCCTTGTGCGAGGGCAGACCCGCGAATCGCAGCCCGGAGAAGGCGAACGCTGCGACCAGGGCGGTCGCGCTTGCCGGGGCGTTGATCAGCACGATCGGAAAGACCGCGTAGATGGCGAATCCGAACGCCACGACCGGTTTGAGCCCCACGTGCTCTGCGACCTTTGCGGCCGGTGCCATGACGAGCAGTGCAACCAACATCTCGACGCCCTGCAGATAGCCAAAGAGTGCTGCCGGCGAGACGTCGATCGGATACGAGACGCCCCCGAACGAGACGGTCGTCTCCAAGCCGACCTGAAGGAACTGGGTGACGACCAGCACGAAAAACACGTAGACCATGCCGTTTGCGAAGCGAACGAGCGTGTCGCCGACCAGCAGCGGGCGGAGCTCCTCAGGCATCTCCTGTAAGTCCTGCCTGATGCGCCGGATCCCTTCGAAGGAGGTACCGATGGCGTCCTCGCCCGCATCGTAGAGGAGGTGTTGGGCGATCGTCCCCAGAACGCCGAAGACGACGGCGAGCGCGAGCACGTATCGAAAACTCGACGCGAAGTCAGAGCCGAACCCGATGAGAACGGCCGCGAGGACGGGGCCGGCGAGAAAGGCGGTACGGCGGAAGATCTCCGTGCTCGCGAAGCCCGCTGCGAGTCGGGAGGGATCGGTCGCCTGCTTGACGACCGCGAAGGTGGCACCGAGTCCGAAGGACTTCCAGGTCTGTGCGAGGATCAGACCGACGAATATCCAGATCCACGGTTCGACGGTGACGCCTACCACGGTGACGGCTCCGAATCCGGGTGCGATGAACCAGACGCCGAATCCGACCGTCGACAACAATCCGAAGACCGTCAGCGCGTATCGCGAGCCGAGCCGATCCGAAACGGCACCCCCGGGATACGGATAGATCGCCGAGATGACGTTTCCGAACGTCCCGAACAGTCCGACGACGAACCCGGACGCGCCGAGCGCGACCATGTACTCGGGGAGATACCGGCTGGTCATCTGGAACCCGAGGCTGAACGTGAACATCGCCAGAGAGAGCACCAACACGTCCCGCTCCAGCGCGAAGAAACGACGGAACGTCGAGAGCGTGCCCGAGTCGTTCCGTTCAGTTCCGGACACCATGATCAGATGTCAGTGTGCCGGCTGTCGAACGGAGTCGGACACCGCCATCCGACGGACCTGCACCAGCCATACCCGTCTCCCGCCGATCGCGTTCACTTCGCCGAAGGACGGGAACGAGCGATCCGGTACGAACCATACCAGTCCCGTCTTCGGAACGGATAATCACGGTTACGGTGGACCGAGCACAACGCCTGCAGGACGGGAGAAGGACAAACGTCGGACCGTCCCCACGACGATGCGGTCCTCCTCGGGTTCGTCGTTCCAATCTGCCGGGATGCCGTGGTGGCACGGTGGCTCGCGCTCGGATCGGGCGGCGATACGAGCGGATCCGAAGGGTCCGGCCAGAAACTATCTATACTCCTCGCCACTGTAAGCGGTATGTCTCAGACAGCAACCCCATCGAACCGATGCTCGATCTGCGGTCGGGTTCGAATGACGTCCCTCGTCGACGGCGACCATCGATGTCGCTCCCATCGATGGTCCGATAACCGTACCGTTTGAACGCGAAGGACGCTCAGCGATCCATCGGCCGGCAGTCGCGGACGGGCGACGTTGCGGCCAGTGACGTTCGTTAGGGGTCGAGTCGGCTCCTGATGCCGACGAGAACGCAGCCGGTACCGATCAGGGCGAGCGTGACCCCCACGATCCGGGCTGATGGCGGATTAAGGAGGGCAACGAGCCAGAGCCCCGCGACGAGGGCGAGACCGCCGCCGACGATCAAGCGGACGAACCGTTCCATACCCCCTCTTATGGATGACGATGGTAAGCATCTGACCCTCGATTCCACCGAACGAGCAACGAACGCAGTCACGTCTGACGACGACAAGGAGGGGGAAGCCCATACGGGGTACGGACCCACGACGAGATCCAGGGACCAAGAGCAAACGTTAGTGCCGTCGAGCCAGTACTGATGGGTATGACCGACGCGACGCTCGTCTACGACGACGACTGTGGATTCTGTACATGGTGGGCTGAGTTCTTCATCGACCGATCGGACATCCAAGTGGTCGGGTTCGACGAACTCACCCCGGAACTACGGGAGAAGTTGCCCGACGAGTACGAGAACTGCTCGCATTTCATCACCGACGATGACGTGTACTCGTGTGGTGCGTCGATCGAGGAGGCGTTCGTCCGCACCGGACTCGGCC
>CAYVQH010000161.1:0-4299 GCA_964454105.1 uncultured Halobacteriales archaeon | reverse complement strand
ACCGAGATGCTCGGCATCGAGATCAGCCCGATGCGCATCAAGTGTGCGGTGCTCGTCGAGAAGGTCGCCCAGGACGGTGCGGAGATCTACCGGGGCGAGAAGGACATCGAGAAGACGACGACCGAGGACTAGCTCCACGGGCTGGAACCGAGTTCCGCCTTGAGCCGCGAGCCGGTACGGATCCGACAGTCCTCACGCGGGACGGCGATACACAGAAGTGCGTAGTCGTTCTTCAGATCGTCGGGTTCGAGCGCGCGCGGCGCGCGTCGGTGTTCGATCCCTCCTTCCAGTACCTGCCCGACACACTCCGCGCAGGTGCCGCTCCGACAGTCGTACGGCAGTCGGATCCCCGCCTCGGCGGCGGCCTCGAGGACTGTCTCGTTCGGTTCGGAATCGAAGGTCTCTGTTCTGTCGCCGGGCCATTCGAGCGTGATCTCGTGGGTCACACTCGAACGTAGGCCGCGCGCACGCACATATCCGTCGACGGGAACCCCGACCCGAACGCCGTTACTCGGGCTTCAGGCCGGCACCCTCGACGCGCATGACCGACTCGCCGTCGGCGAGGTTCGGTGCGTCGACCAGCCGGACGATCCGCTTGTTGCCCTTCGATTTGCGCAGGTACATCCGGAAGGTGGACTTGTGCCCGAGGATGTTCCCGCCGATGGGCTGGGTCGGATCGCCGAAGAAGGAATCGGGGTTCGAGGCGACCTGGTTGGTCACGAGGATCGCTGTGTTGTACAGATCCGCGATCCGCGAGAGGTCGTGTAGGTGTTTGTTGAGTTTCTGCTGGCGCTCTGCGAGCTGGCCACGACCCACGTACTCCGCACGGAAATGGGCCGTCAGCGAGTCGACACAGACCAGTCGAACCGGCCACTCGCTCTCCTCGTTTTCGGCGACCAGTTCCTGGGCCTTCTCGGCGAGCAGCATCTGGTGGTTCGAGTTGAACGCCTTCGCGACGTGGATGTACTCCAGGAACGACTCGACGAGTGCGTCGAGGGCTTCCTCGTCGTCGGGCGAGCCGTCGATCTCGCGGTCCTCGAGGGCGGCCTCGATCGCGTCGTCGGGGAGCCCCCGGACCATGTCGTCGATCCGCTCGGGGCGGAAGGTGTCCTCGCTGTCGACGAAGATGGCGCTGCCGTGGAGGCCGCCGACCTCCTTGGGGAGCTGGACGTTGACGGCCATCTGGTGGGTGACCTGGGACTTGCCGGAGCCGAACTCGCCGTACACCTCGGTGATCGACTGGGTCTCGACGCCGCCGCCGAGCATCTCGTCGACCTCGGGGATGAGCCACTCGAGCTTGCCGATCTGCTCGCGGCGCTGGAGGACGTCCGAGCCGGTCTCGAAGCCGCCGATGTCGGCGGCCTCGCGGGCGGCCTTGATGATGTCGGCCGCGCTGGACTCGCCGACGTCCGCCGTGTTCGAGAGCTCGCCGGGGCTCGCGACGGCGAGCCCTTGATACGAGTCGTAGCCGTTGTCTCGGAGCTTCTCGGCGGTTGCGGGACCCACGCCGGGGAGGTCTTCCAGGTCGGGTTTCGCTGCCATACCCATCCGTTGTTCCCCCGAGCGTATAAAGTGTCGTTAACAGCGAGCCGGAAGTGAAACTGGCCGACCGAACCGGGTTTCGACTGGAGGCATCCGCGGGTTGATAACCGATCACTCCCAGGGATGTCTGTCGGCCGAGTCGGGCCACAGGGGGTACCAGTAGGAGGTGTCGTCCTCGACCGCGAGCTCGCCGTCGAGGACGCTCTGGAGCTTGAACTCGGCGGACTGGTCGCGCTCGCGGCCGCCCTTCGGCGCGAACGGGTAGTACGAGCCGCGGCGGAAGGAGTAGATCCAGTAGACGTGTCGACCGCTCTTCTCGAAGGCGAACAGCGCCGCAAGCAGCCGCGAGCCGTAGCCCCGTTCGATGAACGTGTCGGCGGCGAAGTGGATGCTCGTCACGAGGTCCTCGGGATCGCTGTCCTCGAGGACGACCCAGTGGTAGCCGTGTTCGTCGAGCCGGACCGAGGCGTCCGTCCCCGTCTCGACCTCGCCGGCCTCGAGGATGTCCCGGACCTCCCGCAGGGTGTCCTCGAAGTCGGTGCTGTCGACGCTGGAGAAACAGAGCGCGGCCGCGCCCGCGTTCGGGTAACCGAGCTCGGCCTCCATCGTGATGTAGGCCGTGCTCATCCCGAAGAGGTCCTCCGGGTCGGCGTCGCGGGTCGCGTCGGTCTCCGCGCTGGTTCCCAGGACGGCACGAATGGTGTCGAGGATGCCCATACGTCACGGATGGGCGAGCGGACGTAAAGGCTTACAGAACGAACCGACCGGTTCCTCGGACCCTATGCGGTTTCGAGCTCGCGTTCGAGGGCGCGAAGCCGCTCGATGCGTTTCTCGGTCGGCGGGTGGGTACTCGCGATCCGGCCGATGAACCCCCTGTTGATCGGGATGATGAAGAAGGCGTTCATCTCGGCCTCCTCGCGCAGATCCTCCTTGGGCACCTTGTCCATGCGTCCGGAGATCTTCATCAGCGCGCTCGCCAGCGCGCTCGGTTTGCCGGTGATCGACGCTGCCCCACGATCGGCGGTGTACTCGCGGTACCGCGAGAGCGCCCGAATGAGGAGGAAGCTGATGACCCAGACCAGAAGCGAGACGACGATCGCGACCCAGATCGGCGCCTGGTTGCGCCCCTCGCCGCCGCCGCTGAACAGCCAACCCCACCGGACGACGATGAACGCGAGCGTCGAGAGAAAGGACGCAACCGTCATCACCATCATGTCGCGGTTCTTGATGTGCGAGAGCTCGTGTGCGAGGACCCCTTCGAGCTCCTCGTCATCGAGCGTGTTCATGATTCCCGTCGTCACGCAGACGACGGCGTTCTTCTGGTTGCGCCCGGTCGCAAAGGCGTTCGGCACCCGCGAGTCGGTGACCGCCACCGTCGGCTTGGGCAGGTCGGCCTGCCGGGAGAGGCGGGTGATCGAGTCGTGGAGCTGCGGGTACTCCTCCTCGCTGACCTCGTGTGCCCCCATGCTCCAGAGGGTGAGCCTGTCGCTGAAGAAGTACTGCACCAGTGAGAAGCCGGCCATCATGACGATCGCCACCGACGCGCTTCCGAGCGAGGCGGCGATGACCCCGGCGAACACGACGTAGAGGGCAAAGAGCAGGAACATGGTGAAGACCATGCGTCCGCGGAGCCCCCAATCCGTTTTCCACTCCATATGGGAACTCCTACGCTCTCGGACAGTTAAAGTGTTGAGTATTCATTCAGGTGTCGGGACCTTCGAGGAGGGGTGTACGATTTCCACTGTGGCCCCGCGAGACGTTCGGCCACGTCGGTCGGATCGCCCCGGGTCGGCGACCGGACCGGCCGCGGAGTCGAACGAGGCGGCCGAGGACGATGGAGACGAGGAACTGCACCCGCCCCAGGAACCGCGGCGACGGTGGTCGATCCCGACTGTATCGTCTCGCGGGGTCGCGTGGGCTGGGACGGGATCGCTCCCGAACGCAGCTGTTGCTCTGATCGAGTAGCGCGACGCTTAACCGATTCAAGCGGGTACGGACGGCAATGAGCCGATCCACGTTCTGTCCTCGGTGTGGCGATCCCGTCCAGGGCGAGGAGCGCCCGGAGCTGCCGGGCGCGCCCGCCGCCCGCGAGACGGGGCTCTGTGACGCCTGTTACTTCGAGGACTTCGAGCTCGTTTCTTCACCCGAGAGACTGACCGTTCGCGTCTGCGCGCAGTGTGGAGCGGTCCACCGAGGAAACCGTTGGGTCGACGTCGGCGCCGAGGACTACACCGACGTGGCGATCGACGCCGTAAGCGACTCGTTGGGCGTGCATCTCGACGCCGAGGAGGTCGCCTGGCAGGTCGAGCCCGAACAGGTCGATCAGAACACGATCCGCATGCACTGCTTTTTCACGGGCATCGTAAGGGGCGAGCCGATCGAGGAGCACGTCGTCGTTCCGACCACGATCTCGAAGGAGACCTGCACGCGATGTGGTCGGATCGCCGGCGACTACTACGCGAGCACGGTCCAGTTGCGTGCGGCGGGTCGCGAACCTACGGGCGAGGAACGCGAGGCCACGAAGGAGCTCGCCCACGGGATCGTCGAGGAGATGGAGGCCACGGGCGATCGGAACGCGTTCGTCACTGAGATCACCGACACCGACGACGGGGTCGACATCAAGGTCTCGACGACGAAGATCGGCAAGAAGATCGCCCAGCGGCTGGTCAATCGCTTCGGCGGGAGCTTCGACAGTTCCGAGACGCTCGTCACCGAGGACGAGGACGGCAACGAGGTCTACCGAGTGACCTACGCGGT
>CAYVQH010000160.1:0-4324 GCA_964454105.1 uncultured Halobacteriales archaeon | reverse complement strand
CCTCTGGCTCCGGGATCGTATATGAACCGTCGGACCCGGACCATCGGACGGCGCGCCTCCGCGCTCGTTCCCTTCCGCTCTGTGGAAACGTAGTTACGTCGAATCAGGCCCAAAGCCTCGACGTTCACGGCGGGACGCACGTCCATCTATAGCGGGCCCCGACCCACCCCGTTTCGTACACAGACCGGACTCGCGGAGTCGCTCAAGAGAGCGACGTACCGTACGATACGGTCGATAGCACGAGCTGCCGTATCTCAACTGCTTCAGGGGTCAGGGGTCGTGAGCGTCCGAGTTCGTCGGAGGTCCGGTCTCTCCTCGTGAACGGTCAACTTTTTCCCCCCTTCGGCGAAGCGTATTGCATGCACGCCCGCGACGAGTCCAGGGCGGATCGATACTTCCGACACGCAATGGAGTCCCACTGGGATCCATACGCCGTCGATTTGAGCCGGGATCGGGACGCGATCGATGGGCTCGACCGGCGCGCGTTCACTCAACTACGGGCGACGATCGCCATGTTCGGCGCGGGCGAGGAGAACGTGCTGGAGGACCTCGTCCCGCTGGCCGTCGTCGTCGACGGCGAGGCCGACCGTCGATTCGTCGCCAGCCACGTCTTTGAGGAGGCGAGACACGTGACCTTCTTCGAGCGATACTGGACCGAGTGTATCAATCCCGCCGAGGCGGCTCGTGATCTCGAGCCGTCCGTGCCCACCGCCGACCGATGGATCCCCGACCCGTACGAGGAGGTCTTCGATCGGACGGCCGCGGCAATGCAACGGCTCGTCGGCGCCGATACACCCGAAAACCGTGCGAGAGCATACTGCCACTACCACCTGACGGTCGAGGGGATCCTCGCACAGGCCGGCTTCCACGCGCTTCAGGCCACCTTCGATCCCACGACGGAGGGACCGTCGCTTCCCGGCCTGGTCCGGGGGCTCGACGCCGTCCGCCGCGACGAGGGGCGCCACGTCGGGTACGGATTGGTGAAGCTCCGCGAGCTGCTGGAGTCGGGTCGGGTTGATCGCGCGCTCGTTGAGGAGACGGTTGCGGGGCTCGCCGATCCAGTCGACACGGTCGCCGAGCGGATGGGCTGGAAACGGCTGCCGGGCCCCGACGGGGAGGACCTCGCGGCGTACGTGACCGATCGGCGCGCAGAGCGGCTTCGACAGCTGGAGGCCGAGAACCGGGATCCAAAGCCGCAAACGACCGAGGGACGATCCCGATGAGGGCGGTCGAAGTCACCGAGTACGGCGGGGAAAGCGCCCTGTCGATCGTCGACCGCGAGACGCCCGCCCCGGACGCGAACGAGCTCCGCATCGACGTCGAGGCGGCGGGCGTGAACTTCGCCGACGTCGAACAGCGTCGGGGCAACTATCCGGAGGGGCCGACGCCGCCGTTCGTGCCCGGATTGGAGGTCGCGGGCACCGTCGAGACCGTCGCCGCGGACGTGGAGTTCACCGTCGGCGACAGGGTCGCCGCCCTCGCGAACAGTGGTGGCTACGCCGAAATGGCGACCGCGGCGGCCGAAACCACGTTTCCGGTGCCTGAATCCCTCTCCTGGCACGAAGCCTCGGCGATCCCTGTCCAGGGGCTGACGGCGCACAACGTCCTGCACGAATGGGGAACGCTGGCGGCCGGTGAACGCGTACTGATTCACGCCGCGGCGGGCGGTGTCGGCTCGCTGGCGGTTCAACTGGCCGCCGCTGCCGGGGCGACCGTATTCGCCACCGCGAGCACCGCGGAGAAGCTGGCCCTCGCGACTGATCTGGGTGCCGATCACGCGATAAACTACGAGCAGACCGACGTGGTCGACGCCGTGCTGGACCGAACCGACCGCGAGGGCGTCGACCTCGTACTCGACGGCGTCGGTGGCGACGCCTTCACTGCCAGCGTCGAGGCGCTCGCACCGGCCGGCCGCATCGTCTCCTTCGGGATGGCGAGCGGATCAATTCCAACGGTGGCGATACCACGGCTGTTCTTTGAGAACCAGTCGGTAGTCGGCTATCACCTCAAGCACGCGTTCGAACACGTCCCCGAACGCGTCCGCCCGGCCGTGCCGAAGCTGACCGATCACCTGGCGTCGGGTCGCATCGAGGTGGTCGTCGGTGAGACGTTCCGATTGCAGGAGGCGGCGCAGGCTCAAAGCGCGTTGGAGAACCGCGAGACCACTGGCAAAATCGTGCTCGAGCCCTGAACCGGCATCTCGTAGCGACGAACGGTCGATCCGATCATCGAACCGGGACAAGGAGTTATTACTATCCGTGTAGAACCCCGGAACATGTCCAATGCACAGGAGGTGAACGAACGCATTGAAGACGTCGTCGCCGACAGATTACAGGTCGAGGCGGATGCGTTCGACGATGCGACGCGATTCGATGGGGAAGCGCTTGACGCTGAATCGCTCGACATGGTCGAGATAGCCGAAGCCATCGAGGCCGAGATCGGTGTTCACATCCCCGACGACGACCTCGCGGAGCTGGAAACCGTCGGCGCTCTCAAGGCGTACGTCTCAGAGCACGCCTAAGGATGAGACGGGACGTCGTCGTGACCGGCATCGGAATGGTTACCTCGCTGGGTGAAACGACCGAAGACAGCTGGGACGCCGTCCGTAGCGGCGCCAGCGGAGCAGGACCGATCACCCGATTCGACCCCGACGAGGCGTCCATTCGTTCGAAAATAGCCTGTGAGGTGGATGCCGAACCGGTGGACCAGGGGGCGACGGCTGATCGCATCGACTCTCAGACGATGGGACGCTACACCCAGTTCGCCGTCGTCGCGGCCGAGGAAGCTATCGCAGACGCCGGGTTCGACCCCGATACGCCAGCCTGGAGGCCGGAGCGGGTCGGCACCAGCGTCGCATCGGGGCTTGGAGGGCTGCCGGAGATCGAGATGGCCGCCGGCGACCGACCGTCCCCCCGCTTTCTACTCACTGCACTGACGAACCTCGCGGCCGGGCACGTCAGCATGTGTTTCGACGCGCGCGGTCCGAACCGTTCACCGGCGACGGCGTGTGCGGCCGGCACCCACGCCATCGTCGACGCGACCAGGGATATCCGGAACGGGCGCGCAGACGTCGTCATCGCGGGCGGTACCGACGCTGCGATATCGCCGTTGGGCGTCGGCAGCTTCGACGCGATGCGAGCACTCAGCACGCGCAACGACGATCCCGAAGCGGCGAGCCGGCCGTTCGACGTCGACCGAGACGGATTCGTTCCGGGCGAAGGATGTGCGATACTCGTCCTCGAGGCCCGCGACCACGCCGAAGACCGGGATGCGACGCCGTACGCCGCCGTCACGGGCGCCAGCGCGACCGCCGACGCTCACCACCCGACGCGCCCCGTCGAGGGCGGGCGCGGTCTCCGTCGGTGTATCGACCGTGTACTCGACGATGCCGATCGCAGCCCGGTCGCCGTCGACCACGTTAACGCCCACGCGACGGGCACGCCGGCCGGCGATGCCCGTGAGTCCGAAGCGCTCCGATCAACGTTCAACGACGTTCCGCCGATCACGAGCGTCAAGGGCCAGCTCGGTCACGCGCTCGGCGCCGCCGGTGCCATCGAGAGCGCGATCGTCGCTCTAACGATCGCCGACGGAACGATACCACCGACGGCGAACTACGAAACGCCCGATCCGGAGTGCGACGTTCCGATCGTTACCGGCCCACGCGAAACCACCGTCGAGGTTGCCGTGACCACGTCCGCAGGCTTCGGCGGAACGAACGGCGCGCTCGTGTTCGAACGACCGGAATGATGGATCACACTCTCACCGTCCCGACCGACGAAGAGTCCGAAGCCGGTCCCGTGGTTCTCCATGGCATTGACGTGGTATCGATCGACCGCCTGGCAGCCCTCCTCGACGAGTTCGGAGCGTCGTTCCGACGCCGGGTGTTCACCGAGTCCGAACGCGCCTACTGTGAGGACCAGGGTGACCCACCACAGCACTACGCAGCACGGTGGGCGGCGAAGGAGGCGTTCCTCAAGGTCTTGGACGACGAAACAGCCGCGGTTCCGCTCGCCACAATCGAGGTCGAGCGTTCGGCTACCGGGCCACGACTCTCGCTCGCGTCGCACGCCTCGGACGTGCTCGCGGAGACGTTCAACGGACGGGGCGTCCCCCCTACAGCGGTAGATACCGCCGTGAGCCTCAGCCACGACCGGACAGCGGGGTACGCTATCGGATCCGTCACCGTCGTCGGAACCCCCTGTAACTAGACTCACGCTCCAAGACGCTACAACCACTCATGACCATAACCATCGAGGACGACCGGAACGTGACACTGGACGAAACGGCGTTCGTCTTTCCTGGCCAGGGTAGCCAGAAGGCCGGC
>CAYVQH010000159.1:0-4338 GCA_964454105.1 uncultured Halobacteriales archaeon | reverse complement strand
ACAGATCGTCGAGATGCTCGGGGACGAGCGTGAGCCGCTCGGCGTCGCCCTCGGCCGGCTGCCTGCTCTTGATCTGCATACCTCCGACTTGAGCGTTCGCGGAGTAAGTGACTGCTGGTTAGCGGCGGTAGAGGGTGAACGGTCTCGAGCAGCGCGTCAACGCACCCCCGACGTCTTCGAGGCTATCGAGGTCCCGTTACTTCGGAAGCAAATCAGGTGACTGAGACACGTTCTCGGAACCCGTTTCGTATGCAGCTCGAAAACGAGCTAAGCCCGACTCGTTCCGGGACCGTGAGAGCCATCGGCCAGTCGGTCACACGGTAGTGATTCGATCGATGGCGACGTCTCCAGGTAAAACGTGCCTGCTATAGAAGCGGGGATACTGATGTCATATAGGGCACACCGCTTCGGTTATGGGTAGTGACACGGTAGTCGCGTCGGACGGATTTCAGATTCCTTCCGGCGATACCTCCGCGAGAACCCGATGACGGACACCGAGCCGGGGAACGTACCGGACGGCAGCGGTTGTATCGAGGTAGCGGAGGCCATGTCCGAACGCCGCCGTGGTTCGCCGTACTCCTTCACCGATCCGGTGCTCCGGCAGATCGGCGATACGCCGCTGGTCCGACATCCAAACGACGCCGTGTTCTGTAAGATTGAGCGACAGTCGCCGACGCTGTCGCACAAGGACAGGCTCGCCGTGGGGATGCTAACCGAGCTGAAGGAGCGCGGTGAGCTGGCCGACGGCCAGCGGGTGGTCGAGGCGTCCTCGGGGAACATGGCCGGCGGGGTGGCGCTGGCCTGTAACCGGATCGGGTACCCGTGTACCATCGTGAGCCCCGAGACGGCGAGCCCCATCAAGACGGGGTTCGTCAGGGCCCTGGGGGCGGAACTGGTACAGGTACCCGCCGTCTCCCACGAGTCGGACGACTACTACCAGAACAGGGCCGCCGAAATCGCCGAGGAGGACGGCGCACTGTACCTGAACCAGTACGAGCGAGCGTTGAACCGCGAGGTCCACTACAAGTGGACCGGCCCCGAGCTGTGGGAGCAGATAGCGGACAAGCCGGTAACGCACGTCGTGGCGGCGACCGGTTCCGGGGGCACGCTGTCGGGCATCGGCGAGTACGTGACCGAGCAGGATGACTCGATCCGGATCGTCGGCGTCGATGCCGAGCACTCGAACATCAGTCGTGATTTCCATGGGCAGGAGCACACGAAGTACGACACCGAGATCGAGGGATTGGGACAGTACCGGACGACGGATGCAATCGACTTCGGCGTGATAGACGAGATGGTGTCGGTGTCGGACGAGGACGCGGTGGCCCGGGCGAAACACGAGGCAGCGGAGAACGGGCTGCTGTTGGGCACGTCAAGCGGCGCGGTGATGGAGGTCGCACGGTCGATCGCGGACGACGAGGGTTGTGTCGTCGCCGTCGTCCACGACGGTTCCGAACAGTACTTCCACCAGGTCGAGGGCTGGTAGATGACGCTCGGTGTCCTGGGCGGCGTCGGTCCCGCCGCGACGGTGAATTTCCTCGAGACGCTGATAGCGATCACGCCGGCTCACACGGATCAGGACCACATCGAGACGATCATCTACAACGACCCGACCGTTCCCGACAGGACGGACGCGATCCGCGGCGAAGACGACGTACGGGACCACTTGGTCGCGAACGCGAGAGCGTTGGATCGGATGCACGTCGAGTACGTCGTGATCGCAAGCAATCTGACCCATTACTGGTTCGATGACGTCGCGGATGCAGTGGATGCGGAGATGATCCACATGATAGAGACCGCGTGTGACGAGATCCGTGAGCAGGGACACGAGCGCGTCGGATTGCTGACCACGACGACCGCTCGCGAGATCGGACTGTACGAACGGTTCCTCGATGACGTCGAACTCGTGTATCCCGAGGAGATGGATACCGTGATGGAATCGATCTACCGGTACAAGGCCGGAGACGAGGCGGATGCACGGCATCGGATCGACGACGTGGCGCGCGAACTGTCGGCGGAGGTCGATGCGCTCGTGTTGGGATGTACCGAGTTTTCCGCGATGGAGTGGACGGACGTCGGTCCGACGATCGACCCCGTCGAGGTCCTCGCGGGCGAATGTGTCGATATGCTCTACTCGGGTGACGCTCGTTGACGACGGTCACCGATGGACCGACCGTAGTTTAGCGGGGACCTCTACTCCCGTCTTAGCCGGTGGGTGAGTGCGTCTTCGTCAGCTCTCTTGGAACTCCATTTCTCGTGTATCAGTGGAGATACGACGAATAGATGACGTAATGGGACAGTGAGAACCTCTTTTTGGAAGTATGACAGTACCCCTTCTATGGAAACCAGCCCTCTCCAGGAAGACGAGATCGAACGCTTCATCGACGAGCTATGGCTCCCCGCCCGTCGTGAGATAACGGCGATGCGGGAGTACAGGCTCGCGGAGGACGTCCGACAGGAAGGGTTGGCCCGCCAGCGTTCCCGGTTTTCGGACGACGATTTCGCCACGTATCTCGCTCGTCGAGGACGGGATCTCCTCGGATACGTGACCGTAGAGGTCCAGACTCCGACGCCGTTCTTCCAGCAGGTACGAGAATGCCACATCACCGAAATCTTCGTTCGGAAGGACGCTCGTCGTCAAGGAGTTGCGGCGGAACTACTCGACACGGCCGAGGACTGGGGACGCGCCCGCGACTGTGAACTCCTCGATCTCTACGTCGATGAGGGAAACCAAGCCGCGAGAGCGCTCTATGAGAAGAGAGGGTACGCCGTCGAGCGATACAACATGAAGAAGCGAGTAGAGGACGAAAAATAGCGCCGTGGTGAATGAGCCTCCGAGATCGGAACGGGACGATCACCGTCGTCCGTGCGGATCCGAAGTCCGGTGTGAACGAGGGTCACGATCTCGTTGCGGAACCCGGAACGGTGAATTCAGCCGGTGTGTCGCGCTTACCGGGCCGCCGCGTACGCGAGACCGATCCGGCGCGTAGAGACGAGCAGGACGTACCACCACCAGAGCGCCGCGAGAACGGGTCCGAGAACCGGCAGCGACGCGACGGCCTCGCCGACGAACCAGCCGAGCCCGAGGATCACCAGTGCGACCGTCCAGCCGACGAAGTAGGCCGCGTGGCCGCCCGCCGTCGCGAGGCCCGACCCCGGGACCGCCCCGCCGAGCCCCTCGCGGGCGTACCCACAGAGCGCGATCGGCAGGGCGTAGAGGAAGCCCAGCAGGACGAACAGCGTCGTCGTGGAGCCGACGAGAAAGAGGAGCGACCCGCCGGCTCCAGGATCGATCGACGCGGTTCCCGCGAGCCCGAACGTGGTCGCGCCGACCGCGACCGGAACGAGTCCGTATCCGATCAGGAGGAGGCCGCCGACCGCGCCCCGCCGAAGGATCGTCCACCCGACGGTCGGCGGCGCCGCCCGTTGCCCGCCCTCGTTGACGGTCGATCGGAGCACCGAGATCAGGTAGCCGATCGCGGGAACGAGCGGGAGCCCCGGGACGAACAGCAGGTGGACGAGCAGGCAGATCCAGCCGACCAACAGCGCCTCCTCGGCGTGTTCGCCACGCACCGGGTAGCGGAGGAGTTCGCGCATCTCACTCCCGCCGGTCGGTCTCCCAGTCCGGCCATCCGCGCTCGCGATCGATCGAACGGGTTCGTGCGGCGAAGCGGTCGTACTCCTCGATCTCCGGAAGGACCGCCCGAGGAACCGACCGCGGGGTCGCCTCCTCGGAACCGCGAGCCGTCCCGGCCGACGGCGCCGAATCGGCTCCGCCCAGCGCCGCCCGCAGCCCCCGTCCGTAGAGGCGGTACCGAACGACGTCGGCGTAGAAGCCGACGAAGAAGCCGACCAGCACGATCGACAGCGTGCCCTCGAGGGTGGCGCCGACGAGCCAGACCAGCGCCGCGAGCAGCCAGGCGAGCGCGTACGCCTTCGAGATCCCGGCGGCTCGGATCGTCTCGAGGTCGAACGCCGCTCCGAACCGCTCTTCCCGGGCGAAGTTCGCGAGCGCGAGCGGACGGACGTACGCGAACGCCAGCAGGTAACAGGCCGCGAGTCCGCCCGTGACGACGGCCGCGAGCGTGACGCCGATCTCGGCGGCGTCGCCGGCGACCTCGCCGCCCGCGGCGACGACGGCGAGGAACAGCCCCAACAGGACGACGAGGGGGACCGCGTAGACGACGGTGATCGCGAGGTGTCGCAGACCGTCGAGGAACAGGCGTCGCCAGTTCCGGAACCGCGGCGGGTCGGGCTCGCCGGATCCGACCGCCCGAAGAACCGCGACGTAGTAGCCGAGGAGGACGATCCCGGGAACGACCGCGAGCGGCAACACCG
>CAYVQH010000158.1:0-4345 GCA_964454105.1 uncultured Halobacteriales archaeon | reverse complement strand
GGCCACGTCTTCGACGACGGGCCCGAGCCCACGGGCAAGCGCTACTGCATCAACTCCGCGGCGCTCGAGTTCGACGATCAGTAGCCGGGCGGCTCCTCGCGCTCCTCGAGGACCCATTCGAGCTCCTCGATCGCGCGAAGCAACACCGCCTCCTGTTCGTCCTCCAGCGGGGAGGAGGGCGGATCCTGATCGTCGTAGATCGATTCCAGTTCCGCGACGCGCTCCCTGATGGCCTCGTTCGATCGCATGGCAGTCCTTCAGCCAGCGCGTACAAAACAACTGTGCTGTCTCATGGGTCGTATCGCCGCCAGAGCCACGCCAGTGCGGCGACGAGCACGATCGCGCCCGCCAGCGCGTACCAGTAGTCCTCGTAGGCCAGCGCGCTCGTGAAGTACAGCGCCATGATCCCGAGACACAGCGTCAACGGGAGCCAGTAGGCGCGATAGAAGCCGACGACGGTGCGACTCGACATCGGCCCCGATTCGGCGGCCGTCCTCATATACCATTCGGGACGTCGGTCCCGACCCGGACGGCACGCAGAACCGAGCGATTGAGGGGGCCGTGGATCGTAGCGACGGCATGGCGCTCTCGGGAAAGGCGGCGTTCGTCCTCGTGTTGGTCACGGGCATCGTCGTCCCTGGCGTGATGAACTACGTGCTCTCGGTCGCTCTCGGGCAGCCCACCCTGGGACGGATCGTCTGGGCGCTCGGCTACACGCTGATGATCGCCGTGCTCTGGTACGGCTGGCTGCGTCCGCTCGATCTGACGGGCCCCGAGCACGATTCCGAGCAGTCGGAACGGAAGGTTAAAGACTGAATCGGTTCGAATACCGGTAATATGCTCGAGTTCGTCCCGCTTGGTCTCCTGGACAGCTTCATCCAGAACTACCACATGGGGCAGGTGCTCGTCGCGCTGTTCGTCCTCGCAGTGGTCGGCTCGTTCGGACTCTCGAAGAAACTCCTGTCGCTGAACGTCATCGCGTTCGGGCTGCTGTTTCTGATCGTTCCAAACACGGTCTCCTCGATCGAGTACAAGCTGCTCGGAGTCGCGCTGATCTTCATCGGGCCGATCCTCTATACGACCGCGCGCAGCTGATGGGCCCGCTTCTCGGGCGTTCCCGTGGGCTGCGGGACTGCTCCTCGCTCGCGGGTCGTCGGCTCGCACGGGCCGTGGAGCCTCCGGCTCCCGTCCGATGACGGCGTAGACGTACGCTAAAACGTGGACCTGCCCGTTCGCCCGCGTCCGGCTCGTGGATCAGTCGTCCACGCTCGACGCCAACAGTTCGTCGTAGCGCGCGCCAGTCTGTTTCAGCGTTCCCGTCGAGTAGAGGCGCTCGTGGTCGTAGGGCAGGTGTTCTGCCGCGAGCTCGTCGATCCTGGCGTCGACGGCCGCCGGCTCCCGACCGTGGATCATCGTAAAGAGGTTGTACTCCCAGCCCAGCTCGCTCCGTCGGGGGCGGTGATAACAGAGCGTGACGGCGGGAAGCGCCCCGACCGTCCGCCCACGCTCGTCGAGTTCCCCGTCGGGGACGTTCCAGACGACCATGCAGTTGGCGTCGAAACCCGTCATGACGTGGTTGATCACACAGCCGATCCGCTTGATACAGCCCGCCTCCAGAAGCTGCGAAACCGAATCGATCACGTCCCCCGTCCCGTATCCGATCGCCCGTGCCACGTCGGCGTAGGGAGTCGGGGACAGCGGCAACCCCTCCTGGATCTCGAGGAGAACCGCCGTATCGAGCGCCGAGAGGTCACCCGTCGCGTCCTCGCTGATCGTCGTCGCTTCGACCCGCTCCGTTCCGGGGATCGATTCGCGGGCAAACCGATCGGCGTTGACCACGGGAAACTCGAGGTCGATGTAGAAGTCCGTCAACATCGGGAGATCGAGCACGGTACAGCCGGTTCGCTCCTCGATCTCGTCGAGGATCCGATCGCGGATCTCCCGGGAACCGGCGGTGACGACGAACCACATGTTCCACTCGTGGTCCCGGCGGTAGTTGTGGTTGACCTGTCGATACCCGTTTATTACGTTGGCGACCTCCTCGAATCGTGTTTCGGGGACGCGAACCGCAGCGAGCGTCGAGGAGCCGATCACCGGCGGGTTCAACACCGCGCCGAACCGGCGAACGATCCCGCGTTCTACGAGCGCCTCGACGCGCGAGAGCGCCTCGTCCTCGCGGATGCCGAGCGTTTCCCCGACGGCGCGAAACGGCCGAGGTTCGATCGGGAATCCGCTTTGAAACCCGTCGACGATGGCGGCGTCGACGTCGTCGAGATCGGCCCGCCACTGGACGTCCGCGGTGGTCATCGCCCGGACTACGGAGGGCGTACACCTACCGTTTTCGGGTCGACGGCCCCGTTCCGATCGCATCGAAGTCACGAGTCGCGACTCAGTACGGGTCGGGCTCGTACTCCGGGCCGACACACACCTCGAGCGCCTGCGGCCGGGCGTGGAGTTCCAGTTCGTCGTACCGAGCGAGTTCGCCGTCGGCGCTGAACGTGATCGGTCCCTCGTCGCTACTGAGTTCGAGCCGGCTCGCCCGTAGGTGGTCCACGTGTTCGGTATCCCGGCCGAGCAGGCGGTGGGCGATGGTCTCGGCCGCCAGACTCGAGGGCGGCATCCGCTCGGCGATGACCACGTCGAACAGCCCGTCCTCGACGTTCGCTTGGCCACCCTCGTGGACGAACTTGCGAACGTTGCCGACGAGCACGCACAGCGCCTGCCCGGTCCAACGGAACTCCTCGTCGTCCACGACGGCCCGTACGTCGAGGTCGAGCGCGTCGAACTCCGTCACCTCCTCGACGCCCGAGATGACGAACGCCAGCGAGCCGAACCGCTCTTTCATCTCCGGGGAAGTCGACACCGATGCGTCTGCCAGCAGACCCGCGATACAGGACATGGCGAACGGCTCCCCGTTTGCCATCCCGACGTCGACCCGGCGGCGCTCGCCGGTTTCGATGACCTCGAAGCCGTGTTCGATCCCCTCGATGCCGACGTTCGCGGCGAAGAGGTTCTCGGTTCCCGTGGGGATGACTCCGAGGGTCACGCCTTCGAGCGCGTCGTCGTCCGCGGTGGTCGCCGTCCGGCCGTCCGCCGGCGTTCGTCCCTCACCGACCCCGTCACCATCCCCGTCGCCGTTCAGACCCCGTAGCACCTCGTGAAGCGTGCCGTCGCCGCCGGCGACCGCCAGCAGATCCGCCCCCGTGTCGACGGCCTCGGCGGCGAGTTCGGTCGCGTGTCCCTCGTGTTCGGTCTCGACGACGGTGTATCCTCGCTCGTCCGCCAGCCGGTGTACCCGTTCTGCGTGATCGGCGGTGCCGCTGATCGGGTTGAGAACGAGCCGGCGGTCGGTGCCGGCGTTCGTCCCGCCGGTCGGCCGTCCCACCCCGGAACGGTCGTCGGATTCCATACCCATCATTCGGGTTTGAGGGATAAACCGTCTACGGGCCGGCAACGGGGAGCCAAACGGGACGCTTTTCCCCCGCGCAGACGAACCCGCCCCTATGGCACAAACCACCCAGGAGTACGGCGAGTGGCCGCTCAAGCGGCTGATGACCGAGGTCGTCGGATCGGGCCCCAAATCGGCCGACGACATGACCCGCGAGCAGGCGAGCGAGGCGTTCCGTCGGATCCTCGACGGCGAGCCGGACCACACCACGCTGGGGGCGTTCTGGCTCGCGAACCGCTGGAAGCGAAACACCGCCGAGGAGCTGGCGGCCTACGTCGACGTGATGCGCGAGTCGGTCAGAACGTCGGAACCCGACTGCGACCCCGTCGACTGCGGGGCGAACTACGACGGCAAGCACACCTCCGCGCTGCTGGGCGTGGGCGCGGGCGTCGTGAGCGCCGCCGCGGGCACGCCGATCGTCGTCCACAGCGGCGACCGCGTCCCCACGCAGAAGGCGTGTGCGTACAAGCACGTCCTCGACGAGCTCGGCGTTCGCACCGACCTCGAGCCCGAGGAGAGCGCCGAGATGGTCGACGAGGCGGGCTTCGGCTTCTACTACCAGCCGAACTTCAACCCGCGCGTTCACGAGCTCAACGACCGGCGCGACCAGATGGGGGTTCGCACGTTCGTCAACACGATCGAGACGCTCGCGAACCCCGCGAACGCCGACGTCCACCTCGGCAGCTTCTATCACCTCCCGTTCGCGAAGAAGGTCGTCGACACGTTCGACCGAAGCGAGCAGGAGCTCGGCCGCGTGCTCATGTTCCAGGGGATGGAGGGGTACGACGACGTTCGGCCCGGACTGACGAAGGTCGCCGAGTGGAGCGACGGCGACTTTTCCGACTTCGAGATCCAGACCGGGGAGTACGGCATGGACTTCGAGAGCGAGGACCTCGA
>CAYVQH010000157.1:0-4460 GCA_964454105.1 uncultured Halobacteriales archaeon | reverse complement strand
CCGCGAGGTAGACCGCGATGAAGAGGTCCTCGTAGACGAGCGTCCCCAGCATGGGGTCGCTCTCGCGGTTCGCGATCCAGCCCAGGTCGATCAGCGACTTGGTGATGATCGCCGACGAGGAGATGTAGACGATCCCGGCGACGAGCAGGGCCGAAAGCAGCGTCCCGAACAGGACGTACCCGAAGACGAGCCCGACGCCGAAGTTGACGACGAGATCGATCGTCCCCGCCCGCACGATCCGGTCCTTGCTCTCGATCAGTCGATCGAGGTTGAACTCCAGTCCGAGGAAAAACAGCAGGAAGACAATGCCCAGTTCGGCACCGATCTCGACGAACGTCGTCTCCTCGACGAACGGGAGGCCGAGAGTCCCGAGGACGTTCGGACCCAGCAGCATGCCGATGACGATGTAAAAGGGGATGACCGATTGATCGAGGCGGTTCGCGAGGACGCCGGCTCCGGCGGCCGCGGCGAACATGACCCCGACGTCCAGCAGGTGGTTCTCCGCGGCCATGCTCAGCGCCCGCCCGAAACACGATCGCTCGGTCTGCGATACATAGTCGTTCGATGTGAGGGGGCGGGGAATAGCCTTTCCATTCAAACGAGGGTTCTACCTTTATACGAGTGAAGGTAAAAGTCGCTGTATGGACGTCTCGGAAACGGACCTGCCGGGGGTCGGCAAGCGATTCGAGGTGCGCCTCGAGGAGGGGGGCATCGCCGTCGTCATCATTCACAACAGCGGCCGGCGCGAGCTGTTCTACCGCGAGTCGCCCGACGCCGACGGGGAGGAACTGCTCGATCTGACCGACGAGGAGTCCCGCGTCGTCGGCTCGATCCTCGAAGGGGCCTACTTCCAGCCGGTCCGGACGGAATCGCCGGAGACGACGCTCGGGGAGGGCGTCATCATCGAGTGGTACACCGTAGAGGACGGGATGCCGGTCGTGGGCGAGACGCTCGAAGAGACGGACATCCGGGGACGGACCGGCGCGACGATCATCGCCGTCGAGCGCGGTGAGGAGGTGTTCCCCAGTCCCGAGGCCGACTTCACCCTTCGTGCCGGCGACATCGCCGTCGCGGTCGGCACCCGCGAGAACCAGGCCGAACTCGAGGAACTGTTGGACTAGCCGACAGGCCTATAGTCGATCGCCGGGAGCGACTCTCCATGCCCGATTCGCTTCTCGCCCAGGTCCTCGTGGGGCTCTATCTCGGCGCCCTGACGGGCGTGTTGCCCGCACTCGTCTCGTGGACGCTCGGATTCTCGTTTCGGTACGTGACCGGCGTCACCGTGCCGGGTCTGGCAGTCGTCGTCGTCGGGGCGGCGCTGGCAGGCGTCTCCGGCGGCCTGTTGGGGCTGCTCGATCCGGCGATCTCCGAGACGCCCGTCGGAGTCGTCGCCTCGTTGATCGTGTTGATGGCCTGTCTGTGGGCGCACAACCAGGGCGACAAGACTGGGGCGGAGTTCCCGCGACGGATCACCGTCGAATCGATCCGCCGCCGGACGCTTTCGGCCGACGTGATCGACCGCGTCGGTCGGTTCAGACAGGTTCGCGTGCGGGTGAGATCCGTCGAGGACGTCGAGGGATATCCGCCGTTGTCCGAGGGACTGCGCGAGGAACTGCTCGAGGAGCGGTTCACCCTGCCCGCCGACCTCCCCCTCTCGGAGCTCGAAACCCGCGTGCGCGATCGGCTCCGATCGAACCACGACCTCGCTGCGGTGACCGTTTCGCTCGACCGACGGGCGGACGCGACGGTCGCGGCCGCACCGGCGCTCGGGGGATTCTCTCGGCGCGTTCCGGCGGGACGACGCGCCGTCTCTGTGACCGCCCTGCTTCCCGCGGGAGCCGACCGCGGGGATCGAGTCCGGCTCGTCCCGTCGGGAACGCCTGACGACGTCGAGGGCACCGTGCTCGGGATCGCGCGGCCCGACGAGGACGGGGATGAGGACGAGGGGCGGCTGACCGTCGCCGTCTCACCCGGCGAGGTCGAGGCGGTGCTTGCCGCCGAGGAGGTCCGGGTGACCGTCCTCGCGGACGACTCGGGCGCCGCCGATCTCCTCGCGCGGTTGACGGCCGCCGGCCTGCGCGTTCGGGCGATCGGCGTCGGCGGCTCGCACGACCTGGATCCCGCGGGGCTCCGGGCCGAAACGGGTGCCCAGATACTCGCGATCCGCCGGAACGACCGCCGGGCGGCCGCGGGTGTCCCTGCAGCGGGTCGTGACGAGGTGCTCGCGCTCGGGACCCCCGACGCGCTGGGAGCGCTACGGGAGGCGCTCGCGTGAACGCGCTGGTCGTGAGCGCGCTCGGGACGGCCGTGCGCGTGGTGGGCCTCGCGGTCCTCGCGGGGACGATCACCGGAGCGATCGCGGCGGGATACCGCCTCTACGCTCGCGAGACGATGCCAGCGCGGTTGGGGTTGCTGGTCGGGCTGAGCGCGGTCGCGGTTCTGCTCAACACGGTCGTCGCGCTCAGCCAGTACGTCGACGCCGGGACCGATCCGCTGGCGTTGTCGATTGCGCTCCAGAACGTCCTCGCGTTCGCCGCGAGCGCTGTCGCAGCCGACGCCGGCCGGCGTGCGGGCGATCGCCTGGCGGCGAACTCCTCGGTGCTCGCGGGGGCACGCTCGGTCGAGGGTCAAGTCAGCCCGCTGGTGAAGGCCGTCGGGCGGGTGATCACCGTCGAACTCCCCGCGACGATCGAGGACGCGCCGGGCTACGAACCGGTGTCGGAGGACACGAAGGCCGAGTTGGCGGGAACGACGTTCGTCTTTCCCCGGGGGTTGACCGTCGCGGAACTCCGCGAGCGCCTCGAAGCGCGGCTGGCCGACGACCACGGGATCGGTCACGTCGACTGTGAAATCGATCCCGACGGGACGGTTCGCGACCTCTCGATCGGGTTGCGGGCATCGGGGCTCGGACAGACGCTCTCGCCCGGCACCGCTGCGGTCGCGGTGCGTGCCGATCCGGCTCCCGACGCGAGTCCGGGCGACACCGTCCAACTCTGGCGGGGCCTCGAGCGGGTCGCGACGGGCGAGCTCAGGGACGCGGACGCTCGAACCGCCACCGTCGTCCTCGACACGGACGAGGTTCCGCTCCAGGCCGAGGAACACCGGATCGTGACGCTCGCCGGGAGCAACGACGCGGAGCGGAGCGTGCGTGCGTTGTTGCGTTCGGCGGCGAGCAAACGACGCGTTGACGCGACGCGCGTGGGAACCCGGGTGGCCGACGTCGACGGCGTCGTGCTGGCGATCGAGGCCGCGGGGTTCGACGTCCTTCCAGATCCCGAACACCGACTCGAGGAGGGGGACGTGATCTACGTGCTGGACCGGATCGCAACGGTGTAGATCCCACCGTCGCGAGAACCGGACCGCCGATCGATAGCGCATCGGGGCAGGGAACGGAGCGAAGACGACGAGTCCTCGATCGTCGCCTTCTCGGTGGTGTGCAGCTACAGGGGAGACGAGCTTCGGGCCGGACGATTCGATGCCGTCGACACCGAGGAACGGTCGTTTGAGATCCGTCCCGTTCATATTCGAGCGATACCCGTTCCTCACCATGTCACGTGATGTCTCCCCCTACGAACGTCGACGATACCGTGTGACGTACCATCGAGCGGAACGCTCATTCCGTCCGACGGATCAGAGGGAGTATGGAGTGGAAACTCTTCGCCGATCTGGCGGAACTGGCCGGCGAAAAGCGGATCGCGGTCGATGCCGGGCCCGGCGACACCGTCGGGGAGGCGCTCGAAGCGTTGCTCGAATCCCGTCCGGCACTCGAGGAACGCGTCCTCGACGACGAGGGGAATCTGGAGGACCACATCAACCTGCTTCGCAACGGGTCGAACGTCTTCACGCAGGAAGCTGGCTTGGGAACCGAACTCGAAGCGGACGACGAGTTGGCGCTGTTCCCGCCGGTTAGCGGCGGGTCCGGTCGGCCGTGAGGTCGGCTTCGAACACGAAGTCGGGCTCCTCGGAGGCCCCCGCCCGGAGGTACGCCGCGTCCGAGACGCACTCGGTCGTCTCGGGGATCCAGACCCGGGTGCGGTCGGCGCCGACCGCCGCGGCGTCCCGGGCGATCGCGGCGAACAGCGCGCGCCCCGCCTGGAGGTCGTCCCAGACGCCGATCCCGTACTCCGCCCAGCGCTCGGGCCCGTCCTCGCCCTCGCGCTCGTAGTCGCGCACCCGGTAGCTCATCGCCCGGAGCCCGTCGTCGCGCACCGCGAAGACCGCGGTCTCGTCGGCCGCCCGCCGGAGGTCCTCGCGGGTGAGCTCCGAGAGTGCCCACGACTCCTCGAGGTCGAGCGCGAGCCCCCCCAACTGGCGCCGCGCGTCGCTGTCGGCCCAGGCGTGCCACGCGGCGTCGGGTTCGTTCACGACCGAGAGGTCGGGCTCGGCGTCGGGGTCGGGTCGAGGGATGGCCCAGCGGAGTTCGGTCGCGGGGTCGAAGCCGATCTTCCGCGAGAGGCCCA
>CAYVQH010000156.1:0-4474 GCA_964454105.1 uncultured Halobacteriales archaeon | reverse complement strand
CGCCGGTGGTCTAGTGGTAGGACATGAGCTTCCCAAGCTCATAGCCCGGGTTCAACTCCCGGCCGGCGCATTCTGCCGAACGAACCCACGAGCGGCGGCTTTGCCGCCGCGAGTACACCGGTGAGGCGAATACAGTAGACGGAAGTTGAGCAGGGAGTGAAGCGAGCGTTAGCGAGCGAAACGACTGGGTTCAACTCCCGGCCGGCGCATTTCTCCGCTCACGATCGACTCACCGTCTCGAACGCGTTCAGCGGTCGGAACGATTCCAGCGAGCCATGGGCACACGTCGTGAGCAGCTGATTCCGAAACGTTATGTTGGATGTCAACACAGTCCCAGCCGGTAGGAGAACCATGACAGCACCCGACTCGCTCGAGGACGTCAAGGAACTGCTGGAGGGCGATTGGAGGATCCGGTGGGAGGGTCGTACCGGCAGCCACTACCCGCCGAACTACCGGCTGGTGGAGTTCGAGAAGCCGGATGACGGTGCCGATTACACCCCCGTCAAACAGCTCCACCTCCTCGCGAAGGACTACGAGGAGGTCGAGGAACTGCGCGAGAACGACGAGTAGGTGCCACTCGTCCAGCAAGCACGACCGACGCGTCCGTGGACGGTCGAAGCGGAACATACCCACCCGCTCGAACGGTCCGTAACGGATGGATCGCCATGAACGGGCCGTCGTCCGACGTTATTCCCGGTCGGTCCCCGGAACCGACGACGTGAATCCTACTCCTCTTGGTCCTCGTCCGGGTCGTCCGAGGCCACGTCCTCCTCCTGTTCGTCGGTCTGGAGGCTGCCTTCGTTGAGCTCGTCCTCGTCGGCATCGACCATCTCGACGTCGTCGGCAGGATGGCCTTCCGAGCCGCCCTCCTTGGTGTTCTCGGGGACCGCGTCGCCCTCCGTCGGGCCGGTGATCTCGGCGTCCTCGCCGGCGCCCTGGGCCTCGTCCTCGGGCGTCTCGTCCGTCTCGGGGTCGCCGAAGTCGCGCGGCGATTCGGTGTTCTCCTCGGCGATCACGCCGCTTTCCTCCTCCTCGGGTTCGTCCTCATCCTCGTCCTCGTCGCTGGTCCACGGTTCGCTGACCTCGACCTCCGCGTCCGAGGCCTGCCGTTGGGCGCGCCCGATCGCGATCCAGCCCGCACCGACGGCGATCCGGCGCAGCGCCCGCGCCTTGTTCGAGCGCAGCGAGGCCAATCCCTTCAGAACCGTGAATCCGCCAGCGAGAAGCGAAATCGTTCCCATTCGACCGTGTTTGACGATGATCGGTCGCAGCGTCTCGATCGCCGACCCCACGCCCGCCGGCAGTTCGTCGTCGTCCTCCGCGCCCGTCGACACCATCAGCGGCACGTACTGTCGTGGTTGCATCGATCGAATCTACTCCCCCCAGACGGTTAAAGGTACAACCGGCAGCCGCATCTGACGGGGACGGCAGCCGTTCAACGCCGTCCCAGACGTTCGACACACTGCCAGCAGAACGTCACCATCGAGTGGGCGTCGTTTTCCGCCCCACACCGGGGACAGGTGACCCGTCGGGCGTCCGTTTCGGATCGGTCAACGACGTTCGGGCTGTTTCGTACGTCCGGTTCGGTGTCGATCGGAGCCGGGTCCCGGTCGAGCACGCGCCAGTAAACGAACAGCGCCACCAGGCTGAGCGTACACACGCCGAACGCGAGCAGCCCCACCGATTCCATGTACCGTGATGTACGATATCACGGCACTTGACTTTATCGCCGCGGCGGACGGCGATCGCGTTCGAACTCGTCGAATCGGTCGAGGTCGGCGGGCAGTTCGTACTCGATCTCGCGATCGGCCTGCCGGTTGGTGAGCCCCTCCTCGACGGGATCGGCGACCTCCTCGTATCCCGGCTTGATCCGCACGCTTCTGGCGGGGGTTCCGACGACGACGTGGTGGGCCGGGACGTCACCCTGAACGATCGAACGCGCCCCGACGATGCTGTTCTCGCCAACGTGACAGCCCGCCCGAACCATCGCGTCGTAGGTGACGCGGGCATCGTCCTCGACCGCCGTCGAGAAGTTCCTCACCTCGGTCTGGTCGACGACGTCGTGATCGTGGCTGTAGAGGTGTGCGCCGTCGGAGATCGAGACACGGTCTCCGATCTCCAGGCGACCGCGGTCGTCGAGGTGGACGTCGTCGTGGATCACGGTGTTGTCCCCGACCGTGATGTTGTGGCCGTAGGTGAACGTGATCCCCTTGAAGAACCGACAGTCCTCGCCACACTCGGCGAAGAGGTGATCGGCGAGCATCGCCCGGAAGCGAAGCGCGAACTCGACGTTGTCGGCCATCGGCGTGGCGTCGAACTGCCGCCAGAGCCACTGGAGGTGTTTCGAGCGTCTGAACTGCTCCTCGTCCTTCTCCGCGTAGTACTCGCTTTCGAGCGTGGCGTTACAGGGATCGTAGCCCTGGAGGCGGACCCGCTCGGCCGGCGAGACCTCGCCGCCGGCCTGCCAGCGCTCGTAGGCCTCCCGATCCCCGTAGAGATCCACGAGGGTGTCCCGAACCACTTCGCAGGTGTCCTCTCGGCCCGCGAGACGTTCGTCGACCTCCTCGATGAACGCCTCGACCCCGGCTTCCGCGTCCTCGGGGAGCGAGACGTGACGTTTCGTCATGGCGACCCGTTTGGCGGCACCGTTCAAATGGGTTCGGTTATCCTTCCTTTCGTGCTCCGCATTCGCTAAGTGGCCTCGTTTCGTACTCGTGGGCATGCACTACCGCACGCTCGGCAGTTCCGACGTCGAGGTCAGCGAGGTTGGCTTCGGCGCGTGGACCGTCGGGACCGACTGGTGGGGCGATCGCACGGACGAGGACGCGATCGGAATGCTCGAACACGCGCTCGACCGGGGGGTCACCTACTTCGACACGGGCGACGTCTACGGCCACGGACGGAGCGAGGAACTCGTCGGCGAGGCGTTTTCCGACCGGCGCGAGGAGGTGACCCTCGCCACCAAGGTCGGCTACGACTTCTACAACAACCCGCAGGCGGGCCACGGTGAGATCCCAAAGGAGATCACGCCCGAGTACGTCCGCGAGGCGCTCGAAAAGAGCCTCGACAGGCTCGATACGGAGTACGTCGACGTGCTCCAGCTTCACAACGCGGACGTCGAGGAGGTCGACGACGACATCCTCGAAACGCTCGACGAACTCGAAGAGGAGGGGCTGATCCGGGCGACCGGCTGGGCGCTCGGCCCCTCGATCGGCTGGCTCGCGGAGGGCGATCGGGCGAGCGCCGAGGAGTTCGATTCGGTTCAACTTGTCTGGAACCTGCTCGAACAGGATGTAGGAAATCACTTCCTCGAGACGATCGAGGAACTGGACAGCGAGACGAGTCTCGTTCCGCGGGTCCCTCACTCCTCGGGCCTGCTCAACGAGCAGGTCACCCCCGAGACGGAACTCGGCGAGGGCGACCACCGGGGCTTTCGTCCGGACGAGTGGTACGAGACGGGCTGGGAGAAACTGGAGACGCTGCGCTTTCTGGAGCGAGACGGCGAGCGCACCATGGGCCAGGCGTCGATCCGGTGGCTTCTCGCTCACGACGCCGTCGCCACCGTGACGCCCACGTTCCGCACGACCGAGGACGTCGACGAGTGGGCGGCCGCGAGCGAGGTCCCGGCGCTCTCCGAGGAGGAAATCGACCGCGTCGCGGAGCTCTACTCGAACGACTTCGGGATCGACCGCGAGGACGGCATGGACAGCCTGCGCTCGTCGGTCGACGGCGCGGACCTTCGGGAGGCCGGGATCGAGAAACAGCCCGCGGACTGAGCCCGTTCGCCGCTCCGTAGCGTTCGCTCGGCGTTCCCGTCCTCGCGGGGACCCGGATTCGCGACGGGTTCACCCGATCAGCCGCCGGTAGGTGACCGCCGCGAGCGCCGTTCCCAGCCCCAGTCCCGCGCCGACCACCAGCCCCGACCGGAGATCGCCGACCAGGAGGCCGATCAGAACCGCAGCGACGACCGGCAATCCCCCGAGAATCACGATCCGGAGCCCGCTGGTCGATCGGTCCCCGGCCGGTTCCGCGTCGCTCACGCGAGAAAGACGTGCCGCGGCCGGTCCGCGAGCACGTCACGGCCCCACTGGACGGTGTCGCTGAACGCCTCCGAGCGGAAAAAGGCCATCGCGTCCTCCTTCGAACGCCACTGGCTGGCGATGAACATGTCGTTCTCGTCGGCGACGTTGACCATCAGGTCGGTGTCGTGGTGGCCGTCCATCTCCTCCAGGAGGCCGCCCACAGTGTCGAACTTCTCGACGAAATCGTCCCGGTAATCGGGCTTGACGGTGTAGAACATCCCCATCGTGCCGAAGCCGCTCTCCTCGCCCGCTCTGGCTACTATGCCGGGCAGGTCGGCCAGAAAGCCGCCGGCGGTGTCGGCGGCGTCGGCCGTCTCCCAGATGCTGACGACGGCCGAGCGTCCCCCGCCTTCCGCCCGGTAGGTCGCGGTCTTGACGTGGGTGTCGTAGCG